>JAYWIJ010000298.1:0-6321 GCA_043788935.1 Gemmatimonadaceae bacterium | reverse complement strand
GCGATCGGTGATCAGCTGACCTGCATCTTCGTGGATACGGGGCTGCTGCGCCTGCACGAGCGCGAACAGGTGGAACGCACCTTTGCCTCGGGCCTCGGCATCAAGCTGATCACCGTGCGTGCGGAGGCGCAGTTTCTCGATGCACTGGCCGGTCACGCCGAGCCGGAGATCAAGCGCAAGAAGATCGGTGCGACGTTCATTCGTGTGTTCGAACAGGCCAGTGCCGATGCGGGCAACAATGCGAAGTTCCTGGTGCAGGGCACCCTCTATCCGGACGTGATCGAGTCGGTCAGTGCCACCGGCGGGCCGTCGGCGACGATCAAGACGCATCACAACGTCGGTGGACTGCCGGACGACATGCAGTTCAAGCTGATCGAGCCGCTGCGTGAACTGTTCAAGGACGAAGTGCGCAACGTGGGCCGCGAACTTGGACTGCCGGAAGAGATGGTCGGACGGCACCCGTTCCCCGGTCCTGGCCTCGCCATCCGAATTCTTGGCGAAGTGCACACGCATGCACTCGACATCCTGCGAAAGTCCGACGCGATCTATCTCGAGGAGATCCGCGCGGCGGGGCTGTATCCCGACATCTGGCAGGCGTTCGCGGTGTTTCTGCCAGTGCGTTCCGTGGGCGTGATGGGCGACGGCCGCACGTACGAACACGTCATTGCACTGCGCGCGGTCACGAGCACAGACGGGATGACGGCAGACTGGTATTCGTTCCCGTACGACGTGCTGGGACGCATCTCGAATCGCATCATCAACGAGGTCGATGGCGTGAACCGGGTGGTGTACGACATCAGTTCGAAACCACCGGCGACGATCGAGTGGGAGTAGGCTGACCGTGTACGCGCTGTGCGCTCAGCCGCAGCGCATCGGACGGTGATTGCACGATGCGCTGCGGAGTGAGGCGACTTGACAGCGCTCGTGCGATGATTCGGCTGCCTTCGATCGTCAGATGATTGCCGTCCTGGTACAACAGGCGGTCATGTCTGTCGGCGTGACACAGCGCATCGTCACAGAAGAGCGACGTCGCGTCGAACACCTCGAGCGCCGGATTGCGCGTCGCCACCTGTCGAACGAGTGATTGGTACGCGCTGACACGAGCATCAAATTCCGCGCGAGGCAGCGCGCACGGCGTGCGAATCGTGCGCAAGCCAAACGGTCGGCCGACGACGCACTCGGTCGGCAGAAAGCCGATTTCCGGGACGCCCGTGACCAGCACCACCCGCTTGCCCGCATCGACGAATGACCGCACCGCACGCTCGAGACCGAGCGCGTATGCCGCGCGCAACGCGAGCGTGTCGTCGGTCGTGTGCCCGAGTGCCACGGGAACGACCGGGCGCAGTGAATCCACGCCGAATCCCTTGCCACTGATGTAGGCGGGTCCCCGCGAGACGATCAGCACCGTGGTTATGGTCGTGTCGCTGCGTATCGCGGCATGTGCGAGGAGCGTTGCGCGTCGGCAGATCTCGGCCGTGCGCTCCGCTATCGGTTCACGTTGCACGATCGGCGCGCACCCTTTGCGGCCCGTCAGAAAGAGCGGCACACCGAGCTGCTGCTCGGCGAGACCGGCAAACACCACCTCGGCATGGCTGTCGCCGATCACGGCAACTCCGCGACCGTCTCCAGCGATCCGCCAGCACCACGTCGCCGTGCCCTTGTCCGCGAGTCTGCATCGCGTGGCGCGTCGATCGTACGTAGTGATGGAATCAGCCGAGGCGGCGGTGAGCACGAGTGATGCGTCCACGCCAGCGCGCGTGCCGTAGCGTGAGGGGAATCCATGCGCGCGCGACACCACCAGCGACACCGCGACACACGTCAGCAACGCAACGCCGAACGGTGCGAGATGGCGCAGGCGGATGGCTTCACGGCCAGCGATCTGTGTCGAGCGCTGACGAACAGGTTGCTCGATGCGCCGGAATGTCACGTCGGCAATGGCGCAAACCGGCAACATCAGCAAGAGTGCGGTGACCTGCTGCACAGGCTCCGACCACGCCTCTTCTTGCGCGAGGATGTGCAGGAATGCGAGTGGCGGCCAGTGCCAGAGGTACAGCGCGTAACTGCGCTGGCCGACCCACTGCGCAGGTCGTGCGGACAGCAACGTACCGTTGAGCCATGCGCGTGGTCCGGCGGCGATCAGCAGCATCGTGGCGAGCACCGGCCATGCTGCAGCGAGGCCCGGCCAGCTGGTTGCACTGGACATGCCGAACGCCGCGCCCGTCAGCAGGGCCGCACCGACGAGCGACGCACCGTTTCGCAGCATCGAAAGGTGTTCCACGACTCGCACGCGATCGGCAACCATTGGTGTCACCAGCGCGAGCAGCCCGCCGGCCCCGAGTTCCCACGCACGCGAGTGCAGGAGATAGAACGCCTGCGCGGGTTCATCGTACGCCAGAGTATCGCTGACGAGGAGCGACAGCAGCACGACGGCGCCGACGCCGAGCGCCCGCACGCGCCGATCGAGCGGCAGAATCGTCAAGAGGAGAGGCCATACGAGGTAGAACTGCTCCTCGATGCCGAGCGACCAGAGGTGCAGCAGTGGCTTGAGCGTCGCGGCTTCATCGAAGTATCCGACTTCGCTCCACAGCAGCAGGTTCGATGCACTGAGGCTGCCGGCAGCGACATGTCGCGCGAGACTCACCAGTTCAGGGCCGGTCAGCACGCAGGCACCCATCACGAGCGTGCTTGTCAGCAATGCCAGCAGCGCCGGGACGATGCGGCGGCACCGCTTCCAGATGAAGTCGAGATAGCGGAAGCGGCCGGCCTGCACGTCATCCTCGATGATGCGCGTGACGAGATAGCCGGAGATCACGAAGAAGACGTCGACGCCGACGAATCCGCCGCGCATCAGGTCAGGTGCGACGTGATGCGCGATCACGATCAGGACAGCGAGGGCGCGCAGCCCGTCGATATCACGGCGATATGTCGAGGTCGCTTGCGGCATCTGTTTGAAGACGCCGGGCGCGGCTCACCAGTCACATGAGGGCCGACACGGTTCGGCAGGACCTACTGAACGATCGCGTTCCGGGCAGCAACTGCAGCCCGGTGTCGCACCGATTTAGAGGTGCTTTTCGGCCAGAAGTGCCATGAAGTCATGCGGCGTCGCGAGTGCTGTCAACTTTTCAGGCACGTCGGCTTCCTTGCCGAACTGCGCAATCTTCCCCAGCACGGGCAGGTACTGGTTGGACACTTCGAGCGGCGGCGCCACGATCAGGAAAAAGAAGTGGACCGGCTTGTCGTCCATCGCCTTGAAGTCCACGCCGGTGGGCTTTCGGCCGAAGGCCACACGCAGCTTGTTCACCACCAGCGAGCGGCAATGCGGGATCGCGATGCCGCGCCCGATTCCCGTGGACCCGAGGTTTTCCCGTCGCTTCAGCATCTTGAAGAGCATGCCCTCGGACTTTTCATCCAGCTTCAGGAGCCCGATCAGCTCCTTGAGGATGTCGTCCTTGGTGCTGCCCTGCAGGTCGAGCTGTACGGCATCCAGGGAAAAAAACTCGCGCAGTTCCATCGGGATCCTTGAGCCGGCCATCATCGCCGAGTCGTATCGAGCTGGGTTAGGGCGGCCACGGCCAACCCGGGGCGAACTGGCGAACCTACCCCCCGACAAAGGGGGTGTCAAACCGGTGATCCGCGCATCGCTCCCGGGGCGGGATATCTTCCGGTCATGGAATTTCCGTATCCGACAGGGCATTCGATCCCGCTGTTCCTCGCCCCGATGGCCGGGGTGTCCGAATCGCCGTTCCGGCGGCTCTGCCGCGCACACGGCGCTGACGTGGTCGTCACCGAGTTCCTGTCTGCCGAGGGAATCCGGCGGGAGAACGAGGCGACCATCGCGAAGCTCCGGTTTCTGCCGGAGGAGCATCCGATCGGCGTGCAGATCTTCGGCGCCGATCCGGTCGCCATGGGCGAGGCCGCCGGACTGGTCACCGACGTGTTTCAGCCGGACTACGTCGACATCAACTTCGGCTGTCCCGTCAAGAAGGTGGTCAAGCGGAACGGCGGCTCAGGCTGCCTGCGCGACCTCGACCTGGTGCAGACCGTCATCCGTGCGGTGGCGAAGAGCACGCACCTGCCAGTCACGGTCAAGATCCGCAGTGGCTGGAACGAGGAGATGCGTGATCCGGTCAAGATTGCGCTGCGCTGCCAGGACGCCGGTGCCCGCGTGCTCGCGCTGCATCCGCGCACGCGCACGCAGATGTACACCGGGCACGCGCACTGGGACGAAATCGCTGCAGTGAAGGCTGCATTGTCGATCCCCGTGATCGGCAACGGCGACATCAAGACGGCCGAGGACGCGCTGCGCATGCGCACGGAAACGAATTGTGATGCCGTGATGATCGCGCGCGGCTCGTTCGGGCAACCGTGGATCTTCAATCAGGCGCGCGCACTGCTCGAGGGCCGGACGCCGCCGCCCGCGCCGCCGGTCGAGGAGCGCTTCGCGATTGCCATCAAGCACGCCCGCATGGCGGATGTGTACGAGGCGGATCGTCGCGGCGCGGCCATCGAGTTCCGCAAACACCTGGGCTGGTACTGCAAAGGATTGCCCGGGTCGGCGAAGCTGCGTGAGCGGCTGCACCAGGTCGACTCGCTTGGGCAGGTCGAGGACATCTTCGGCGATTACCTCGCCAACCGACAGCGGTATCTGGAGGTGCATGTCCCTGACACGGAAACGGAGTTGCAGGGCGTTCGCGACGGGGAGTGACGTTGCCGGCGGGTGCGTGAGGTGGCGTCGGTCGCACTGAATCGTCCTCAGGCACATGAAGCCTGGCAGTCGCGAGCGTCCGTTCAGCGGCACTTGTGCGGATTCATGCGTTTGTGTCGCCTGCCGATCCTTCCTGCCAGACGATGTGCACTCCCCGCACCTGCTGAACGCCCGTCGCTCATCATCGCACCCGTGACGCATCTTGCAGCCCGTTCGCCGTTCAAGTTCGTGATGCTCGCCACACCGTGGCTGCTCGCCACGGTGGCCGCGACGCATCTGACGATCACTCCCTTCACCGTGACACAGCAATCAGCCGCAGCGACCAGCGTTGTTGCACTCTGGTTGCTGATCGTGGCCGGCGTCTCGATCCTGATGCTGCCAGGCACAACCGACGCACGGCGCCGCTCGATCGGCTACGCTGCGGGGCTGGGTGCACCGTTGTCCGCAGTGCTGGCGACGCAGCTGAGCGGCTCGCACTCGGTCGCCTTCGTTGCCGCCTGCATCTGTGCGCTTGGCGCCACCGTGTCGAGCGGTTGGCGCGGTGTGCTGATCGGCGTGGTCGGTACGCTTCTCGTCTCGTTCGTCGCACCGGCGCTGGCGGGCCATGCGCCGACTGTCTCCGACATCGGCTATGGTGTCGCGGTGATCGTCACGGTCACGGTGCTGCCGGTGATCTACATCGTACGGTCCCTGCAGCGCGGCACGATGCGCGCACTGTCGGAGTTGCCCGCATTCTCCGCAGGACCTGAAGAACGGGCGCTGACGGTGCCGGAGATCACCCCCGACATTCGTTCCGCAGCCGATTCTGAACTCGGCGATGCACGCACACGCACCGAAGCACTCACGCGCTATCTGCGTCAGGTGCGCGATACGCTCGGCGTCACCGATGTCGTGTACTGGAGCAGCGCACGACAGGGTGCCCCGCTCATGCCGACGGCATGGGCCGGCGACGATCCGACACAGTGGTCCACCGCACATCACGCACTCGGCAACGAACTCGCAGCAGTACAGAGCGCGTCGCGAGTGGCACTGTTCAACCGGACGGGCGAAGGGGTCATGGCCGCCGTTGCAGTCCCCGGTGTCGTCAACGCAGGCGGCGTGCTGTCGTTGCACGCACGAAAGTTCTCGGTCTCGCACGATGTGCTCGCACGCTGGCTGCCGCGTTTTGCCGACAACCTTGGCATGCTCGCGCAACTGCTGGAAACGCAGGCCGAGTACAGTCGCCAGAACCGGCAGGCACAGTCGCTGCTGCAGGCGTCGCAGACGTTTCAGCAGCAGCGCACGATCGATACGCTCGGTCAGTCGATCTGTGATTCGGCACTGACGGTCACGGGAGCGACCCGCGCCACACTGGTGCGCTGGTACGGCGAAACGTCGACGGGTGTGATCCAGAGCGTGACGTCAGGCCACCATCTCGCGCGCGGCGCGCCGGTGGCCGCCGAGTCGCTGGTGGGGCAACTGTGTACGGCAGGATTGCCGCAGGTGTGGGAGGATGCGCAGCTGATCGAGGACGTCACGCCGGTGTACAGCAAGGGACACCGCGTCACGCGACTGGGCAGTCTGAGCGTGGTGCCGCTCAAGCAGGGCGGGGCGGTGACCGGTGCGATCGTCGTCGA
>JAYWIJ010000297.1:0-6330 GCA_043788935.1 Gemmatimonadaceae bacterium | reverse complement strand
TCGGCGGTCTCGAGGCGACGGGCGTCGAGATCGAGCGGCAGCAATCGGAGTCGCTTCACGGGGTGTCCTGACGCGTCCAACGCGCGACGGAAACAAGCTCACCACGCAGATCCATGTGTACACCCTTGAGTTTCCGCGAGCGCCCCTGCACGCCACGCGCGTGGAACAGCCACGCGACCGGCATGGCCGCCTCGAGTTCTGCCGCCACGGCTCGCCATGCGGCGGACGCAGCGTCGGGGCCGGCACCGCGTGCGGCGGCAAGCTGGCGGTCGAGCTCCGCGGTGTGCAAGCCGGTGTAATCGAGTGCACCGCCGCGCTGTGCGGTGGCGAACATCGCCGAGAGGTGCCCGAGCGCAATATCCCCAGGAATGCCGGTGAGCACGACATCGAATTGCTTGACCGGCGCGCGGACGGTCGCGAGGAACGACGAGAGTTCCATCACGCGCAGCGTGAGCACGACGCCACGCGCGGCCAGGTCCGCCTGCACGAGTTGCTCGACGGCCATGTCGCCGCCACCAACGGTGAGTAGTGTGACTTCGAGCGGCACGCCGCCTCGCGTGCGCACGACGCCGGCCTGGCGGCGCGTCCAGCCAGCGGCATCCAGCAACGAGTCGGCCTGCTTCGTGTCGAGGACCGGCGCCTCGGCGACTGAGAACGGTAAGCCGGGCGGAATGGCGGCGGCCGCCGGCGTGGCGTAGCCGGCGACCGCCGCGCGCACGAGGCGCACGCGATCGATGGAGAGACTCAGAGCGCGTCGCACCCTGGCATCTGCGAAGGGTGCGCGTGTGGTATTAAAGGCCAACACCGTGGAGAAGAGCGCCGGTGGCGTCATCAGCATGAGCGATGGATCGCGCTCCACGAGATGTGCCATCGTTGGTGACACGCCGGCCACGTCGAGTTCCCCGCTGACGAGTCCAGCGAACTTCGTGGCGGCTTCGTCGACGACCGCGACCACGATCTGCTGCGCGTTCGGCGGCCCGCCGAGTGCGGGCGGAAAGTCAGCGTTCCGCGCGAAGCGCCACTGGCGGCCAGGCGTTCTCGACACGAAGCGAAATGGGCCATTGCCCACCGGCGCCGTCGAAAAGGGGTGCGCGCGCCAGCGCGCCCGTGGTACGCTGTCGAGCACGTGCTGCGGCACGATGGGCAGCTCGGCAAGCACCGTGGGCAGTTCGGCACGCGGATCACGAAACACCACGCGCACCGTGCTGTCATTCAGCGCCAGCACGCTATCCATCACCGAGACATCGCCAGCGCGCGGTGAGCCCAATGCGGTGTCGCGCGCGGCCGCCATCGTGAAGGCGATGTCGGCCGCTGTGGTGGGCGCGCCGTCGTGCCACGTGAGGCCGACCAACAGCGTGAAGGTGACCGCCCGTCGGGACGCGTCCCACTGCCAGGAGCGCGCCAGATAGGGTTCAGGCTGGAGAGCGCTGTCGAGCTTCACCAGCGTGACGAACAGCGCGTGTCGCTGCAGTTGCCGCGACAGCGGGTGCACCGTGACGAGCGGATTTCCCGACTCGAGGTCGGCGCCGGACGCCATCACAATCGTCCCTGCCGGGCGATCGGGGCGACCACAGGCCACGGCACCTAACACCGACAGCGCGGCGATGCTCGCCACAATCCATGGCCGCGCGCGGGTTGACGTCCTCGCTCCACGAGGCATCATCCTCACGTGCATCGTCTCTCGTCACGCGTGCTCGACGCGCTCCTGCTGCTCTGGCTCGTCACCACCATCACCTTCGCGCTGATCCATCTGGCACCGGGTGATCCGGCGACGTTGTTGATCTCCCCGACGGCATCGGCCGAAGAGGCGGCCCGACAGCGGACCGCACTGGGGCTCGATGCCCCACTCCCGTTGCAATATGCGCGGTGGATCGGTGGCGTGCTGCGCGGCGAGCTTGGCGAGAGTCTCGTCCGTGCGGAACCGGTCACGCGCGTCATCGCAGATGCGTTGCCAGTGTCGCTGTTCCTCGGGGGGGTCTCGTTGCTGGCCAGCTTCGTGATCGGGACGTTGGTGGGCATGCGGCAGGCGTTGCGCGCGTCGCGGCGCGCGGACCGTGTGATCACCGCCCTCATGACGATGATCTATGCCGCGCCGAGCTTCTGGCTGGCGCTGGCGATGGTGACACTGTTTACCTCGGGCGTGGTGTGGCTTGGCCTGCCGGCGTCGATGCGATTGCCGGCGTTCGGCATGCAAGACCCGGCGGCGGACCCGGCAGCGTTCGGATTGGCCGACCGATGGCGGCACGCGGTGCTCCCCCTGCTCGTGCTGTCGTTGCCCGGTGCGGCCGGGGTCTCGCGGTTCGCACGCCGCGCCCTGTTGGACGCGGCTGACGCGCCGCATGTACAGGCCGCGTATGCGCGGGGCCTGACGCGCGGCGAGGTGGAGCGGGCGCACGTGCTCCGCAACGCGCTGACGCCGTTGGTGGTGCTCTTCGGGCTCACGCTGCCTGGCGTGATCGCCGGTTCAGTATTCGTGGAGCAGGTCTTCGCGTGGCCCGGCCTCGGGCGCACGATGCTGTCGGCCATCGCGGCGCGCGACTATCCCGTGGTGCTCGGTCTGACGCTGGTCTACGCCGGCGCCGTGGTGATGGCCAACCTGCTGGCGGACCTGATTCTGCTGCGGCTCGATCCGCGGCGGCGTGCGACGTGACGAAGAACAATATCAGGCCTGCAGCAGCGCCGCGGTGGGCCGTTGGCGTGCTGGCGGCGATGGCGATCGCGTCGGTTCTGGTGCCGGCATTCGCGGTCGATGGCGCACGCGACATCGGCGACGTGTTGGCAACGCGTCTGGTTGCGCCGTTCTCGCGTGATGGCCACGGCGTGTGGCATTTCCTGGGTACGGATGCGTTCGGCCGCGATCTGTTGGTGCGTCTCTGGACCGGCGCGCGTATTTCCTTGGGCGTCGGCGTGGCTGGATCGGCCCTCAGCGGCGCGTTGGGCATCCTGCTCGGCGCAATCGCGGGATGGCGCGGCGGGAGCGTCGATCGGGCGATCGTCGCGCTCGGCGATGCCTTGTTGGCGATTCCCCGACTCGTGCTGCTGCTGGTGATTGCGTCGCTGTGGGGGCCGGGACTCGGCGTCGTAATTTCCGTACTCGGACTGACCGGATGGATGTCGGTGATGCGCCTGGTGCGGGCCGACGTGCAGGGCGTACGAGTCCTCGCTTTCGTAGAGGGGGCTCAGGCGCTCGGCGTACCGTCCTGGCGCGTGCTGCGGCGCCACGTGCTGCCGAACGCCTTGAGCAGCGCGTTGGTGGCGATCACCCTCGGCGTCGGCAACGCCATTTTGCTCGAAAGCGGCCTGTCGTTTCTCGGCCTCGGGATTCAGCCACCGGCGTCAAGTTGGGGCAACATGATCGCGGGCGGACGGGAGTGGCTCTTGGTTGCTCCTTGGATCGCGCTGGTGCCCGGTGTGGCGCTGGTCGCTACGGTGGTGGCCTGTACCGTCGTGGGTGACGCATTGGGCGACCGCAGCGTACGCGGCGACTTACGCTAGCTGCTCAACCGTGATGTGCAGCGTGACGATCTCGCGGGGCCCAGCGAGAAACGCGACGCGAGCATCCCGCCGCACGGGTGATTCCAGCGGCGTTTCATCGAGTCGACAGCGCGTCACGATCCACGGTCCATCGTGAGGAAGCTGCCAGTGCCCCTGCACTGCATTCGCAGAGAGGTTGACGGCGCGTAGTATGATCCCGTCGCCGCGCTGCGCGAGGGTGACGGCGGAGACTTCGAGTCCCGTCCCATGAAGTTGCGGACCGGCGATCTGCGTCGGCGTCGGCGTCGGCGGCACGTCGAGATCCCGCCAGGTTTCACCGCATAGCGGAAGGAGCAGCGCATCGGCCGCGCGACTGACGGTGTCGAGTCGATGGGGACCATCTTCGTGCAGCATGAGACCGACGCGTGCGCGGAAACCACCGAGACTCTGCGAATCAGGTGTGGGTGACGGCCATCCGGCGTGACCGGGACGCTCAGGAAGATCACCGCGTGAGAGTTCGCCGATGGCGCGCACCAGCGTGATCGACAACGCGCCAGCGGCGGACTCCGCTTCGGCGAGACCGTCGGCGAACATCGTTACGGCGTGGCCGTGTGATAACTGCGTGGCCCAACGATGCATCGGCATGGAGGGTACGACGGCTTCACGCGAGTCTGCTGGAGCGCGCGGCACATGGCGTTCCACGGGACCGAACGCCGCGTCGGCTACGGTGACGGGGTCTGCGAAGTCGGTGCGCCACTTCAGCTGTAGTCGGTGATTGCGTCGTCGATTCATCCCGCTCACGTCGCAGCGCAACAGTTCGGCCGCCGCATCGACCACCATCGTGGTGTGCACGCGAATGTCCTGCGTGGCAGACTCCCACGTGAGCCGCACGGCAGCGCGCAATGGACCGCGATGCTGCACGACGGTCTCAACGCAGGTCAAGCGCTCGGGATCACCGCGTACCGATGGTGTGTAGCTGTCCCCAAGATCGGCGATACTCTCGATCGACAGCACGCGCTCAAGACGACGTCCGCCCTGCTCGAGATCGACGTGCCCCTCGCGCACCGTGACGCGAACGCGGTCGTTTTCGAGTACGACGTCCGTCGCCGACTCAACCACACGAACCGTGGATACCTCGTCGTGGTGCACGCGGCCAGCGTCGACGTCCGGCGCCGTCGCGAACACGCGAAGGCCGAGGGCCGGCACCTCCGGTATCCACGCGACGACCCGGTGCACGCGCACCAGATCGTTGTCAGGATAGTGCTGTGGAGACTCTCGTCGTTGGTGTGCTACCAGCGCGCCCATCCACTGCAGCGGCACGCCCGACACGAGCGGTCGCCATGAGTCACGGCCGACGTCGATCGGCGTCGTTTGGGCACTGTCCGGACCGACCCCGACGTCGGCGAGTGTTTCAATAAGACGAAGTTCGGCCACTCCACCGCGTGCCGTCGCCGCTCGGTTGCGCACGACCACGGCCTGTTCCGTGGCGGCGCAGATGGCTCGCGACCGCGCCGCCACGACGTCCTGCTGCAATGCCAGACTGAGCGCGGCGTCGCGAAGACCTCGCGTCTGTGACCGTACGCGGTCCTGACGTGCATCCATTGCGCGGGCCACGCCGTCAATCGAGCAGCCGCAGAGCGTGTCGTGCGGATGCGTCTCCAGCAGCTCCTGCCACGCGACATTCAGCAGCGCGGGCAGCTGGGCGAGTGTCACCGTGCCATTCGATGCGATCGCCCGCGCACGGGCGGTCGCGTGATGCAGCCACGACAGCGCCATCCACGGCTCGACATCGCGAAGCAACGCGCGCTCGAGAATCGCGTTGCGGCGCTTCTGCTGCGCGCGTGTGCCGAGCGTTCCTCCCAAGGTCCAGGTGTAGCCGTAGGAATCGCGCAGTTCGCCCTGCACCACCGGCAGCTCCGTATCGCGACACGCCCGCTGGAAGCGCACGGCAAACGCGCTGAGCGCACTACGCTGCACGATGGCTTCCGGAGCAGCCGCGTGGCGCACGGCGGCCAGCGCCTCGATCACGTCGGGCTGCAGTGCGTGATGATCGGCGCCATTGAGGAGCAATACAACGCCAGTGCGATTGCGCGCGACCAGCACGTCGGATATGTGCCGCCAACGCGCCGCCGCCGCGTCGTCCTCGACCGGCAGCGCGCTGCCGAACTCGTAACCATCGGGAGGCAGATGATACGCGGCGACCGACGCACCGTCGGCGGCTCGCCAACGAAAGGCGTCGGAGGAGGGATGTGACGCGCCGCCGGCACCGCGCCACACTATCGCCGTCTCGAATCCATAGCCCGCTGCGATGCTCGGCAGCGCGGCCGGGTGCCCGAACGTGTCGGGGCAGTAGAGAACCGGTGGCGGCGCCGCGCCGAGACGACGGATCACGCGACGCCCCGCTTCGAGATTACGGAGGATCGCCTCCCCGGAGGGAATCAGGTTGTCGGCCAACACGTACCACGGCCCCGCCTCGAGCGAGCCGGCCTGCAAGCGCGCGCCCAACTCAGCTTCCCGCTCAGGGCGCACCGTCAGATAGTCGAGCAGCGTGATGGCCTGCCCGTCGAGCAGAAAGGTTTCGCCGTCGTTCCTGCGCTCGAGTACGGCGTCGAGGAGCGCCACCAGCCGCTGACGGAATCGCGCTGCCGTGTGGTACCACTCCCGGTCCCAATGGGTATGGGACACCACACACACGTGGAGCGGGGTCGCGCTGGGGCGATCAGAGGATGTGGCGCGCACCGCGGGAAACTACCTCGCGGACCGAGCCAGCGGCCAGTTCGCGACCCGGATCATGCCATCTGCTGCGCCGACGGTTGACCGCAACGTCGCCTCCATCGACCTTTCGGCTTGGTGAAT
>JAYWIJ010000296.1:0-25950 GCA_043788935.1 Gemmatimonadaceae bacterium | reverse complement strand
TGGATGCACAACAGCGAACGCCTCATGCGCGGGCGCAATCGCTGCACGTTGCAGATGCATCCCGATGATGCCGCTGCACGTTGCAGATGCATCCCGATGATGCCGCTGCACGCACACTCGCCGACGGTGACGAGGTCCGCGTCACATCACGCACCGGCGCGGTGATCGCACCACTCGAGGTCACCACCGACGTGATGCCGGGTGTGGTGAGTCTGCCGCACGGGTGGGGACATGCGCGCGGGGGAACACAGCTGGACGTGGCGAACCGTCATCCGGGCGTGAGCATCAACGACCTCACCGACGATCAGCGCATCGACACACTCACCGGCAACGCCGGATTCAGCGGCGTGCCGGTGCAGGTGACGTCCGCCACGGCGCCTACGCACTGAACACGGACATCACGCGTCTTTCTTCGGCGTGCCGTGATTCGGGTCGGTAGCCATGATCGCACGGAACTCGCGCGTCGGCAGCGCCTGGAACATCTCGGTGGGACGGGTCTTCAGGCCGCGCATCGTATCGATCACCATGTCGGCTTCATCGTCGCTCCGGCCGAGCGTCTGCAGCGTGTAATGTGCGAGACTCAGTGCCGCTTCGCGTTCGGCATAGATGGCGCGTCCATGCCCGACCGGCGCGTGCAGCAGATCTTCGAAGAACGCCTGCTCCACCGCACTGTGCGTGCGCACGGCGATCGCGATGTGCGGGTTGAGCTCGCGGGCCACTTCCACCGTGCGACGGGCACGGATCGGCTCGGGTGCCGTGACCACGATGAGCTTGGCCTGCGCGATGCCCGCGCGCTGCAGCACATCGGCGCGTGTGGCGTCGCCGAAGACGGCGCGCTCGCCACGCGAGCGCATGCCGGCCACGATGCGCTCCTGTTCTTCCACGACGACGTAGCGCGCCGCATCACGCTGCAGCGCCTCGGTGATCGTGGCGCCGACGCGGCCATGTCCCACCACCACGACATGCGCCGAGAGCGCGGAGAAGTCGAACGGATCATCATCGACATGCGCCGACGCCCGTGTGGAACGTGCCGATTCCGGCACGGTGCGGGTTGAGGCGAGCACATCGTCGCGCGCATCGAGCCGGGTGACCACGTAGCGCACGGCACTCAGCAGCGGCTGATTGATCGTGATCGCGATCAGCGCCGACGCCACCACCAGCGCCTGCACGTCGCGCGAGATCAGTCCGAGCGTCACGCCGAGTGCGGCGACGATGAACGAGAACTCGCCGATCTGCGACAGGCTGCCGCCGATCACCAGCGCCGATCGTGTGGGCTGCCGCAGCAGGCGCATCAACACGAACGACGATGCAAACTTGCCGATGACGATCACGGCAACGAGCGTCAGCACCGCGAGCGGCGCATCCATCAGCACCGTCGGATCGAAGAGGATGCCGACCGAGAGAAAGAACAGCACCGCGAACGCGTCCTGCATCGGCAGCGCTTCGGTGGCGGCGCGATGACTGAGTTCCGATTCGCTCACCACGGCGCCGGCGAAGAAGGCGCCGAGTGCGAACGACACGCCGAACACCTCTGAGGCGAGCGTGGCGATGCCGAGCGCGGTGGTGAGCACGGCCAGCGTGAAAAGCTCACGCGAGCCGAGTCGGGCGACATGCTCCAGCAGCCATGGCACGGCACGACGACCCACCACCAGCATCAGCACGGCGAACGCGATCACTTTCGCGATCGCGACGCCCAGCGCCATGAGCAGCGATCCCTCCGGCGCGAGTGATGCGCCGCCAGCACCGCTGAGCATCGGGGCCACCGCGGGCAGCAGCACGAGCACGAACACCATCTGCAGGTCTTCGACCACCAGCCAGCCCACGGCGATGCGGCCATCGGGTGAGTCGAGCCTGTCCTGCGCTTCCAGCCCCTTGAGCAGCACCACAGTGCTGGCCACCGACAGCGAGATGCCCAGCACCAGCGCGCCTCCCCACGTCAGGCCCCAGCCACGCGCGATCATCGCACCGATGGCGGCGATCAGCACCGTGTTGATGACTGCGCCGGGAATCACCACGCGTCGGACGGTGGCGAGATCGTTCAGTGAGAAGTGTAATCCGACGCCGAACATCAGCAGGATCACGCCCAGCTCGGCGGCCTGCGAGATCATGCCGCTGTCCACCACGTAGCCCGGCGTGAACGGCCCCACGGCGATGCCGGCGATGAGGTATCCGACGATCGGCGGCAGCCGCAAGCGGGCGGCCGCGAGTCCGAAGATGAACGCGATGCCGATGCTGGCGGCGACCGTGACGATCAGCGCGGTATGTGAAGGCATCGCGTGGCAGGGACGGGGAAAAGAAATCCGCTCGAAGCGATCCTCGGCTTCGAGCGGACGACCACCCGCAAGGTAGTGCGGGCGGAACTCAGTCGAGCATCGAAGCAGGCACCTTGCCGCCGTTGGCGGCAAACTGCTTCATGACTTCCTTGTGCAGCCACATGTTCATCGTGGCGGTGTCCTGCTTATCGCCGGTGAAGCCGAGTTCATCGGCGAGCTCGCGACGCTCGCTCAGGCTGCTCTCCATGCCGAGAAGCTTCATCAGGTCGACGATCGAGGTCTGCCAGTTGAGCTTTCCCGCGTGCTGCGAGGCCATGAACGTGAGCACGGCTTCGACGTCGAGCAGCGGAATGACGCGTGCAGGCTCCGGCGTGGCCGCAGCGACCGGCGCTGCTGCAGCAGGCGCGGCTGGCGCAGCGGTCGTGTCCGGAACCTTGGTGCCGAACAGCTTGTCCTTGAGGCGGCTGAAAATGCTCATGGGTTTCTCTGAGTCGTGGTGGTGACGTGAACCGCACATCCGTCAGAATGGATGAGCTTGGAATCACCTAATCTAACCGCCTGCACGATGTCGGTGGGAAAGCGCTGCCGACGGTGCATTGCGACAGCCACGCACCATTGCCAATCGCGACAGCCAATCGCGAAAGGCAACCGCACACCGGAGAACGGCACCGCCGCTGAACGGGCCGATCGCGGACCTGCTCATCGCGAAACAGCGACTGCGCGCAAAACCGCCATGACCCGCAAAACAGCACCGCTGTACAAAATAGCCCGACATGGATGCGCCATTCACTCACGGAGCGCGTGCGACGGAAACACGGAAACCTCGAGGGGAACTGCACTCCGCAAGCGCAGTTCCCCTCTGTCATGCTGCCGTACCGCGCGGAGTCCAGCCGGACAAACGGCCGCCCGCACGAGGCGGTCTTGCGGCGGTTCGACGTGTTGCGGGCAGTTGCTGTTTTGCAATGAAGCCGTTGCAGTTGCCGTGCTGCGGCCGTTCACTTCAGCGGCTGTTCAGTTCTGCGATATGCCGTTGCCGTTGCCGTGGCCGTGCCCTCGCGCCGAAGCGCTACGGCTTCGCCCCCGGCATCTGAATCATCGGAATCGCCGAGCCGGACACGGTTGGCATCACGCCGTTCCATTTCTTCGCCATTTCGTATTGCACCAGGCTTCCCGAGATGCTCTTGGCCAGCAGCTCATTGGCCTGCGCCTGTGCCTGCGCTTCGGCGAGAATCGCCTTGGCACGGCCGACGGCCTTGATGCTGTCGCCCTGCGCCTGAAACGTGTTTTTCTGCAGCTCGTTCTGCGCCGTCAGCGCCTGCTGCTGCATCACGTTCTTGGTGTTGATGGCCGCCATGACCGTTTCCGGCGCGCGCAGTTCGTTGAGCGTGAACTGCTTCACGTCGATGCCGTACGGAAGCAGCCGCTGTGCGATCAGCGCCTGCGCACGACCCACGGCCTCGGCCTTCTTCGGACCGATGATGTCGGCGATCTGCTCGCTGCCGATCACTTCCTGCAGCGCCTGACGGATCGTCTGCTTCACGTAGCCATGCTGGATCGTGGCGATGTCGGTACGGAAGGTCTGGTAGAGCTGCGGCACGCGGGCCGCATCGAGTTCGAACGACATCGACACGTCCACGGAGAGCGGCTGCCCCTCCTTGGAGTTCACGTTGATCTCGTCGTTGTTCGGCGACCCTTCCGTGCTGCCGCGCGTCAGCACCAGCGTCTGCATGAACGTGGGATATTCCACGATCTGCGTCATCAGCGGGTTGCGCGCATGTATGCCGGGGCCGAGTGGCGTCTTGTCCACGCCGCCGCCGCCGCGATGGATCACGATGCCGACGTGACCCGGTGAGATGTACGACACCGAACTGGTGGCGAGAAAGAGGCCAGCGACGACGATGCCGATGCCAAGGACCGCCTTCCGGGCACCGCCTCCGCCGGCGGGCATGCGTGCACCCATCTGCGAGATGCGATCACCGATCGAGCTGCCCATACAAAGTCTCCTGGTAGCACTTGGAACAGAGCGGCTCTCCGCTGGGGAGCCGCACGAGGGAATCGGGCGCCTGCCATCCATGGATGGGACAGGTGAGTGCGGCATCCTGATCGATCAGGCGGCGATTCGCCGTCTGTTTCAATCGCGTGCCGAGCGGGGTGTACGCCCTGAGTCCCCACGCAACGAGGGCGACCACCGCCACGATACCCGCGACGAAGAGGACGCCCTCAATGAGAATTACAACCACCGTATCTGGCTCCGTTCGAGCGTTGTGTCACGCGGAAGCGTCACCGGCTCGATCACGATAAACAGACGACAGGGTGTGTCAGAAGGTTTCATCACACATGCCGCTACCGCCCGATTTCCGCACGCAGGGCCGACGCGAGATCGGGATGCTGAAACCTGAACCCCGCAGCCTGCAACCGGACGGGCACCACGCGCTGCCCGCCAAGGATCGTCGCCTCGGCCATCTCACCAAAGAGCGCCTTGAGCGCGAACGCCGGTACGGGCAGAATCGCGGGCCGATGCAGCACGTCGCCCAGCGTCCGCCCGAACTCGGCATTCGTGACCGGCGTGGGCGCCGTGAGGTTGAACGCACCGCTGCACGACTCAGTCATCAGCAAAAAATACAGCGCCGCGATCTCATCCTCGAGCGAGATCCAGCTCATCCACTGCTCGCCCGAACCCAACGGGCCACCGAGTCCGAAGCGGAACGCGGGGAGCATCTTGGCCAGCGCGCCACCGGCAGGGGAGAGCACCACGCCAGTCCGCGCGATCGCCACGCGAATGCCGGCGGCCACAGCGGGCGCTGTCTCGCTCTCCCACGACCGCGAGACGTCGGCGAGGAAACCAACGCCGATGGGCGTTGTTTCATCGATCAGTTTCGAGCCAGTATCGCCGTAGTATCCCACCGCCGAAGCGGACACGAGCACCTTCGGCCTGACGGCCATCTTCGTCAGAGCCGACACCAGCGTGCGGGTACCGAGCTCGCGGCTGGTGCGGATCGCGCGCTTGTGCGACTCGGTCCACCGCTCGCCCACGTTGGCGCCAGCGAGGTGCACCACGGCGTCCACACCCGCAAGGTCAGCCGCATTCAGGCGTCCGCCGTCCGGATCCCAGCCGATGTCGCCACGAGCGGCGTCGGGCCGGCGACTGATCCAGCGCACCGTATGCCCCCCCGTCCGGAGCAGCGCCGTCAGTGCCGAGCCGATCATGCCGGTGCCGCCGGTGATGGCCACGGTCAGTCGCGGCGATTGCTCGTAGGCCATGTGCTGCTCCAGGTCGGCACGGGTGCGGGAGTGGCGGAATTCGAACAGCTCCCCGAGCTGACCTCGCACGAACCATCCCGCGGCCGTGTCGCCCAGAGCGCCGAGCGGCAGTGCGTAATCCAGCTGATCGACCAGTACGCTCGTCCCGTCAGCCGCGGGCTCCATCGTGTGCGTGTGCGTCCACTCGGCGAACGGCCCCTCGAGCATCGTATCGACAAACCGTTCGCCCGCCACGTAGCCGCGGTGCTCCATCAACATGCGCTGATGAATGAGCCCCCCCAGCACCGGCACTTCGAGCTCCACGCGGCTGCCATCGGTGATGCCGCCCGTCTTCGACAGTACGCGGGTCGGCTGCCATCCGGGGGTGAGCCGCTCGAAGGCGCCGGGACGCTCATGCCAGTCGAAGAGGGCACGGGCGGAGACCGGCATGGGACTGCGTTTGACGAACGTCGGCACAGTGGCTCAGGGCGGAACGCGACGACCGCTGACCCGGTGAGATACCGGGGCGGTGCTACTGCTGAACGCCTGCAGTCGCGGCTTCGGGTTCAGTAATCGAGTCGACTGCGGCGTCAGCAGGGAGCGCGACGGCAGTGACGCTGGGTGGCGAAGCCTCAGTCGCACTCAGTGCGCTGTCATCATTCGGCTGTGCACCGTCACCCACCGGCGGTGTGGCAGCCTCGGGCACCACCTCGCCCGGGAGTGGAGGCAGCACGAAGCCGGACTTGGCGGCGCGACGCTCGCGCTCCTCGCGATCGGACAGCGAGCGGATCATGGCGTCCACGGCCGGGCTCTGCAGATAGCGGCCCTTCTCCCATCCTTCGACGATGCCCTTGGGCAGGCCGTGGAGCAGTTCGCCGAACTGCGCCGTGGTGAGGGCGATCGACTCGCGGAAGTGCTTGATCTCCTTGGCGGTCAGGAGGGTGTGCTGACTGCGCATGGTCAGCACCGCCTCCTTCTCCGCCTCCTCACGTTGCTCGACGGTGTGCTGCCGGTCACCGCACTTGTCGCACTTGTACATGGCGCGATCCACCTTCGCCGTCATGCCGCTCAGGCGAATGGTGACTTCTTCCACCGCCAGCGCATAGTGCCCGCCGCATCGGCGGTGCAGGTGTCCTTCGAGAGTCAGCTCCGACATGCCCGGAAGCTAACTGCTCCACGACGCCCGTTCAGGTCGCGTCGCGGCCGTCGTCCAACCGCGAGAGCAACTCCGCTCACACGGAGCCGCGGCGGCACGGAGACACTGCAACGGCCGGGGGAACTGCAGTGCAGCACGAAAGCCCTACACCATTTGCAGTCTTCCACCGGGGGCAGAACGCGGGCGGGGCACGCCCTCCGTGTCTCTGCGGCTCCGTGTGAGTGGAGTTCACGCTGCCACGACCGGAAATGACGGTGCCCCGAGCGCTCAGACCGCCGCGAGGCGCTCGTGGGCGACGGAGGACTGGAGCGCGGCGGCGATCTCACCGAGGGGGAGGATCTCGACGGCCGCCCCCATCTTGATCGCTTCCTTCGGCATGCCGAACACCACGCAGCTCGCCTCGTCCTGCGCGATGGTGTGGGCACCGGCTTCGCGCATCTGCAGCAACCCCTTGGCGCCGTCGGCACCCATGCCGGTGAAGATCGCGCCGACCGCGTTCCTGCCGGCGTACTTGGCGACGCTGGCGAACAGCACGTCCACGGCGGGACGCTGATGATGCACACGTGGGCCGTCCTTCACGCGCACCTGGTACTGCGCGCCAGACAGCGTCAGCATCATGTGGAAGTTCCCCGGTGCGACCAGCGCCACGCCGGGAATCACCACGTCGCCATCCTTCGCCTCGCGCACTTCGATCGCACACACGGAGTTCAGCCGCTGCGCGAACGATGCCGTGAACTTCTCGGGCATGTGCTGACAGATCACGATGCCCGGCATGGCCGGCGGCAGCCTGGTCAGCACCGCTTCCAGGGCCTGCGTGCCGCCCGTGCTGGCGCCGAGTGCGATGATCTTGTGCGTCATCGACAGCCCCGCCAGAACCGGCGCACCACGCGTCGCCACGGGCGCCGCAGTGGGTGCCGCCGTCTCGACGCGCTTCACCAGCTTGGCGCGTGACGCCGCACGGATCGACTGCACCAGCTGCCGCGAGATGTCCGGCACCGACATGGCCGATCCGGGTTTGCCGATCACGTCCACGGCACCCAGCGAGAGCGCACGAATGGCCGCGTCGCTGTTCTTCGGCGTGAGTGAACTGACGATGATGACCGGCACCGGATAATGCTTCATCAGCTTGACGAGGAACGAGAGGCCGTCCATGCGTGGCATCTCGACGTCGAGCGTGATGACGTCGGGCTTGAGCGTCACGATCTTTTCGCGCGCGACGTACGGGTCCACCGCCGTGCCGACGACCTCGATGTCGTCGTACCGCGACAGCTCCTCTGTCAGCAGCTTCCGCACGAGGGCGGAATCATCGACGACCAAAACGCGGATCACGCGTATGCCGTCGCTGCGGGTGCGGCAGCCTGACGGCCGGTGTCCGCTCGCGTGAAGAGCGCCAGCAGCGCCTCGCCCTCATCCATGCGCAGTCGCGTGAAGGCCGCCTGCACCTCGCCGTCGCGGGCGCGGAACGCATCGTCACCGGCCACGACCGGCGCGTCGAGCCTGAACACGGCGGCGGCGCCGTTGACCATCGGCAGTACGTTGCCCGTGACCACGTTCACCAGTTCGCCGAGCGCATCACGCTGCAGCTGCTGATCCGGTGCCGCGGCCGAGCCCAGCATGTTTTCCGCCAGCGCGCGCAACACACCGGCGGTCACACCGACCACCAGGCGCCCTTCACCGGCGCCATGGTACGAGACGGCGCACGCGGCCTCGATCGGCACGAACTCGGCCCCGTCGATACTGCACGGCTCGGGAAAGAGCAGTGCGAGCGACTCAAAAGTCGAAGTCGCCGCTTGGAACAGGGATGTCGTTGCTGGCTGCAGCATGCGTGAGTCCGGTGACCTGGAGGATGGTGTTGCGGAGCTGTTCAGGGGTGAACGGCTTGTGCACGATTTCCACGCCGTGCGCGCGCAGGCGCGCGAGACGGGTGTCACTGCTTTCGGTGCTGACGATGATCACGGCCAGCGCGCGCCACTCCTCACTGGCGCGGATGCGCGTGAGCAGTTCCTCGCCATCCATCACCGGCATGTTGACGTCCAGCAGCGCGAGGTCGACCCAGTGTTCACCGAGCTGCTCGAGCGCCTCGAGGCCATTGCCGGCCTCGAACACCTCGCCGAGCGGAATTCCACACAGCGACAGCGTGCGGCGAATCATCGCCCGCATCACCGCGCTGTCATCGACGATCAGCACATTCAGCTTCATGACCTTACCTCGGGGAAGCGACCGCGGAGGCAGCGGAGGCCCCCTGCGTCTCTGGCGACAGCACGCGCAGCGTGCCATTGGTGCGGAGCTGCACGATTCCATTGATCACGCTGACCGACATCGTGCGCGACTGCTGCACACCGCCGGTATCGTCAGCGTGGATCAGCACACCGTTCTTCCAGAGCAGCTTGCGCAGCGTGATCATGTTGCGCTTGCCGATCTGGAAGGTGTCGTCGGCATCGGTGCGGCCCGAGAACGAGCCGCCGGCCACCGTCACGGTCAACCGTTCCTTGCGGGCACCGAGCCGGTAGCACTCCTTGAACAGGAGCGGCACGCCGGTGTCGACGAACATCGCGGGCTGTGCCTTCGCCTTCGCTTCGTCGATCGTCGAGGTGGGCAGCATCACGTGCAGCATGCCGGCCACCTGCGCCACGGGATCGTGCACGACGATGCCGAGGCAACTGCCGAGCGCATAGGTGATGAGCGTGTCGTCAGCACGATCGGTGACCTTGAGGTCAGCCATGCCGACGACGACCGGCTTCGCGGGTGCCATGCCGTTCACGGCGCTCACTTCGCGTACACCGCAGGCTGGACGTAGCGATACGTGTGCGCGATCGCCGTGAGGCTTTCGGAGTGCCCGATGAACAGGTGTCCGCCGGGCGCGAGCAGCGTGTGGAAGCGGTTCACGAGCCGCGTCACCGTCGGCTTGTCGAAGTAGATCATGACGTTGCGGCAGAAGATCACATCGAATGGTCCGGACATCGGCCACTTCGTCATCAGGTTCAGGTGCGCGAAGCTGATCGGCGCGCGGAGATCCGGCGTCACGGTGGCCGACCCGTCGGGCCCCGGCGTGAAGAAGCGCTGACGACGCTGCGGCGACACGTCACCGAGTTGCTGTGCCGAGTAGGTGCCGCGCTTGGCGGCGGCAACGATTTGTGTGCTGATGTCGGTGGCGAGGATTCGGAAGTCGTAGCGTGCAGGCAGCGTCTCGCGCAGCAGCATCGACAGCGTGTACGGCTCCTCGCCGCTCGAGCATCCCGCGCTCCAGATCCGCAGCGGCCGGCCACTGGCCACGACATCGGGTACGACCTGTTGCAGCAGAAAGTCGAAATGCGCCGGCTCGCGGAAGAAGTCGGTCTTGTTGGTCGTGAGCAGGTCGATGAGCGTCACCAGCTCCTCGCCAGTCTCCTGCTCGACCGTGTCCAGATATACGCTGAACGTCGCGATACGCCGCGCACGCAGCCGCTTCGACACCCGCGATCGCACGAGGCCTTCCTTGCCCGCCGGAATCGCCAGTCCGGCGCGTTCGTACGCGATGCGGCGCACCCGCTGGAAATCATCCGGCGAGAGCTCAGGCGCAGTGCCGATCATTTCAGGACTGCTGAGCGAGGGCACGCGTGATGCCTAGTTGCTCTGCGACAATCCGGGGAGCGACGCGATCGCGGTCACCTCGTCGGTCGAGAGCACGCGCTCGATGTCGAGCAGCAGGCGCAGGCGACCATTGGACTTGCCGAGACCGAGCAGGAATTCGGTGTGGAACTCCGCGCCGAAGTCGGGCGTCGGGTCGATGTCTTCCGACGCGATGCTCGCGACTTCCGACACCTTGTCGGCCACCACGCCGATCTGCACGCCGCCGACCTGCACCACGATCATCACCTGTTCCGGCTCGGTGCTGGCAGGCATGCCGAACTTCTCGCGCAGATCCATGATCGGAATGACCTTGCCGCGCAGGTTGATCACGCCGCGGATGTACGGCGGCGTGCGGGGCACGCGCGTGATCGGCATCATGCTGATGATTTCCTGCACACGCAGGATTTCCACGCCGTACTCCTCACCAGCCAGGAAGAACGTCAGGTACTTGCCGCCCAGCGTGTTCACCGGGCGTTCAATGGTGCTGGTCATGCCATCTCCAGGGTGAGGTAGGTGCGGAGGACGTCGCGCGCGGCGACTCCGTTTGCAGTATCGTCGTACGGCGCATGCGGCTTGAGACAAACAGACGTGCGCTGGCGCATCAGGCGGCCTGCGACAGGCCGCGGGGACGTGAGTCCCCGCTCCGGGCGAGTGACGTCATGCGGGCGACGTCGATGATCAGGCCCACGCGACCGTCGCTGAGGATCGCACCACCGGAAATACCGGGGATTTCACCCACGCCATCGCCCAGCGCCTTGGCCACCACCTGCTGCTGTCCAAGCAGTTGATCCACCAGCAGGGCCACGCGGTGGTCACCATCGCCGATGATCATCAGGATCGCTTCGGCGGGATTGGTCACGGCGCCCGGAATGCCGAACATCTCGTGGAGCCGCACCACCTGCAGCACCTCGCCACGCAGCATCACGACCTCGCCACGCGGCGGGATGGTCGACAGCATGTCGGGCTCAGGGCGGAAGCTGAGCGAGATGCTCGTCAGCGGCACGATGTAGCGTTCGTCGCCGACACGCACCAGCATGCCGTCGGTGACGGCGAGCGTGAGCGGCAACCGGATCTGGAAGATCGTGCCCTGCCCGAGCACCGACTGGATGTCGATGCGACCGCGGATCGACTCGATGTTGCGTCGCACCACGTCCATGCCCACGCCACGCCCGGAGATGTCGGTCACCTGCTCGGCCGTGCTGAAGCCCGGCGCGAAGATGAGCGCGTTGATCTCGGAATCGGTGAGCGAAGCGTTCGGGGACACGAGCCCCTTCTCGATGGCCTTGGCGAGGATGCGATCGCGATTGAGCCCGCGTCCATCGTCACGCAATTCCACGATCACACTGCCGCCCTGCTGAAATGCCGCCAGCTGCACGCGACCGGCGCGCGGCTTGCCCGCCTTCTCACGATCGGCCGGCCCTTCGACACCGTGATCCACCGCGTTGCGCACCATGTGCACCAACGGATCGGCGATCGCGTCCACCATGTTGCGATCGAGTTCCGTCTCTTCACCTTCGGTGACCAGTTCCACCACCTTGCCGGCCTTGAGCGCCACGTCGCGCACGAGGCGCGTGAGCTTCTGGAACGTCGACTTGAGTGGCACCATGCGCATCGACATGCTCAGATCCTGCAGTTCGCGCATGATCTTGCCGGCCTGCGACACCTTCTTCACGAGATCGTGCTGCCCCACGGCGGTGACCGCCGGATCGGCAGCGATCATCGACTGCGCGATCACCAGCTCGCCGACCATGTCGATCAGGCGATCGAGGCGGTCGGTGCGCACGCGGACCGACAGGTCGGCTTCGGTCTTCGTGCCGCTCCGCGCCACTGATGCCGTGCTGGCCATGGGCGTCTGGCGGACGGCCGACGATTCGCTTGTCACTGCAGTCGCCGGCGCGCCGGTGGTGACCGTCACTGACGGCACGTCCACCTGCAGCGACGGCATCGATGCAGCGGCCGATACCACTGATCGCGTGTCGATCCCCGCCAGCACCGCATCGACATTCAGCAGGTCGTGCATCAGCGCGGTATAGTCCGCCGGCAGCGTGATCGGTTCATGCCCGTTCACCGACCGTTCGATGGCGTCGAGGAACTCGCCGAGCACGTCGTTGGAGCGGAGTGACAGGTTGGCGACGGCCTGCATGTACGGCAATTCCCGATCGCGTACGCGGCTCAGCAGCGACTCGGCGTGATGCGCGAACTCCGCGAGTCGATCGAGGCCCATGAAGGCGGCCGTGCCCTTCACCGTATGGAAGGCACGGAAGACGGTGTTCACCGCCTCGATGTCTTCCGGGTTGGCCTCGAGTTCGAGCAACGCCGCTTCGGCGCCCGCCATCGACTCCCGGCTTTCGGCGATGAAGTCGCCGAGCAGCGTCAGGTCGGCGTCGTCGGGAACCCTGCCACCATCGGTCACCGGCGGGTGCTCGATGATGAGCGGCACGTCGAGCGGCGGAGTGCGAACGGCAGCAACCGGTGCCGGTGCAGCGGCGACGGAGATCACCGGACTGGCGTGGCGCGACGGCGTGACACACTTCGCCTTCGCGGCCGGTTCCGAGGCCGACATCGCGGCCTGCAGGTCCGCTGCATCGCCCGGATCATGTACGATCGCCACGAGATCCGCCTGCGTGATCCGCGGCTCGTTGCGATTGGCCTGTTCCGAGGCCTTGATGGCCCCATCGATCGCTTCGCTGGCCTGCGTGAGCAGATCGGCAGGGTCGCCACCGGCGCCCAGCAGAATCAGGTTGAGGCAGGTCGCGGCGTGCTGTGCCTGCGCACGCACCGGTGCCGTGGCACTGGCATCGAAGACGGCAAAATGCCGCAGCGTATCACGCAGCGCCTTGATGTCCGCATGCTCCGCCGGCTCGAGCTGCACGACGATGAATGCGGCATCGTTCAGTTCCGACGGGATCATGGCGTGACGCGATCCGGCTGGGGAGAGTGGTGCCGCTCAGGCACCGGTTGGCCCGCGTTCGACCAGCGAGTCCGCGAGGGCCTGGCGGGTCTCGGCGTCGGCGAGTGTGGCGTTCGGGTCGAAGGAGTGTGCGTCCTTTTCGGTGCGCGTGGCAAGCACGGTCGCCGGCGCCGCCGGTGCGGCGGCGTCGCCCGCCTGATGATCGAACAGGTTCGCGATGTCACCGAGACGCGTCTCCATGTCGGCGAGCAGCGACTGCACGTGCATGATCTGCTGCGACGTGATGTCCTGGAACTGCATGTGTCCCATGACGGCGAACAGCTCGTCGCGCAGCTCGCTGCGGATGGCAGTGCCCTTGTCGGCATCGGCGAGCACGTCGTCGGTCTCGAGCTCGTCCACCTTGGCGATGGCGCGGTCGAGCGCATCCATGATGTCGAGCGCCGCCTTGCCCGTGGCCGACGACACTTCGTCGAGCTTCTCGTTCGTGTGCGCGAGGCGTTCGGTGGCGGTGGCCCGGATGTGTTCACGGCCCGTGCGGATCGAAATCAGCATCGCATGCACTTCGCCCATGGCGCGGACGAAGAGGGCGGGCAGGAGCGGGAGCACCCGGTCGGAGGCCCCGATGGCAGCGGCAGCGGCGGCCGTGCTGGGCGATTGCTCCGGGGGACGGCGTGGCGCAAGCTCGCCCAGCTCGGCATCGAGCAGGCGCAGCGTGGACGCCGTGTCGTACATCAGTTCTGAGGCGCGTTCGTTTGCCATGAGATCATGCCGCCGGTGTGACGATGAGACTGTCGATCTTTTCCTTGAGCACCTGCGGCGTGAACGGCTTCACGATGTAGTTGTTGACGCCCGCCTCGAGTGCGGTGATGATGTCCTCGCGCACGCTGCGCGCCGTCACCATCAGCACCGGCACGGTGCGGCCGTCGTCACGCTGCCGGAGCGCCTGGACCAGTTCCGTGCCGGACATGTTCGGCATGTTCCAGTCGGTGATCACGAAGGCGATGGAGCTGTCGAATCGGGCAAGGGCTTCGACGCCGTCGGCGGCTTCGACGCAGTTGGTGAATCCGATGCGCTGCAGGGAGTTGACCACGATACGCCGCATCGTTGCTGAATCATCCACAACCAGGAACTTCATTGTCGCGTCTCTGCCGTTGACGAGTGAAGGACGTGTGCGCGATGGCACACGCCCCGGTCTGCGTGACGGCGACCGTGCCGTCCTGCCTGTGAGAAGGGGGTGCTCTCTCGCGTACAAGTGTCGGTTGATCGTGCTGCGGCTTGAGTGCGCGATGCGCGCAGCGCTGGTGTGTGATCGTGCCTGTCACGCGGCAGGTGTTTATGTAATGATATGCTATTTATTGACGTGTGCAGACGCGACGCACGACGGGCCGCACAGCGTCGCTGCACGGCCCGTCACGTCCTGCGTTCGGTTGTGTCCCACCGGACTGCCCTGCGACGACGGCTAGATGTCGCCGCGCTGCAGGATCCGCTTCGCCACTTCGCCGGCCATCTCGGCCGTGTTGTAGGCGCCCATCAGGACGCGCTGCTTCACATCGTCCACTCGCTCCGTGCTCACCTGCACACGTGTCGACGTTCCCGTCGACAGTGCCCGGGCCTCGTCACTGAACGAGACGGTGTCCTGCTTTGGACGTTCCGGCGTCGAGGTGACGGCGTCTGTCCGCTTGAGCGGCGCGTTCCGGTCCGAGGCACCTGGCCTGACGCCAGTGACTGCCTTCGGGTCGATCCCGCCCTTTCCGTTGATCTGCATGGTTGGCTACCTCCGAAGAAAGGGTATCGGCGCAAACATTAGAAACTTTACCGACCGCTCAGCGCGGTTTCGCAAAGTACGGCGATTCGGCCTGCTGCCCGGGAATCTGCTCGATTTCCTGGGGGACGCTGAGCGGCGTCGGTCCCTTGGGCGGCATCGCGGGCTGCGGGCGCTGCGGGGCGCGGCGCGGCAGGTCGGCGAGCGGCACGGGCGACAGCGGCACGGCCTGGTCCCGCAGGATGGCGAGCAGCGAGAGACCGGCGGCCATCAGCGAGATGGCGTCCTCACGGCGGGACTCGGCGCGCACATCGATGGCGCGGGTCCAGCGCGGCGTGAGCATGTGACTGGAAATCAGGGAAATCTGTGACATCGTGTCATTCGACGCGCCAGCATGGCCTCGGCAACATCACGTTGCCCTGCGACATCGTGCCGGTCGGCAGTGCGCAGCGTGGCTGGCGTCAGAGGACGACGTCGATCGTCGCGTGCGCGGGCCCCTGCTGGTATTCCAGCCCGGCCTGATTGCGGGCATCGAGCACGGCCAGTTCGCTGGCAACCTGCGCACGGACGCGCTGTGCGAGGTCATGCGCCTGATGGCCCGTGGTGATGCTGCCCCGCGCGGCGACGACAAGTCGCACGGCGAGGTCGGCGCGCGGCGGTGCCGCCATCACCTGCTTGAGCGCCGCGACGGCAGCAGCGACGACAATGCCGCGCTCCTCGAGGAGCGCGGCAAGCGTGGCATCGTCACCGGTGACGATCGCTTCGGCGGCGGCCAACGCCAGTGCGTCAGCCTGCGTCAGCAGGTCGAGCGCCGCGTCATCCGGCGGCGCAGGTTCCGGTCGCATGGCGCTCAGGCCGTGGCAGCCAGCGGTGTGGCGCCGGCTTCCTCGAGCTGGCGGGCGGCAGCGGCGAACGCCGTGCCAAGGGTGTTGACGATGCCGATCAGCCGCCCGAGGCGAATGGCATCGCGCTTCATGCCGACGTCCAGCAACTCGCCGAGGAGGAAGCTGTAGAGCATCGACAGATCGATCGCGATGTCGCCGCCGCGCTCGAGATCGAGCGTCCCGAGGAGTTCACTGACGATCTCGCGCGCACGGCCCAGGTTCTCCACCCGCTGCACGATCTGGTCGTTCCGGATGGCGGTCTGTGCGCGGCGCATGACCACCTCGAGATGCTCGAACAGCAGCACGGTGAGGCGGGCCGGGGAGGCGGCGAGCACTTGCATCTCACGATACTGCGAGGCGCGTGATGGGTAGGTCACGATGGTAGGCGCGGTGAGGGTGTGTACGAAAGCGACGTCAGTTGTTGCGGTTGATACCGGCCACCGAGGCCGTCAGCGAATTGCCCTGCTGTTGCAACCGGCTCATGGCCAGTTCCATCGCCGTGAACCGCGCGATGAGTGCCTCGCGTCGGGCATCCACGCGGCTCTGTGCGTCAGTGATGCGCTTGTTCAGCGCCGTACTGTTGCGCGTGATGTTCGAGATGGCGCTGGTGATCGTGCCGTCCACCGCGCGGGTGGTGAAGGCCGTGGCGCTGGCCATGGCATTGCCGATCCCGGTGGTCCCGAACAGCGACTGCACTCCCGACAGGTTCGAAGTCAGCGCACTGCGGACCTTCGTCTCGTCGACCTCCAGGCTTCCCGACCGCAGCAGCGTCATGCCGGCCAGTGTGCCGCGCGTGAAGGCGCCGGCGGACGGCACCTCGGTGCGCAGCGCCTGCGTGAACGAGCTGAGGATGCGGCGCAGTTCGCTGTTGCCGCGCAGCGGCTGTCCGTCGAGCTGCTGGCCCGCCGAGAAGCTCACGATGTCGTTATACGCTTTCGCGAAATCCTTGACGGCCTTCACCGACGCATCGAGATCACGCGTGACGGTGAGGTCGATCTCGGTGCCGGGCTCCGACTGCAGCAGGTTGAGCGTGACGCCATCGAGCGCATCGGTGACGATGTTGGTCGGACGCGTGAGCAACACGCCATCGACCTTGACCTGGGCATCGCTGCCGGCCGACATGGCGCGGGCACGCCCGACCGTTTCGGTGCCGAAGGTGCCGAGCAGTGCCTGCGGAGAGCCGCCGAGCGCCGGCGACACGGACATCGACAGCCGCAGGCGTGACTCGCCCCCGGTGCGATCGTTGAGGCGCAGTCGTCCGTCCCCGTCGATCGTGGCCGTGGCAGGCCGCGCGCCGGCGCCGAATCCGCTGGTCGAGTCATTCAGTTTCGACAGCAGCGTCTGCAGCGTGTCGGCGCCGCCGACCACGAACGACGTCGTCACCACCGAGCCGTCGCCACGCAACCCGTTGAACGTCAGCGTGTCACCGACGTTGACGCCGAGCGACACACCGCCGGCGCGCAGATCGATGAGCGGCGTGTTGGAAGTGGCGACGTTGTTCGACGCGTCCTGGAAAGCGTTGCCCGACGCCAGCACCTGCTGCACCGTGCTCTGTCCGCCGGCCGAAAAGCCAAGGGCGGACACCACGGCCGCGCTATCGGGATCGGTGGTGGCCGACACGGTGCCGCCGGCGCTCAGACGGTACGACGGCACGCCGCCGACGGTGTCGGTCTGAACCTCTGCCTGCCCGCCGGCCGCACGGATCTTGGCGACGATGCTGGCGATGGAATCCACAGCCAGGTCCACGCTGATGGTGCGACCACCGATCCTGATGCTGCTGGGCGGCGGGGATGTGACGCCGAGTGCGGCTGCCACGGCCAGACCTGACGACGGGACCGCGCGCGACTTCGAGTCCATGAAGCCAAGATCGCGCAGCACGCCTTCAGGACCATCGGTGAGTCCGGTACCGGCGCTGCCGACGCTGTCGGCTGACACGACGAGCCGCTTCTGACCAGCCGCGCTGGTCAGCACCGACGCCGTGACCCTGGAGGCCGAGCTGCCGGTGTTGAGCGCATTGATCTTGTCACGCACCCCTTCCAGCGAATCGGTCGGGGCAAGTGTGACGGTCTGTCCGGCCACGGAGAACGTGCCGGTGAGACTGAGGGCCGCCGTGGCGTCGGCGAGCACCGAGCCGCTGAGCTTCTCGGCGCGTGCCAGTTCGACCACTTCCACCTTGTAGGCGCCGGGACGGGCCGTGGCGGAAGCCGCGGCGGACAGCAGGGTGCGATTGGTCTGCGTGCTGGCCGAGACGGACGCGGTGAAGTTCGAGAATGCGGAGCCCAGCTTGAGCGCATTGGACGCATCCTGCAACTTCGTCACGAGTCCCGACAGGTCGTTCCAGGCGGTCTTGCGCTTGTCCCCCGCCGTGAGCTGGGTCTGCAGCGGGGTGACACTGCGGGCCTTCTCGGCCTCCGCAATCTGTGCGACGAGGTCGTTCCACTGAACGCCTGACACCAGCCCGCCGATATTCGTTGTACCCATGGTCGTTCACTCCCTGTGCGCAGGCCGACCGCCACGTGCACTACGTAACGGCCGACCAGCGTCAATCACGTCGGATCAGGATTACCGCAGGAGACTCAGGACACTCTGCGAGCTCTGGTTCGCCTGCGACAGCATGGCCTGCGCCGCCTGTGTCAGGATGTTGTTCTTCGTGTACGTGGCCATTTCCTCCGCCATGTCGACGTCGCGGATCGTGGATTCTGCCGCCTTCACGTTCACCACGGCCGACTTCAGGTTCTGCACCGTGTAGTCGAGGCGGTTCTGACCGGCACCGATGTTGGCCAGGACCGAGTTGATCGCCGTCAGTGCCGTATCCACCGTGCCGATCGACGCCGAGGCACCCACCGTCACCGTGGAGGCGGCGAGCGATGCATCGACCGTCACCGTACCGCCGGCCGTACCATCCGACACCTGGAATGCAAGGCTGGCGAACACCGAGGATCCCTGGAAGTTCGTCGAGTTGATGATGCGGGTCGTTTCCTGACTGAGCGTCGAGATTTCCGCCTCGAGCGTCGCGCTGACGGAGGAGTTGTTACCCGTCGACTCGCGCTGGATGATCAGTTCCTTCTGACGCTCGAGGATCCGCTGGATCGTCGAGGCCGAACCTTCCGCGATCTGCAACATCGCGTTGCCCTGCTCGGCGTTGGCCGATGCCACCGTCAGCGAGCGGCTCTGTGCACGCAGCTTGTTGGCGATGGACAGACCAGCCGCGTCGTCGGCCGCACGCGAGATGCGCAGACCGGACGACAACTTCCGCATTGAACTTTCCGTCGCCATCGTGTTGATGAAGGCGTTCTTGGACGAGTTCAGTGCGCCTACGTTGGTGTTGATACGCATGGGGAACAATCCTCCGTGATTGATGATGGAGCATCCGTGCTCCAACCGGGACCGCTGATCGGTCGTCGGCTCCCCCCTCAGTCTCGGACGGAACCGCCGGGACTTGAGCGAATGGACGCGTCCGCTTCAGCGGCATCCGTTTCCCTGCCGATCCTTGCAGGCAGATGCCACCCAAATCCCTCCTTCTCGCAGCGATGCGCCCGCGCGTCGCGACGCCACGCGACCGCGCACTCGCTGAATGCGCCGCCGGTGCGCGCGCCATCGCCGCAGGAAAGACCGATGCTGGACTGAAACGGTATGCGGCGGCGCTTGTCCTTGCTCCACACGACGCCGATGTCGCTGCCGTGCACGGCGTGGCATTGCGCAGTGCAGGACGCCTGAAGAACGCACAGCGCGAACTGATCCGCGCCATTTCGCTGGATGCGCAACGAGCCGACAGTTACGTGCAACTCGCGCAGACGTACGCGACCGTCTCTGACTACAAGCAGGCGGCCGATGCATTCCACGCGGCCGCGATTCTCAAGCGCACGGATGCGCAAGCGTGGGCTCATACCGCGCACGCGATGCGGTGCGCCGGGCGCGTGGCCGAAGGATTGACGGTCGGGCGACATGCCGCCGCACTGGACGACCGCGACCCATCCATCGCCAATACCCTTGCAGTGCTGCTGCACCGGTCCGGTGCGGTTGATGAGGCGATGGCGCTCTGCGAACGGGTCCGCGCGTTCGCACCGGACGACTGCCACCTGTCGCTCACGCACGCGATGTTGCTGCGCACGTGCGGACAGCATGCTGCGGGGTGGGCGCTGCACGAGCGCCGGCTGGAGTTGCCCGAACTCATGCAGCGCCCCCATCCGCCGCAGTCACGACGATGGGATGGCTCGCCGCTCGAGCAGCGGCACATTCTCGTGCGCGGAGAACAGGGACTCGGCGACCAGGTGCAGTTTGCCCGGTGGGCCGCCTCGTTGCGTGACGTGGGTGCCTCGCGCATCACGGTGCAGTGCGCCACGCCACTGATTCGCCTGCTGCAGACGCTGCAAGGCATCGACGCGGTCGTCACGATGAGCGCTGACGCTCCCGCGCATGACGTGCATGTCGACGTGATGTCCCTCCCGCACCTATTGCGGACCGGCAGCGACCTGCGCGGCGGGATGGTGCCGTATCTGACCGCCGCACGCCTGAACGACGCGCTCGACGCACGGCTGGTTGCTGCGCCTCGCGCCGGCCGCCTGCGCTTGGCCGTCGTGTGGGGAGGCACCCCCAAACACACGGATGATCGCGTGCGCTCCCTGCCGCTCACGACGTTGCTGCCGGTGCTCGAGCGCGAAGACGTCCAGACCGTGGTGCTGCAGCAGGGTTCCCCGCGTGACCAACTCGACGCGGTGCCGGCAGCTGTGCGCGAACGATGGCTCGACATCGCGAACGACTGCATTGATTTCGCCGACACCGCGCAGGTCGTCTCCGCCTGTGACGCCGTGCTCTCGGTGGACACGTCGGTCGCGCACGTCGCTGGTGCGCTTGGCGTGCCGACGTGGGTGATGGTGGCGCATCCCGCCGAATGGCGGTGGGGCCGCGAGGGTTCCGACAGCCCGTATTATCCGCACACCACCGTGTTGCGGCAGCGCGCGTGCGGTGATTGGAGTGCGGTGATGCAGGGCGCACAGGATGCCATCGACACATGGCACCGGAGTGCGCGATGACCACACGCTTCCGACCGCCCCGTCACACAACCGCCGTCATCGGCGCGTCCTCGTACGACGCACAGGCACGCGCCGCCGATCAGCTGCGTCGCGCCGGTCGCTACGACGAGGCCATTCAGGCCTTTCACTCGCTCACCGTCCAGCACCCGCAACGCGCCGACGCCTTCAGCAACCTCGCCGGGATGCTGCAGGCCGCCGGACATCCGCTGCTCGCGTTGCAGGCGATTTCACGCGCACTCGAGTTGCAGCCGACGAGCGTTCCGGCGCTGCTCAATTCGGCCGAGATCATGAAGGATTTCGGCGAGTGGCAGACGGTGCTCGACACGTATGACGCAGCGCTGACGCTGCAGCCGTCATCGCCGTCGGTGCGCTTTGCACACGCCGTCCACCTGCTGACGATGGGAGCATGGAAGGAAGGCTGGCGCGAACATGAGGCACGCTGGCACGTCCCCGACATGCCGCTGGGCATGTCGGCGCTGCACTCACCGCAGTGGGACGGCAGCACGCTGGCCGGTCGGACGATTCTCCTCGATCACGAGCAGGGACTGGGCGATCAGATCATGTGCGCGCGGTTCGCGTCGGATGTCGCCGCGCGTGGTGGCGTGGTGATCATCCGGTGTGCTGCGGCACTGGCCACGCTGCTCGGCGCAATGCCCAATGTGCAGGCGGTGATCACCGATGCCGACGCGATCCCGCCACACGACGTTCACGCGAGCCTCATGTCGCTGCCCTGGCTGCTCGACATCGACTCACCGGCGGCGCTGCGCGGCGGAGCGTACCTGTCGCCCGTCGGCCCCTGCCCACCATCGCTGCGGACACTGCCCCCGCATTCCCGGCCACGTGTCGGCTTCGTGTGGGGCGGCAATCGGCAGCACCGCAACGATGCCCGACGCTCCATCACACCGGCGCTGCTGGAACCGCTGGTGCGCTGCCCTGGCATCACCGCCGTCAGCCTGCAACGCCACGACACCCGCGACGCCACGGTTCCGGAGGTGCTGCGCCCGCACCTGCACGACCTCGGCGGCGCGCTGCACGACATGAACGACACGGCCCACGCCCTGTCGCAGCTGGATCTGCTGGTGACCGTCGACACCTCCGTGGCGCATCTGGCCGGCGCCATGGGCGTGCCCACGCTGTTGCTGGTGCCCTTCGTCCCCGACTGGCGCTGGATGACCGGCCGGAACGACACCCCCTGGTACGACGCGATCACGCTCGTCCGCCAGACCACGCTGTTCGACTGGCGCCCCGTGATCACGTCCGTCCGCGCCCGGATCGAACAGCTCACCACGATCGGATCATGACCCTGCTCCTCAGCGACGAAGCCGCCGCCATCACGCTGTGCGCCGAGGGATCGGTGCTGTCCGACGCTGGCGATCAGGCCGGCGCTCTGTCCAAATACCGTGAGGCGGTGGCCAAGGCTCCGACGGTGCTCTCGCTGCACCTCGTGCTGGCCAACGCCGAGCAACTCGCGGGCGACGTGCTCGGGGCCCGGGCCACGCTGCGCCATGCGCTGCGGGCAGCCGAGCGTCCCGACGTGTCCGACGAGTTCACGCTGGGCAAGGCGCTGGTGGATGCCGGCGCGGCGGCGGATGCGGTGCCGTGCTTCCGTCGCGTACGCGCCGAACTGCCCACCGACGCGTCAGGCAGCGCAGCGCTGGCCTCCGCGCTGCGCGCCGCGCAGCGTCCCGAGGAGGCATGGATCGAAGTGCAGCACGCGCTGCGACTGGAGCCGTGCCACGCCGTAGCCCTGCTCACCGCCGGTCTGATTCGTCACGACCTGGCCGATTACGCCGGTGCGCTGGAGTTCATCGAGCGCAGCCTCCTGGCGCGCCCGCACTCGCCGGGCACCGTCGTCACCCGGGGCTACGTGCGGCACCTGCAGGGCGACACGCGCGGTGGCTGGCACGACTTCGAGGCGCGTGCCACGCCCGAGCCCGGAACGACGGCGCGGCTCTGGCAAGGCGAGTCACTGACGGGGAAGACCCTCGTCGTCCTCGGTGAGCAGGGCGTGGGCGACCAGTTCCAGTTCGTGCGCTTTCTGCGCCATCCGCACCTCACGGCGGCCCGACGCGTGGTGGTGACCGTGCAGGCGGAAGCGGTATCGCTGCTTCGCGCAGCAGGCTTCGATGCGGTCGACCGCGGAACAGCGGTGCCATCGGACTACTTCGTGCCCCTGCTGTCGCTGCCGCTCCGTCTCGGACTCGACGCCACCTGGCGGGCGGATGGCAATGCGCCGTACATCGCGCTGCCGGACAGTCCGGTGCGTCGCGGGCCGACCGGGGTCCGCCGGGTCGGTGTTGCGTGGAGCGGCAATCCGGCGCATCGGAACGATGCCCTGCGCTCCATCCCGCCGGGACTGCTGCATGGGCTGCTGCACACGCACCCGTCGCTCCAGTTCGTGTGCATGCAGCATGGGATCGGCACGTCCGAGATGCCCTCGGGTCAATGGGAAACCAATCCCGACGGCGACTGGCTCACCACGGCGAGGCAGTTATGCACACTGGACATGTTGATAAGCGTGGATACCGGCATTGCGCACCTTGCCGGGGCACTCGGCGTGCCTCTCTGGATACTCGTGTCTCATGTTCCCGACTGGCGCTGGGGAGCGGCGGGGCAACACACACCTTGGTATCCGACTGCGCGCATTTTCCGGCAACCGGCGCGCGGTGATTGGGCGCGTGTAATGACGAACGTGAGCGCAGCGCTGGGCGCGCTGGTACCGGCGCGTGACGAGGCCCCTGCGGTCGTGTGACACGACCGCAGGGTGCGCGTTACGCGATCGTGATCGGGTGGTGCATGCCCCAGGTCGAATCGGGCAGCACCACCTGACGTCCGCGGCGCGAGGCACGGTCGATCACGACAGGGCTCTGCAGATTGGCAGAGACGGGGGTGCCACCCTCGAGCTGCGTCATGACGAGGAGCAGCAGGCCGTCAGCGGTGCCGCTTATGCCGATCGCGGCCAGATCGGGCGAGGGGATCTCCACCTCGAAGCCGGGCACGAGCGCGAATGGGTCGGCGAGCAGGAAGGTCAGCCCCGCATCGTCCACACTCTGCAGCCAGACCAGCTCGTCACGCTGTGTCTCGACCAGCACAAAGTCGCGCAACGTCACGAAACCGGGGATGCCGGCGGCAAAGCGGATGATGGTGTCGGTGCGCAGCTCGAGGGGCCCGAGGAGGACCGAGTCGAGGGTCAGCACGTCGGCAGTGGTCACGGTGATCATCGCAGGTAATCCAGCACATTGAGGTTCAGCACTTTGTTGGCGGCACTGAGCGCCGCCTGGTACGCCGACTGCGCCTGCGCGAAGTTGGCTGCGGCGTCGGTGAGGTCGATGTCATACACCATCGATTTGCGGACCTTGGTTTCGAGCGTGGCGACGGACATCTGCGCCTTGATCGTCTCGTACTGGTTCACGCGCGCACCGGTCTCACCCACCAGCCGGCCGATCTGATCGCTGGACGTGGTGAGCGCCGGCAGGGCAGCGGTGATGCCGGGGACGTTGTTGCTGCCGAGCGCGTCGGAGAGGTTCTTCAGCGCCTGCATCACACCCGTGTCACGGAAGATCTCGTGCGCATTGTGATTCGGCGCCGACAGCTGGCCATCGGCGATCTCGAACCGCGGGTTCGCGATGGCGGCGTTGTTGGCCACGTACGGCGGCGTGCTCGACCCGTTCGTGGTGAGCGGCTCTTCCATTTCGCGCGTGCCACCGAACAGGAAACCGTTGTTGAAGCGGGTGTTGCCCAGTCCGACCGCCGATTCGATGAGCTGGTCGACTTCGGCCTTGGCGATCAGCCGCGTGCTCACGTCAGCCGTCGATCCGGCCTGCTGCGAGGCCAGTTCCCGGGCGCGCTCGGTGATCAGCTGGAGGCTGCCCAGCACCCGATCCTCTTCGCTTGCGCGTGCGATGGCCAGATCGCCGTTGCGTGTGAACTGCGTGTACGAGGCGAGGGTGCTGTCGGCGCGCAGGACATCGGCGGCCGCGGCGGGATCCTCCGATCCCTTCTGGAACCGCCTCCCGGTGGCGGCCTGATCCTGCGCTTTCACGAGACGCTGCAGATTGGCCTGGATGTAGTCCAGCTGGGCCCGTTGCGCCTGCGATGTGGTGACCCGCATCTCGCCTGTCCGTTGTCATGAGAGCACTCCAATGCAACATGGCCGACGCATCCTGACCATGTGCCTTGCACCCGCGGAACGTGGTTCTACTCTTGTGCAGTATCGGACGGAACGTTTTGCCGCTTGAGGTCGCGGGTGCACACCTGTCTGGCTGGCGACCATTCCGTCCGATGTGGGGGCTCAGGCCCCTGCGATCCGCCTCGGCACCAGCGTTGGCTCCCCCCCGAAGCTCCTCCGGCATGGCCACGATCCTGTACGTCGATGATGAACCCAGTGTCGGCCTGATTCTCGAGGACACGCTGGAGCAGGCCGGCCATGTGCCGGTCGGTGCCCGGAACGTCCCCGAGGCGCTGCAGGTGCTGGCGCGGGGCGACATCGACCTGATCATCTCCGACTACCGCATGCCGGGGCTCTCGGGCCTCGAGTTTCTCTCGCTGCTCAGGCGCGAGGGGTACGACGTCCCGCTGATCATGCTCACCGGCTACGCCTCGATCGAGCACGCGGTGGCGAGCATCAAGGCCGGCGCGGTGGATTACATCACCAAGCCGGTCCGCCCGCAGCAGCTCGAGCTGGCGGTGGAGCAGGCGCTGGAGCTGGTCCGCCTGCGCCGCGAGAACGATGCGCTCCGGCGCGAGGTGATGGAGTTCCGTAACGAGCGGCAGATCATCGGCGACAGCCAGGTGATGCGCCGCCTGATGCAGACGGTGGCGATGGCTGCGCCGACGCGCGCCACGGTGCTGCTGCAGGGTGAGTCGGGTACCGGCAAGGAACTGCTGGCCCGGGCGCTGCACGACCAGAGCGACCGTCGCGACAAGCCGTTCATCCAGCTCAACTGCGCCGCACTGCCCGAGGGGCTGATCGAGAGCGCGTTGTTCGGCCACGAGAAGGGCGCCTTCACGGGGGCGCTCAAGCGCGTGGAAGGGGCGTTCGAGCGCGCGCATCGCGGCACGCTCCTGCTGGACGAAGTGAGC
>JAYWIJ010000295.1:0-6333 GCA_043788935.1 Gemmatimonadaceae bacterium | reverse complement strand
AACTTGGCCCTGGCTGCCTAACTTTTAGTTAGACCAGCAGTGCGTATATGGAAGCCCGCCCGGGGCGGCTGTATACGTATCGCAAATCCGGGATAGTGTCCTGATGTGTTGCCGGTCAGGATGCAAAACTCAAGGTGACTTGTCTCGACGTGGGCGGCCCACTGGCCAGCGGCGGGAGACCTCAATCGGTGGGACACACACGTAGAAGCCGTAGCGGAAGCATTTTCGGACCCGGGTTCGATTCCCGGCGCCTCCACTGATGAAGGGTCCGGCTGACGGTCAGCCGGGCCCTTCGTCGTGCGCGTCAGAGCGACGGGACGTGTCGCGGCTGGCGTCTGCGCTTCACCGCAGGTGAAGCGGCGCAGTAGAATTGCTGCCACGATCGCTCATCGACACGCGCACCGCACGCCTCGACGGAACTCGGCAATGCTGCTCGATTTCACCACCATGGACCGCCGCACGGCGTACTTCTGGATGGCGTCCACCATCGCGCCGCGCCCTGTGGCGTGGGTGTCGACGGTGTCGGCCGACGGCAACGCGAACCTCGCGCCGTTCAGCTTTTTCCAGATGGTCACGCCGCACCCACCGACGCTGATGATCTGTCCGCAGCACAACGGCGACGGCACGCTCAAGGACACGGCGCGAAACATCCAGGCCACCGGTGAGTTCACCGTCAGCCTGGTGCCGTTTTCGCTGGTGCATCAGATGAACGACACAAGCTTCTCGTTCGAGCATGGTACGAGCGAGTTCGACGCGGCGAACGTGACGCCGGCGCGATCACACGTCGTGAAGCCACCACGCGTGGCGGGCTCGCCGATGAGTTTCGAATGCCGTGTTTCATCATTCGTGCTGCACCCACCTGGGCGCGCCACCTGCGCGATCATTCTGGGTGAAGTGCTTGCCGCGCACGCGGACGAGTCGATCGTCGGCGCTGACGGCATTATCAATCCGGTACGGCTCGATATCGTGTCGCGCATGGGTGCGGACTGGTACGGGCGCACCAACAGCACAGACAATTTCACACTGCCGAGGCCAGCGGGATGGGCGCGATGAAAAAGAGTGGTACGCGGCGCACCACGGTCGTGAGCGACACCGATTTCACCGGCTTTCCGACGGCCGCGTTCACGTTCCTGCGCGGGCTCGCGGCGAACAACGAGCGCGAGTGGTTCGAGGCGCGTCGTGAGACGTATGAGGCGTCGCTGCGCGTGCCGATGAAGGCGCTGATCGAGGAGATGGATGCGCGGCTGGCCACCTTCGCACCCGAGATCACGGGCACGGTGAAGGGCAGCATGTTCCGCATCCATCGCGACATCCGCTTCAGCAAGAACAAGGCACCATACAAGACCAACGCCGCATGCTGGTTTTTCCACCGCGACTCGAAGGGCAACGTCGGGCAGGATGCGGTACACGGTGGAGCGGGCATGTATTTCCACCTCGAGCCGCGCGCCTGCTTCGCAGGCGGGGGAGTCTGGATGCCGCCAGCGCCGGTGCTCAAGCGCGTGCGCGCCGCACTCGACGTGGGGCACGAAGAGTTCGAATCCATCGTGAACGCGAAGGCATTCCGGAAGTCGTTCGGCACGATGGAAACCGAGGCGATGCTGAAGCGGCTGCCCCGCGGCTTCGATCCGGAGCATCCCGCGGGGGACTGGCTTCGCCATCAGAGCTTCACCGCAGGCTGCGCGCTCACACAGGCCGACGTGACCGGCCCGGCGCTCGCCGATCGCCTCGAGGAGGTATATCGCACCATCGCGCCGCTGGTCCGCTGGCTCAACACCGCGATGGGCTTCCGACCGCACAGCTCACGCTGATCCGAGGGGAGAATACATGTCACGATTTGCAGGACGTGCGGCGCTCGTCACCGGAGCCGCGTCAGGTATCGGTGCTGCGTGTGCACTCGCGCTTGCCGGCGATGGCGCCACCGTCTGGTGCACCGATCTGCTCGCCGATGGCGCTGCCGAAACGGCGCGCCGCGTGGAAGCCGCTGGCGGTCGCGCGCAGGCGCTGGCCCTCGATGTCACGAACGAGGCCTCATGGGAGGATGTGATGGCCGCAGCGGGCCCGCTGGACCTGCTGGTGCACGCCGCTGGCATCAGCGCAGCGTCGCCGATCACGGAAATGACGTTCGCCGACTGGAAGCGTGTACACGCCGTGAACCTCGACGGCTCCTTCCTCGCCATGAAGTACGGCGTGCGCGCGTTGCGTGAACGGGGGGGCAGCATCACGGCGATCGCGTCAGCGTCGGGCGTTCGACCGGCGCCTGGCGCGGCGGCGTATTCGTCGAGCAAGGCGGCCGTGCGCATGCTGGCGCGCGTCGTTGCCAAGGAGTGTCTCACCGGCGGCGTACCCGTCCGCGTGAACACGATCTCGCCGGCCGGTGTGCGCACACCGATGTGGAGCGCGCTGCCCTTCTTTCAGGAGATGGTCTCCAGCCTTGGCTCGGAGGACGCGGCCTACACCGCGCTGGGCGCAGCACCCGGCAGTTCGCGCTTCGCCTCGCCCGAGGAAATCGCCACTGCGGTCTGCTATCTCGCGTCCGATGCAGCAGCGATGATCACCGGCACCGATCTGGTGATCGACGACGGCTACACGATCTGACGCGTGACGTCAGGTGCGTGGGGCGGCGCGAAGCGCGAAGGATCCGAGTGGCGAGACGACACCGTTCATCTGCAGCTCGACTCGGTGCACACCGGGATAGTGCCGTCGTGTGGTGAGGTCCGCCAGCGACACGGTCTTGCGCACACTCACCGACATGCGCGGCGCCAGTTCGAGATTGGCCAGCTTGAACACCTTGGCGGTGGTGCCGCCGTTCGCCTTCACGAAATGCACGCGCAGATCCACGACGACACGTTGCGTGGTACGCGTCGGATTGCGAAGTGTGCAGGTGATCACCACCTTCGTTCCCATCAGTGGCCGAGCCGGCACCACCGCCGACTCGACGACTTCGAGGCGCGCCGTGCCACCGAAGCCGAGTACGGCGAGGGCGGCGGCATCACCGCGCTTCACCGATGATCGCAGCGCATGTTGAACGATCCACCGGCGCTCCGGCGTGGCCCCCTCCATCCATGCGCGCGCTACCGTGACGAGCAGTGCCGGGTGATCCTTCCCGATGTCGTTGAGATTGTTGGCGACCGAGCGACGCACGTACAGTTCCGGATCGTCACGCAGTCGCTCCAGCAGTGCGAGCACCGGTGATGGATCGCGCTGAAACGCGGGCAGTCTGGGCGCCCACGGCAGCCGCGTCCTGGTACCCTCGGAGACCAACCGGCGCACATGCTCGCTCGGATCCGTCACCCACTCGTGCAGTCGCTCCAGCGTGGCCTGCTGATGGTGCTCGATGAACGGGCGGATCGCGAACTCCCCCGTGAACACCTGCGTCAACGCGTGCAGCGCGCGCATCGAATGCTCGAAATGCGGGACGCCGAACTGGCGTACGAATTCCGTGTGCGCCAGGTAGAAGAACGACGACATGCCGCCAACAGGCGTTCTACGCTCGGGAAGCGTGGCCAGCAGCACGTCGACGGCCGCGCCGAAATCCGTCGGCAGGAACTGGTGCAACGTGCGGCCGAGATGACGCCCCCGGTCGAGCAGTTCGAGCGCACCGAAACTCCGCACTGACGCGCGCTCGAATCCGACGACATCGAAGGCGCCGTGCACTGCATGAATCTCGCGCGCCAGCCGGCGGACGACGTCCGTGCCGAACTGCAGCTTCAGTGCATCAGCCACGCCGGCGACGCCGTTGCCTGCGTGTCAGCCGTCAAGCGCGGCCTGACCGGCCGCCAGTCGCGCGATCGGCACACGGAATGGCGAGCAGCTCACGTAATCCAGACCCGTGCGATGTACGAATCCGATGCTCTTCGGATCACCACCATGCTCGCCGCAGATGCCGGTCTTCATCCCCGGTCGGGTCCTTCGCCCCGATTCGATGGCGATGCGGATCAACTTGCCGACGCCTTCCTCGTCCAGCACCTGAAAGGGGTCGTCTGCGAGCATTCCGTTTTCGACGTACAGCGGCAGGAAGCGCCCCGCGTCGTCACGGCTCAGGCCGAGCGTGGTCTGCGTGAGGTCGTTCGTGCCGAACGAGAAGTATTCGGCGTGCTCGGCGATGGCCGCAGCCGTCAACGCGGCGCGCGGCAGCTCGATCATCGTGCCGATCTGGTAGTCGACCGGCTCGCCCATGCCGCCCAGCACCTGCCGAGCCACATCCTCGATGATCGTGCGCTGATGCAGGAGTTCCTTCGCGCTCATGATCAGTGGCACCATGATCTCCGGCTTCACCGCGATGCCGCGACGCTTCGCCTTGACGGCCGCTTCGAAGATCGCGCGTGCCTGCATCTCCGTGATCTCGGGGTACGTCACCAGCAGGCGCGCACCACGATGGCCGAGCATCGGGTTCGTCTCGCGCAGCGCATCGACCACGCGCAGCAGTTCCTCACGCGACACCCCGAGCTGACGCGCCAGCATCTTCGTTTCCTCGCCGCCATGCGGCAGGAACTCGTGCAGCGGCGGATCGAGCAGCCGGATGTTGACCGGGAACCCGTTCATGGCCTCGAAGATCGCCTCGAAGTCGCTGCGCTGCATCGGTAGCAGTTTGGCCAGTGCGCGGCGGCGACCCGACTCGTCGTGCGCGAGGATCATCTCACGCACGGCGTTGATGCGATCGCCCTCGAAGAACATGTGCTCCGTGCGACAGAGCCCGATGCCCTGCGCACCGAAGGCGCGTGCGATGCGTGCATCCTTCGGTGTGTCGGCATTTGCGCGCACGCTCAGGCGGCGTGATCCATCGGCCCACTCCAGCACGCGATGGAATGCGCCGTACGTCGGCGCCTGCTCCGCGCGCATGGTGCCGTTGATCACTCGCATCACCTCACTCGGCACCGTCTGCAGTTCACCGAGATACACGTTGCCCGTGGCGCCATCGACGGTGATCCAGTCACCTTCACGCACCACGATGTCGCCACACTTGAACTGTCGACTTTCGGGATCGACGGTGAGCTGCTGGACGCCCACCACCGCGCACTTGCCCATGCCGCGACAGACGACTGCGGCGTGACTGGTCATCCCGCCGCGCGCGGTGAGGACAGCGCGCGCGACCACCATGCCGTGAAAATCCTCCGGCGTGGTTTCGTCGCGCACCAGGATCACGCTGTCGCCGCGTGCTGCGCGCTGCTCGGCCGTGTCCGCGTCGAAGACCGCGATACCGCTGGCCGCGCCTGGCGAGGCAGGCAAACCCTTGCAGATCACCGGCGCGCGCTGGCCCGTATCGATCACCGGGTGCAGCAACTGGTCGAGCTGATGCGCCGGCACGCGCCGCACGGCCTCGTCGGTCGTGATGAGCCCTTCGTCCACCATGTCGCACGCGATGCGCAGCGCCGCCGCGGCGGTCCGCTTGCCCGTGCGCGTCTGGAGCAGGTAGAGCTTGCCGCGCTCGACGGTGAATTCGAGATCCTGCATGTCGCGGAAGTGCGTCTCGAGCACGAGCTGCGTCTTCATCAGTTCCGCGTGCGCCGCGGGAAGCATCTGCGCCATGTGCTCGATTCGCAGCGGTGTGCGGATGCCGGCCACCACATCCTCGCCCTGCGCATTCACCAGAAACTCGCCGTAGAACTCACGTGCGCCCGTGGACGGATCACGCGTGAAGGCGACGCCAGTGCCCGAATCGTCGCCCATGTTGCCGAACACCATGGCCACGACGTTCACCGCCGTACCGATGTCGTCGGGGATGCCGTTCACGCGGCGGTAATCGACCGCCTTCTTGAGCATCCAGCTGCGCCAGACGGCCTCGGTGGCGCCCCACATCTGCTCTATGGGGTCCATCGGGAACTCACGACCCACGGCATGCCGCACCAGCAGCTTGTATTCCTCCACCAGCGCACGCAGCGACTGCTCGTTGAGATCCGAATCGTTCTCCACACCCTGCGTGAGGCGCTTCGCCTCCAGCAAGTGCTCGAACTTCTGGATCGGCACCTCGAGCACCACGTCGCCGTACATCTGCAGGAAGCGACGGTAGCTGTCGAACGCGAAGCGCGCGTTGCCACTGCTTCGCGCGAGCGTCTCGACGGTCACGTCGTTGAGCCCGAGATTCAGGATCGTCTCCATCATGCCCGGCATCGACACCGCACCGCCCGAGCGCACCGATACCAGCAGCGGATCGGTGGCATCGCCGAACCGGCGACCCGACACCTCCTCGAGCCGCGCGAGATTCCGCGCCACCTCGTCGCGCAATTCCGCGGGATAGGTGCCGTCGCGCAGATAGATCGCACAGAGTTCGCATGCGATCGTGAAGCCCGGCGGCACCGGTACGCCGATGTTCGTCATCTCGGCGAGATTCGCACC
>JAYWIJ010000294.1:0-6387 GCA_043788935.1 Gemmatimonadaceae bacterium | reverse complement strand
AGCCCGATCTCCACCTTCTTTTCGCGCGGAAGATCCACGCCTGCAATACGCGCCATTAATCCTTAACCCTGCCGCTGCTTGTGCTTGGGATTGCGCCCGCAAATGATGCGGAGGACGCCGTCACGCTTGACCACTTTGCAGTGCTCGCAGATCGGCTTCACGCTGGAACGGACTTTCACAGGAAACTCCTGTCGGGGACACACGACTTCGGGACAAGTCTCATAAGCTAGCCGGGCTGGAATCGGCATACAAGGGCCGGAATGCAGAAATTTCCGAAAACCTCTTGACAGCAGAAATCGACCGACGTGTACGATTGTCGCGCACACACGGCGCTGCCACCGTCACCCTACCCGCGCCACCGCGCCCGCAATGGCATCCCACGCGGCCAGCGGATCCGACGCCGCCGTCACGGCCCGGCCGAGCACCAGATACCGCGCCCCGGCCTTCGCCGCCGCCTCCGGCGTCACCACCCGCGCCTGATCGTGACTCGGTGCCCCCGCCGGACGGAGCCCGGGCACGAGCGGCGCCAGCCGCCCCGCGAACCGATCCACCACGGCTGGCAGTTCGATGCCGCTGCACACGATCCCGTGCGCGCCCGCCGCATCGGCCAGGCCCGCGAGTCGCAGCACTTCACTCTGCACGTCGAGCCACGGCCCGCGCCCCCAGGCCGCCGCCAGTTCGTCAGCGGCAAGGCTCGTCAGCACCGTCACGGCCAGGATGCCACACCGATCCCCAGCCCCATCCACGGCTGCGGCCAGCATCGCCTCACCACCCGAGGCATGCACCGTCAGCAGTCGCACCTCATGCGCCGCGGCTCGCCGCGCGGCCTGTCGCACGGTGTTCGGGATGTCGTGGAGCTTGAGGTCCAGGAACACGTCCACGCCGCGCTGGCGCAGGTCGGCAACGAGCGACGGCCCCGCGGCGGTGAAGAGTTCGAGCCCGACCTTGTAGAACGTGCAGCGGCCCGCGAACCGGTCGACCAGCGCGAGCGCCTCCGACGCCGTGGGCACGTCCAGCGCCAGCAGCAGTGACGGCGTCACGATGGCCACTCCAGCGTGCCGCGGACCGAGTCAAGCGAGGTGACGCCGTGACGTGCGCACCATGCATCCAGTTCGTCCACGATTCGCTCTGGTGCACGGGGGTCCACCATGCCGGCGGTGCCGACGCCCACGAGTGTCGCGCCAGCCATGACATACTGCAGCGCATGGTCACCCCGTGACACGCCGCCCAGGCCGATGATCGGCAGCGACACGACGCGCGACACGCGCCAGGTGGCCAGCACACCGACCGGCAGCAGCGGCGGCCCGCTCACGCCACCACTGCCGAACCCGATGCGCGGACGGCGCGTGGCCGTGTCGATGACGAGACCGGGCAGCGTATTCGTGAGCGTGATCGCGTCGGCACCGGCATCGGCCGCCACCTGCGCCGTGCCCGCCAGATCGCTCAGCGTAGGCGACAGCTTGATCACGATCGGCCGCCGCGTGGCGGCCCGCGCGCGTTCGATCAGCGCCCGCAATACGTCGCGATCTGCGCCGAACTCCATGCCGCCCGCCTTCACGTTCGGACAGCTGACATTCAGCTCGTACCCGGCCACGCCCGACGGCTCGTCGAGCCGCGTGATCACTTCCGCGAAATCCTCGACCGCGTTGCCGACCACGTTCACCAGCACGCGCGCCGCGCGCAGGTTGGTCGCCAGCCACGGCAGTTCCGTCTCGCGCACCACGTCCACGCCGGGATTGGCAAGGCCGATGGCGTTGATCATGCCACCCGGGAAGTCCGACACACGCGGCGCCTTCGCACCGGGACGCGGTGCGAGCGACACCGCCTTCGTCACGAGACCACCCAGCCGCTCCAGATCGACGATGTCGTGCAATTCGCGGCCATATGCGGCCGTGCCGGATGCAAGGACGATCGGATTCTGGAAGTCGATGCCGGCGAATGCAAGAGCCAGTCGGTTCACGGCGTGCCACCGCCCATGCGTCGTTCGTAGCGGGCCAGATACTGCATCGTCGCCGTGCTGATTGCCTCGGCGAGGTCGGCCTGCCGCGCCGGGCTGCTGAGGTAGCTGGCCTCCTCCCGATTCGTACCAAAGCCGACTTCGACGAGCACCGCCGGCATGAACGAGCCCCGCAACACAGCGAAATTCGCCTGCTTCACCCCACGGTCGGTCCCGGGGTGCGTTGCGCGCAGGCGACGCTGCACCTCTCCAGCCAGATCGCTCGCCTCGCGCAGATGTTCGTTCTGTGCCATGTCGTTGATGATGAAGCTGAGCGGATCGCCGCGCGGCGCATTGGCGCCGGTCTCGAAACGCACCGCTTCGTTTTCCATCCGCTCGACGCGTCGGGCATCTTCCGTCTTCGCTTCGGCAAGGAAGTACGTCTCGAAGCCACGAGCCGCCGTCGCATCACGCCAGCCGGGATTGGCGGCGTTGACGTGAATCGACATGAACAGGTCGGCGCGTGTGCTGTTCGCGATCCGGCCTCGATCGCTCAACGCGATCAGCGTGTCGCGCGAGCGCGTCAGATGCACGGTGATCCCCTGCGCACGGAGTGCGTCGGCCACCTTCAGCGCCAGGGCCAGCGTGATCTGCTTTTCGTAGACGCGCGTGCCGGACGTGGTGGTACCGCTCATGCCGTTGTCGGGGCCGCCGTGTCCCGCATCGATCACGACGCTGCGTGGGCCGCGCGGGCGGCGGGATGCGCCTGACGCGGGGGCGCGCGTCACGGGTGCAGGTTCCGCAGCGCGCGCGGAGCCACCGCCAATGCTCACCGGCCGCGCGTCGGCGTCGGGTTGCAGCACGGTGGCATCACCGTTCGCTGTGACCGTGGTGCGAGGCAACGGTTCGGACGCCGGCGGTAGCGCCTCGGACGCTGGCGCAGCCGAGACGGGTGTCGATCGGCGCGCGTACGTCGAGAAGCGGCGCAACTCCTTCTCGTCCGCGTCCCACACGATCCCTGTGCCATAGCGCGGGAGGATGTCGGTGATGAAGCCGACCGGCACGAGCGTCCCGCTGATGCCGCCCTCGGTGACGGCGGCGGCGAGGCTCTCCATGCCGGCGCCATTGATCTCGACGGTGCGCTGACCGAGGACGAAGCGGGACGTCACGCCGCAGGCATCGAGCACGATCGCGCGCGCCGACGTGTGCACGGTACCGCCGAGTGCCGTCGCCAGCGACTTCAGTGGAAGGAAGCGCGCCCCATTGCTGGTGACCCACGGAATCACGCGCTCGGCGTTTCCGGTGCGGATGTGCAATCCGTCGGCCTGCGCCGCGACCGGAGACGCCACTGCGAGCACGAGACCCACAATGGTGACCCCTCGCCGCAGCGCGCGCCGCATCGGTCGCAGTACGGTGCCACTCACTTCTTCATCGCCCGCGCCATGGCGCGCACGTCGTCCTTCTTCTTCAGGTCCTCACGCTTGTCGTGCAGCTTCTTGCCGCGGGCCAGCGCGATCACCACTTTGGCGCGCCCGTTCTTGAAATAGAGCTCGAGTGGTACGATCGTCAGCCCCTGCCGGGTGACGGCGCCGATCAGCTTCTCGATCTCCTTGGCATGGAGCAGCAGTTTGCGTGTGCGCGTCGGATCATGTGCGCTGTACCCGGCCCGCTCATACTGCGAAATGTGCAGGTTGAGCAGGAAGATCTCGGTGCCGTTGATGATGCCGAAGGCGTCGGTGACGTTCGCGCGTCCTTCCCGCAGCGCCTTCACCTCGGAACCGGTGAGCATGATGCCCGCCTCCCACGTGTCCATGATCTGGTACTCGTGGCGGGCGCGACGATTTTCGGCGATCGATTCGATCGCCGGAGCGTCATCGGCAGCGGAGCGGGACATGGCGAGTGGACAGGGAACGGATGGGCGCCGCACGTTGGAGCACCCCAGCCTCACAAGGTACGGCGACCGAACTGACCCAACAACCGATCTGACGAGCCTGGGTGGACGCGCCTTGGGCACCGCGATCACCACACCCCTCGTCACACCGTATCGACTGATCGCCCATCAGTGTCGTAACCCGAGGCCGGCGATGTTGTTGCACACGTTGACAGGGTCGCCCGACATCGGTATCCTCCCCGCTCTGCCGAAGTGGTGGAACTGGTAGACGCGCTGGCTTCAGGAGCCAGTGGGCGCAAGCTCGTGGGGGTTCGAGTCCCCCCTTCGGCACTTCACACGGAAAGCGGCGACGGACAGTGTCCGGCGTCGCTTTTCGTTTGCAGTCAGCGTTTCGGGGCGAGCATCGCGCTCGGCGCCACATCGTCCGGCAGGTCGACGGTGCCGAACTCCTGACGCAGCGCCTCGTTGCAGCGGTCGAGTTCTGCCGCGACCCACCCGCCAGCCCAGACCCCGGGCTCACCATTCGGGCCCGCGCCGGCAAATGCAACCAGCGCCGCTCCGATCCGATCCACCGGCGTGCGGGCGGCGCCACGCTGTCCCATCATGTCGCGATAGGTGCGCAGCCGAGCGTTGAAATGCGATGCCGAGACGGACCGCATGGCGGGAGCGGCCGACGGATCGTGTTCCACGGCCTTGGCCAGCGCCTGTCCGACTGTCGATGCCGTGCGGTCGTCGAGCGCGTCGCGACCGGCGATCAGCAGTCCGATGGCGCGGCGCAAATAGCGCAGCTCCCAGCGGGCGTGATCCGCATCGCGATCACCGAGAGCGGCGAGCCGGTCCACGGCGTCCGGCGACGGTTCGGTCATCAGCGACGAAACGTAGTTGGAGGCTCGGCGCTCCCACTCACGCTCCAGCAGCTGCGCCGTCCACTGGGCCATCCCGCTCACCCCGCCGAGAGGACGGGCAGCATGCGCCGGGCCAGCTCCGGGGGCGCATCGAGCTTCACGCGCACGCGAACCGTCTGCTCGTTGCCAAGCAGGTCGGCGAGGCGGATGCCATCCAGCACCTCGTCGATGCGGGACTGCAGCAGTGCCCAGACTGGGCGGATACTGCACGACGTCGAATCGGCGCAGCGATGTTCGCTGAGCGGACTGCTGGTGCAGTGCATGTCGAAGGTCTGCAGCTCCGAGGCAGCGACGACGTCCTTCACCGTGATGTCGGTCGCTGGCCGCGCCAGCGAGTAGCCGCCGCGAGCGCCCCGCGTGCTGTCCACGATGCCGGCACGGCGGAGACGGAGCAGGATCTGCTCGACGTAGTCCACAGGCAGAGACTCGCCAGCGGCGATGGCCCGACCCGTGACCGGGCCGTCCGCTTGGCGTCGGGCGAGATGCAACGCGCTGATGAGGCCGTATTCGGCCCAGGTAGTAATCCTCACGAACGGAGGATCGCCGCACGAGGCGCGCCGGACAAGGGGCGGACGGTCACGGACCGCCCGCCCCGTGCGGAAATCAGCCGCCGGCGACCGCCGCGTGCTTCCCTTGCGGGACGCCGATCTCGGTCATCCTGCGAAGGTCGAGCACTCCGTCAATCTCGTCGGCCGGAATCATCTCGTCGCGCGTGACCAGCTCGCGGATGAGCACCCCCTCCTTCACCGAGCGCTTGCTGATCTCGGCGGCCCTGGCGTAGCCGATCTGCGGCATGAGCGCCGTGGCGAGTGCGGCGGATCGCTCCACCCAGTACTGGCACATCGCCTCGTTGGCGGTGATGCCCTTCACGCACTTCTCGCTGAGCGTGTCGATCGCATTGGTCAGGATCAGCATCGAGAGCAGCACGTTGTGCGCGATCACCGGCATCATCACGTTGAGCTCCAGCTGGCCATGCTCGGCGCTGATCGCCACGGTGGTATCGCAGCCGATCACCTGAAAGCAGACCTGATTGACCATCTCGGGAATCGACGGGTTGATCTTGCCCGGCATGATCGAGGAGCCCGGCTGCACGGCGGGGAGCACGATTTCATCGAGGCCGGTGCGCGGACCGCTCACCATGAGGCGCAAATCGCTGACGATCTTCGACAGGTCGAGCGCCAGGCCACGCAACGACGCGCTGAATGCGGCGGCGTCGCCCATGCTCTGCATCAGCTGAATGCGATCGGCACCCACACGCAGCGTATCGATTCCGCTGATCGTCTTGAGGTTCGTGTTCATCAGCTGCGGATACTGCGGTTCGACCGTGACGCCCGTGCCGACGGCGCTGCCGCCGATGCCAAGATCGTTCAGGTAGTCGGCCGCTTCGGTGATCCGCTTGCGACAGCGCTCGAGCGTGCCGGCATACGCAGTGAACTCCTGGCCGAGTCGGATGGGCATCGCGTCCTGCAGATGCGTGCGCCCAGCCTTCACGACATGATCGAATGCCGTGCCCTTCTCCGCCAGCGCGTCGCGCAATCCAGACACCGCGGCGAGGAGTGACGGCAGCTGTCGCAGCGCTGCGAGCCGGATGTTGGTGGGAATCGTGTCGTTGGTGCTTTGCGCCATGTTGACGTGATCGTTCGGATGCACCGGCG
>JAYWIJ010000293.1:0-26348 GCA_043788935.1 Gemmatimonadaceae bacterium | reverse complement strand
GTACATGGGTGACACGCCCACTACCGTGGCCGGCAACCGGAGGTTGCGATGCCATGTACGGAGTTCTCCCCAATGGACCAGCGTCAGCATTTCCTCGCCGATCACCGGCGAGGGCACTTCACCATGCGCGAGCTGTGCGAGCGTTATGGCATCAGCCGGAAGACCGGCTACAAGTGGGTCGCGCGCGTGACTGAGGTGGGCCGCCAGAGTTTCGGTGACAGTGCACTCATTGAGCGAAAGCGATGATTTGGTGCCACTCGGCTGTCCCACAGGGGATCTCACACGGGAGACAGGAAAATGGGCGCCTGTGTCCGCACGGCAGATCCGGATCTCCCATCCGCCGCAGCCCATCGTGGCGCGGGTTGCGGGTTTCGGTGACAGTGCACTCATTCCACCGTTTTGCTTGTTCTGGTGACACTCTGCATATCAGCCTGACCGCAGTTGCCTCACAGACGCGTGCCGGATCGTCGCGGCGGTGAGGGCGAAACGACGACGCCACAGCCCCGGCGGGGTGCCCCTGTCTGCGTGATTCCTCGCCACCCGTCGTCGCACACCCTCCGCCGCCCGTCTGGACGCGCGCATGCCCGCACGCAGAAGTCAGAACGACGACGCGCCCACTGTCACGGAATATAATGTTCGAACGCCAGCGACCTCTAGTTTTGTCCGGTGCCGCCCGGGGGTAGATTCCGTTGCCCCCCGACCGGAGCGAGGCGTATGGGCCAGACCGTTGAACTCATGGACCGCATCACCGCGAACCCCGACCAGTGCGGCGGGAGACCGTGCGTCCGCGGCATGCGTATTCGCGTCAGTGATGTCCTGGATCTGCTCGCGACTGGCCTCTCCACCGCGGACGTGATCGCCGAGCTGCCGGACCTGGACGCGGCGGACATCGCGGCTTGTCTGCGATTCGCCAGTCGGCGGCTGGACCATCCGGTGCTCGCGGCCTAGGTCATGACCGCCGTCTGGGTCGACGCCCAGCTCTCGCCGGCGTTGGCCTCCTGGCTGCGTTCGGCGTTTGGCGTCGATGCCCATGCGCTCCGGGATCTCGACCTTCGCGATGCGGAGGATCAGACGATCTTCGATCAGGCGCGGAGGGAATCCGTGATCGTCGTCACGAAAGATCGCGATTTCGTCGATCTCGTCATGCGGCACGGCCCGCCCCCGCAAATTGTCTGGCTTGACCTGTGGGAATACGAGCAACGCGTTCCTGCGCGAGATCCTGCTGGCGGCGTGGCCACGTGCGGCGGCGCTCTTGCAGGTTGGGGAGCCACTCGTCGAGATCGGCGGGATTGAACGGTCGGGAACATGATTGACACTTTGGTCCGGCAACATGCTGTACCCGTGGGTGGTGCAAGTGGATTTGCCGGTCCGTACGACAACGTCAGTTCGTCTGCACCCCTCGTCTCGACATCATCACCACGCTCTCCGGAGGCCGGAATGTTCAGCAGAGTGTCGGGCCCTGCACGCAAGTTGGCACTCGCGTTCTGCACCGCGCTTACGCTCGCAGTAGCGCAGGAGAGTACTGCACAATCCGCTGCCGCGCCGACGGTCCACATGGTCACCGTCGCACCATCCGTCGCACTGGAAGTCCTCGACAGCGGCGGCTCCGGCCCACCACTGCTGCTCCTCTCCCAGCTCGGACACACCGCCCACGTGTACGATGGCTGGACCACTCGCCTTCTGCGCGACCGGTTCCGCGTGATCGCAGTCACTCGCCGTGGATACGGCGCTTCGAGTCACCCCGCGTCAGGCTACGATTCAGCCACGTTGGTGCGTGACCTCGTGGCGGTGCTCGATTCGTTGCGTCTCGATCGCGTGACGGTCGTCGGGCATGAGGTGGGCGTGACGGAGGCCGTACTGCTCGCGGCACGCCATCCCCAACGGGTCGAGCGGTTGGTCTTCCTCGGACCTGCCGTCGATTTCAAGAAGTACATCGCACAACTCGTCGAGCGGAAGGCACCAGGCCTCCCGGAGCCGGCGGTGGGGGACTACGACCAGGAAACGGTGGCCGGTCTCGTGTTGGCTGCGGAGCGCACGAGTGGCCCGGCATTCCCCGAGAGCGAGGTGCGCGCGATGTTCCAGTTCGGGCCGGACGGTGTCATCACTGGCTCGAACTCGTACAGTGGGGCGAGTGCTGCCATCGTGGCGGGACTCGAATCGCTGGATGGTGTGTCGATCACGGCACCAGCGCTCAACGTCGGCCTCGGTCGCACGTCCGTCGAAGTGCAGTATCCGTACTGGCAGGATCTCGATCAGGGCGAGCGAGCCACCGCACGGCAACTGGCCGAGATTCAGGCCGAGATCGAAGGGCCTCTGCGTGCATCGTTCGTTAAGACTGTTCCGGCGCTCACGACCGTCGCGATCAATGGGGCGCGCCGATACGTCTTCCTGACGCATCCCGGCGAAGTCACCCAAGAGCTGCTCACCTTCGTCAAGGCAAGCAGGTAATGGCGGCTCCCGGCTGCGCCAACGCACCCCGGGTGCCGGTTGTAAACCGAATGTCGTCCACTTCGGTCGAGCGCCCCTTGGAGGAATCGTGCATCAATACTTCGGGATCTGGAGTGACATCGGCTTCGGCCTCTTCGGGCTGAGTGCGCTGGTCCTCGCCGGCGGATCGGTGCTGGGACGGCTGAAGCGGATATCGAATCAAGATCACGAGCGCGACGGTGGCTCGATCAGTGCGCGTCTCGAGCGAATCGAGCACATCGTGGAAGCGTCTGCCCTGCAAATCGAGCGATTGGCAGAAAGTCACCGGTACTCTATGAAACTGCTCGCGGAGCGCGGCATCGGTCAGCCGGTCGATCAGGCGCCATTACGGCACGTGACGCCACACTGATCCGCACCGGACGGAGACACTGCGTTGTCCCTGCCCTGTCACCGAACAGATTCGTACTGCGGTCACGCGCCGCGGCAAGTGGAGGTCACATCCTTCAGCAGTATCGCCGACGTACACCCTCATGTGATCCACGATCGTCCCGCCGAGCTACCGAATCGCCACCGCCGCACTCACCGTCGAGACCCCATGCTCGTTGAAGCTCTCGACCGCCACCCAGTACTTCACCCCCAGTGACAGCGCCCGCAGCTCCAGCGTAGTCCCAGCATCCGCAAACCGCTGATACGTCTGATACAACTTGTCCGGCGCCACCCCCCACCGGACGTTGTACCCCGTCGCCCCCGGCACCGCCTCCCAACGGATCACCGCATTCCGCTCGTCACGATCGCGCTGCGCAGTCACGCCCGTTGGCGTAGCAGGCCGCGCCCCCGATCCGTTACCGAACACGCGGATGTCCGATATGGCGAGATTCGCCGCCCCCACGCGCACATGCTCGTATCGCACGTAACGAGCGCGGGTCGGCCCCCGCAACTCGACATACGCATTCGGCCGATCCCGCCGCTCACGCGACAAATCAGCGGCTACGCGCCACGTCTTCCCATCAACTGAATTAAACAGCCGAAACTGCGTCACCCCCGTCGAATCCGTCCCGAACAGCCCCGACTTGTAGTCCGCATAGTTCACCTGCACCGCCTTCACGTCGAACACCTGTCCAAGATCGATCGTGAGCTTCTCGCCCGGACGGTTCTGCTCAGCCACCCAGTACGTCCGCGGGTTCTCGTCAGTAATCGCGGCCGCAGGAAAGCTGTCACGCGCCGACGAAGCCGTCACTGGCTTGCCGTAAGACAGCAGCATCCACCCGGTGAACAGTTCCTCGCTGCTGCGCTTCCGCCCATCAGGCAGCCAATGCGGATAGTCACCAAACCTCGTGTCCACATACATCTGCCCATCGGCGTCGAAGCCCGCCGGATGCAACCCGATCCGACGCTCGAACGGCCAGTTCACACCAATCCACGGCGTGCCGGTGTTCCACCAGTTGCCGTGCACATCCTGGAACGTGTTGCCGTGCCCCGCCCCCCGCACGAAGCCGCCGGGCTTGTACGCCACGGGATTGTACGGCGCATAGGTGAACGGGCCGAGCGGACTGTCACCGACGTACACCCCGGTGGCGTAGCCGTTGTACTCCGTGCCGGGCGCACCGTACTGCAGGTAGTACTTGCCCGCATGCTTGGTCATCCACGCCCCTTCCATGAACGGCGCGATCGTGCTGTCGCGATGGTCCTGGCCGAACCGCTCCCACCCGTGCCTCACCGGGTCGAGTCCGAAGAGCCACTTCGGCGTGCCCTTGTAGACGAGGCGCTTGTTCTTGTCCAACTCGATGCCGTGCAGCGGATACACGTTCGACGAGTTCCAGTACAGGAACCACCGCTCCGTGTCGGGATCATGGAAGAACTGTGAGTCCCACGGGCCCGGCTGTACCGAATCGGGCTTGGCGAAGGCTTCCGTTTCGCGAGCACGCGCCATCGGCAACCATGGCATCAGGCGATTGTAGAACTCCACACGCCCCGTGCTTGCCTGCGGCAGCATCAGGATGGGGAGCGGGCTGGTGGTGCTTGGCAACAGATAGATCGTGTCGCGCACCGAGAGTGCCGCAGGCGCGACGATGTCGTTGATCGGCCAGCGCGACGGCGTGATGTGTCGCCACGTGCCCAGGTCACTCGACTCCCAGTATCCGCCGCCCAGTGTCTCGAACAGGTAATACTTGCCGCGCTGCACCACGATGACCGGGTCGGCCCCCGAGCGATACGAGATGCCCTGGTTGAGCTGCTCGAAGTTGTAGCGATAGTCGATGTCGATCGGATTGGCGTAGGTGCGCTGCCGCGAAACAGGCGCGTCGGACGACGCAGGCGGCTGCGCTGGCAGGCTACCTGCGGCGAACAGCGGCAGCAGCACGGCGGCCGCGCGGCATCGGCACGACACCCGCTGCACTCGCCTCATCGCATCACGACCTGCAGTCACAGCGATCGCTCCTCCGGTAGGGAATGTCCCCCGTCCATGGGAACAGCGGCTTGCCCTTGCTGTTCCCATCACGTGTGATGGTCGTGCCGACACGACACGTCGCCGAGCGCGCCGACCGACCTTACGCTGTTCTGCGGCTGTTCTGCGGCTGTGCTGCTCTGCGGCTGTGCAGTTCTGCGATAATGCAGTTGCTGTTTCCGTTGCCGTTGCCGTTGCCGTTGCCGTTGAAATCCACACCACGATCGGCCTCAAAGCCGCCCGCTCGGAATCTCCGTCCCCGTCATCTCGACAGCCGCCGGCACACTCGTCGCCCCGTCCGGCAACACATCCACCCGATCCAGCCGCTCCACGTCGATCGCAATCACCCCATCCGGCGCACTGACGAAGATGTTCGCGAACTTCGCATCCCAGCGGATGTCTTCCACCGTGTACGAGCACCGCGTCGCCACACGCGTCGAGAACGTCGACTCGTGCGCGTTCACCGAGATCAGCAACTCCGCCTCGGACCCACGCAGCATCGCCGGCGTATACCCACGCAGCGGACTCCACTCGTTGATCGGATGCACGATGGTCCAGTGCAGCGTGAAGAACTCCACCGCCTGGCGCTCCAGTTCCAGATGGTAGAACTCGCGTGAGCGAACCCCGTCGGTGGTCTCGAACAGCACGAGATTCACCCGCACCTGCACGTCGCTCAGCTCACTGGGCTGCGTGCCCACGATGCGGAACATCAGGCCGCGACCGCCCTCGTAGGGCGCCACGACCGCCGATTCGCTGAAGCGCACACGCATGCGCGGGCGGATGAGGCGCGCGATCAGGAGGCCGGCCACGAGCACCATCGTCAGGGGCCCGATCAGCGACTCGAAGATCACCAGCCAGTGCGCGGTGGGCCCGACGGCAAACATGGGGCCCGTGCCCGACGTGGTTAACACGGCGAGGCTGAAGCTGAACGCGGTCAGGAACGGATCGCCGATGCCGACCGCATCACGGCCGGAGATCGCCCCGTCGCCCAGCGACAGATACGCCAGCGTAAAGCAGCCGTTCACCAGCATCACCGTGGCCAGCGACCAGCCGAGGAAGGTCAGCCAGGTGGTGCTGAGCGCGCCGAGGTAGAGGCGCTCGAGGCGCTGGGGCCCAAGGCCGAACTTGCGGGCGTTCGGCGTGCCATCGCGGTTGAGGAAGCGACCGCGCACCTGCTGCGCCACGAGACGACCGAAGCCGAGGTCCTCTGTGTCGTGCGGATCGGTGCGACGCGGCGCATCCGAGGGAGGGGGAACGGTCACAGGCGCTTTGTGGGAAGGAGGATCAGGCGGTCTGGACCGCCAGCGGCGCACCACCTGCCGCTTTCATGCGCCGGACCGCGCCTCCTTCACGTTAATCACCAGCGTTCAAACGGTCAGGGCAGCGCGAAAGCCACGTAGGTCCCGCCGCTCGGCGCGCCGTTCTTGCCGCCGCCGCAGGCGATGACGATGTACTGCTTGCCGCCGACCATGTAGGTGGATGGCGTCGCGTTGCCCGCCGCAGGCAGCACGGTTTCCCACAGCAGCGCGCCGGTAATCTTGTCGTACGCGCGGAACTTGTTGTCGTAGGTCGTCGCGGCGATCAGCAGCAGGCCGTTCTGCGTCACGATCGCGCCGCCGTAACTGTCGGTGCCGGTGTTGGTGATGCCCTGCGCGGCAAGTTTCGGATATTCGCCGAAGGGAATCGTCCACGCGAACGTGCCGGTGTTCAGGTTGATCGCGTTCAGTGTGCCCCAGGGCGGCTTGATGCCCGGGTAGCCTTCATGATCGAGGAAGATGTCGAAGTACGCCGTGCGGTACTTCAGCAGATAGGGGCTTTTCTCCGATGAGTGCGCCGCGGCGACCTTGCCCGTCGTGAGATACTCGACGATCTCGTTCACGGCGCTGCCATCCATCGCGCCGCCGAAGGCCGGCATGCGCCCGTTGCCTTCCTTGATCATCTGCGCGATCTGCTCGGGCGTGCGACGCTTCGCGATGTCGACGAGGCTCGGGCCTCCCGCCCCGCCCTGCCGATTGTCGCCGTGACAACCCGCGCAGTTGGCCGCGTACAGTGACTCATCGCTGCGCGGAACCAGCTTGAGCAGCCACGCCATCTCGTTGGAATTCACGTACAGCAATCCGGTCCCGGGATCGTACGCGGGTCCGCCCCACTCACCGCCACCGTCCACACCGGGGAAGATGATCGTGCCCTTGGTGACGTTCGGCGCTTCGTAGGGATGCGTGGGGTTGTACTGCTCGAACGTCTTCAGCGCCGCCGCGTGTGCCTCGGGGGTGCGCTGCGTGAGATCATCGCGCGTGAGCGACTGACGCGAGAACGCCGCCGGCACCGTCGGGAATCGCTGCGTGCTGGCCGGACGCTCACCATCAAGCGCCAGCGTGGGCATCGACTTTTCCTCAATGGGGAACATCGGCGCGCCACGTTCACGCTCGAAGAGCCACACGTGGCCGGTCTTCGTGATCTGTGCCACGGCGTCCACCGGCTTGCCCTCGCGCTGCACGGTCACGAGCATCGGCGCAGCAGGGAGATCACGATCCCAGATGTCGTGCTTCAGCACCTGATAGTGCCAGCGATACTTGCCCGTGCGCGCATCGAGCGCGATGACACTGTTGGCGTAGAGGTTGTCACCGACGCGGTTGGCGCCGTAAAAGTCGTACGATGCGGAGCCCGTGGCGGCGAAGAGCATGCCGCGCTTCGGATCCACCGTGACACCGGCCCATGCGTTGGCACCACCGGCGATCTTCCACGCGTCGGGTGGCCACGATTCGTACCCAGGTTCACCGGGATGCGGAATGGTGTGGAAGCTCCACCGCAGCTTGCCGGTCTTCAGGTCGAAGGCACGGATGTCGCCGGGCGCGCTGGGCAGCTGCTCGGGCACGGTGCTGCCCATGATCAGCATGTCCTCGAACACCACACCGGGTGTGCTGGCGCTGACCGAAATTTCCTTCGCTGGTCGGCCGAGTCCTTCGCGCAGGTCCACCCAGCCGCTGTCATTGCCCCAGCCCGGCATCGGCGTGCCCGTCTTGCGGTCGAGCGCGAACAGCTTGTAGCGGTAGTTGAAGATCACACGATCGTTCGCCACCACCACGCCGCGATGACGGAAGCGTGAGGCGGGCGGCTGTCCGTTGTTCGGATCGAAGATCCAGAGCTGCTTTCCCGTCGCGGCATCGAGCGCGAAGACGTGCATCTTCGGCGTGGTGGCGTACAGCACGCCGTCGACGATGATCGGGTTGGCCTGCATTTCGGAGCCCTTGAACTCCCCCTTCGTCTCGAATGTCCAGGCGACCTTGAGCTGCTTCACGTTGGCCGGTGAGATCTGCCCCAGCGTCGTGAAGTGCGTGTGGTCGGTGTTGCCGCCGTAGACGGGCCAGTCGGCGTTCGCGACAGGGCTGTCCGCCGGGGCTGACTTCGCCGAGCAGGCAGTGAGGGTCAGGGCCGCGGCGACCGGCGCGAGCAGCGGGATGATGCGAAAGCGGAGCGGCATGGACCGTGGGCAGGTGGAAGAGGACGCTGCCAGAGTGTAATCGCCGTCGCTGCCAGCGACAGGTGATGGTCGCGTCCCGCGGTCACCCCTCGGGTGCCTAGCCCTCGGCGGTCGGCGTGCGCGGCACGATCGAAATCACGCCGCTGCGCTCCACCACGGCTTCTTCGACCTTATCGAGGGAGGCGATGCCCTGCGACACACGCGCCGCCTCGAGGATGTCGTCGTCGTCCACGCGCTCGGCGCGCATGCTGCGTTCGTCCCTAACACCACCACGCATCAGCCACACCGGTTCACCCTCGAGCAGGCGCCCGAACTTCGGCCAGCGTTGCTTGGCCAACGAAAACGCGATGTCGGTGCAGACGAGTGTCAGCACCGAAATCATCGCACCGGTGATGGAGTGATCATCGCCGAGCAAAGCCGACGACACGGCCTCACTGATGATCAGGAGGAGGACGAAGTCGAACGTGGTGGCCTGCCCCAGCGAGCGCTTGCCGGTGATGCGAAAGAGCACCATCAGCATGAGGTAGACGACGAGTGCGTGCAAAACGGCGGTCATGTGGCGCTCATGGCAAAACCAGCACGCCGACGTCCGTCCACGGCGCTTCGCCGAATCGAGCACGCAAGCGGTGCCAGCCGATGGTGCGCGGAATGACGACGAGTTCCATCTCGACGTCGCCGCCCGCTCCAGTGGTCAGGACGAATTCGAGCATGCCACGGGCACGCACCTCGCGATCGGCTCGCGGCACGGTGCTCTCGATGGTCAGCCAGCGCAGCGTGCCGCTGTCCACGCGGATCGACTGCACCGTGCTGCCGCTGCCTCCCTGCATGCGCACGAGTTCCGGCATCTCGGCACGCATCACGCGACTGAACGCGATCGTCGAGCCATCCGCCGTCGTGACGGTGTTGCTGGACAACGGGCCATCGCCGAACGCACCGGCAGAGGCGAGGACGACCATGATGGCCATCCCCGCCCACCCGACGCGCTGCACGCGCCAGAGGCGCTGCTGCTGCGCTGACGGGGCATTACGAGACGTGCAACACCACCTTCTCGCAGTTCTCCAGCTTGTTGTCGAAGATCTGGTACCCACGCGGCGCATCATCCAGCGACATGCGGTGCGTGATGATGAACGTCGGATCGAGCTTCCCCGCCTGAATCAGGTCCATCAGTGGCTGCATGTAGCGATGCACATGCGTCTGCCCGGTGACGATGCGCAGGCTGCGATTCATGATCGAGCCGATCGGGAACGCGTCGACCATGCCGACGTAGACGCCCACGATCGATACGACGCCACCGTTGCGGCACGACAGAATCGCCTGACGCAGTGCAAACGGCAGGTCCGTCTGCATCTTGGACGCCATCTTCACCTTGTCGAGCGCGTAGATCGGTCCATGGCCCTGCGCTTCCATTCCGACGCAGTCGATGCAGGCATCCGGACCGCGACCGCCGGTCAGCTCCTTCAGTGCGGCCGGCACGTTGTCGATCTCGTCGTAGTTGAGCGTTATCGCACCGGCTCGCTCACGCGCCATCCTCAGTCGGTACGGCACGTTGTCGATCGCGATCACACGGCTCGCGCCAAGCAGGTAGGCGCTGGCGATGGCGAACTGGCCCACAGGACCGCAGCCCCACACGGCCACGGTCTGCCCGGGCTGGATGTTGCACTGCTCGGCACCCATGTACCCCGTCGGCAGCACGTCGGACAGGAACAGCGCCTGCTCATCGGTCACGCTCTCCGGCACCTTGAGCGGGCCGAAGTCGGCGAAGGGCACGCGTGCCATCTCGGCCTGGCCACCGGCAAATCCACCGGTCATGTGCCCGTAGCCGAAGATGCCGCACGGCGAGTGCCCCATCATCGTCTCGGCAAGCGCGGAATTCGGGTTGCTGTTCTCGCACAGCGACGTGAGGCCGGCGTCACAGGCACTGCAATGGCCGCAGGCAATCGGAAACGGCACCACGACGCGGTCGCCGATCCTGAGATTCGACACGTCTCGACCCACCTCGATCACTTCACCCATGAACTCATGCCCGACGATGTCACCCTTCTCCATCGTCGGCACGACACCGTGATAGAGATGCAGGTCGGAGCCACAGATCGCGGTGCTGGTGATCTTCACGATCGCGTCGCGGCGGTTGAGAATCTGTGGGTCCGGGACGTTACGGACCTGGACCGTGTTCTTGCCCATCCAGCAATTCGCCTTCATCCGCGCACCTCCGCCATTTCCGCATCAGCCTTGGTGAGCTCTGCATCGTTGCGTTCCACCTTCTGCTTGCCCGTCACGTCGGCGTACAGGATCTCGCCGGCTTCCATCACCGACTTGAACGCCTTCAAATCATCACGCACCTGCTGACCCGGTTCCGCGCGAAACAACTTGGCGACCACGGTCCCCAGCGATCCGGCGGGCGGGCTGTAGTCCAGCTCCACGTGGACTTCGGTGCCGCGGCCTGCAGGCACAGGGATGAAGCGCACCGTCCCGGCGTTCTTCACGTCAGCGCCAGGCAGTGACTGCCACGCAATCAGTTCACCCGGGACATCCGCCACGATCTCGGCATCCCACTCCACCATCACACCACCAGGGCCACGCGTCGCCCAGTGCGAGCGTCCGCCGTCGAGAGTCGTCACCGACTCGAGATGACGCATGAAGACGGGCAGGTTCTCGAAATCGCGCCAGAATGCGTATAGCTCACTGGCGGACCGATTCACGGTCACGGCATGACGAACCTTCTTCAGACCCGACTTCGTCGCCTCGATCGCATCGGATGTCACCACGCCCACCTGCTCATTGTTGGGAGACATTTCCGTGCCGCCGCCACGTGCATCACCGTGCTCGTACGACAGCGGTCCCGACACGGTCTCTTCCGGCGAGGCAAATCCGTCAGCCTGCAAGCGCTCACGCTGCGTGCGCTGGCTGCGCGCTGCCGCGTAGAAGTCCAGCGCTGCCACGCCACCGACGGCGATCGCCGCGCGCGTCGCGCGCGTCCGATCCTCGGCGCGACGTCCAACGCCGCTCCCGATCAACGAGAGATCGACCATGTTGCCGGCGAGTCGCGTCCAGAGCCACGGAGTGCTCTTGGCGTTGGACAGCAGTCCGAAGCCGGTGGTGAGTTCGCGCACGCCGATGGCGCGCATCGCGGTGCGCGTGTTCTGTGACGGCCGCACGCCGATCAGCCGGGCCAGTGCATCCGGTGCGACGATCTGCGTGACACCGAGCGCCACGCTGAACCATGCGATCCCCGAATTTACGACCTGATCGGGATCACGGAGGCGCGCCGGACGATAGTGGCGACCGGCGGCGACATCGGGCATCGCCGTGCCGGATCGCCCACCATTGCTGCGACCCTGCTGCGCAGTGCGGTCTCCGTCCTGCGTGCCATGATCCAACGTCTCGTACGACGCTGCCGTGCGGTCGAACTCCTGGAAGGAGCTTCCGTTCTCGTGCAGTGCTTCAGGCATTGAGCCTCCAATGATCAGGGATGTGGTGTGGCGCGTTCACCGCGGGCGGCGCAGCATCCGGCCGATGATGAACCCCACCGCGACCAGTGCGACGATCGCGACGCGCGGATTGCGCCGTGCAACCGAGCGTGCATCTTCGAGCACGTCATCCATGTCGTGCGACTTGACGTAGTCGGTGGCACCGGCGATCCCGCGCTGCACCTTGTCCTTGGCGCGCGAAAACATCTCCGGGGAGCGATCGCGTGAGGATGCCGAGGGGCGCACGCCATCGGGCATGAACTCGTCGTACGCGGCGGCACCCACGCTGCCGCGTGATCCGGCGAGCTCATCGGTGTATCGGTCGCGACGATGCTTCGCTTCGTTGAATGGCGACATGCGCCCTCCTGTCGGAATGATTGAGAACGGAATGCACCACACCGCGTGCGCAGCGCACGCCCGACGGGATTCCGGGAATACGAGAAATGGTCCGCACCCGGCAGCGGGACAATTCGTCACCAGTGCAGATCGCGCCTATTCCCAACGGACATGAACACGCCGTCAGGCAGACTCGTGCGGCAAAAACTCATCCGGCAGCTTCGGCTTTTCGCCTTCTGTGGTGAGCGCGATCAGCTGCTGGATGAACTCCCGTTGTTGATCGCGTGTCGGGTCGCCACGATGCATCTCGAGCCACTGATAGAACAGCGCCCGGCTTTCATCGGCGGCGAGATCACCGATGATCCGCGGGGACGTGGCGTTCGGGCTCTCCGGCGGATGCACGCGCTGCGTACCCGAGTCCGCCGGTGCCCGCATGCCGAACAGGATCGTCGTCACACCCGCCTGCATCGCCGCGCCGGTGCACATCACGCACGGTTCAAGCGTCGACACCATGATGATCGGTTCGCCGGACACGACGCGCTGCGCAGCGGTCGCGAACGCATTCATCTCCGCATGCGCGGTGACGATGCCACTGGCATGCATGGTGTTGTGCCCGCGTCCGATGATCGCACCACGGCAGTCGATCAGCACGCTGCCGATCGGCGCTTCACCGGCATCGAGCCCACGCTTCGCTTCACCCAGCGCCAGCAGCATCCACTCGTTGTGCAATCGCGGGTCGTTCTCCGCCACCTTCTGTTCCTGCGACATCCAGCCATCCCGTCACGTGATGCAGCTGTCGCACGCACCACGTCATGCGGTGTCCGCGCGAGGCAGCCAGCGGTTCAGGTATGGCGCAGTCCGGCTCGACGTGGAGGCAGCGATGCCGCCCGGTGGTCCCTCGTACACGATGCGACCACCCGCATGGCCGGCACCCGGCCCCATGTCGATCATCCAGTCGCCCGCGGCAACCACGCGCATGTCGTGCTCCACCACGACCACCGTGTTGCCAGCGTCGACGAGCCCCTGCAACTGCGCCATCAAGCGATCCACATCGGCAGGATGCAGGCCAGTACTTGGCTCATCGAGCACGTACAGCGTGTCGCGGCGCTGCGCACGCTGCAGCTCGGTCGCCAGCTTGATGCGCTGCGCCTCGCCGCCGGAGAGTTCGGTGGCGGGTTGTCCCAGTCGCAAATAGCCGATCCCGATGTCGCGCAGCAATCTGAGCGGCCGCGCGATCGACAGCTCATCCGCGAAGAAGACGAGCGCGTCGTCGACCGTCAGCTGCAGCACCTCCGCGATGTTCCTGTCCTGCCAGCGCACCGCCAGCGTCGCCGGGTTGTACCGCGCGCCATGGCAGGTGGAACAGGGCGCATACACGCTCGCCATGAACAGCAGCTCGACGCTCACGAACCCCTCACCCTCGCAGGTGGCACACCGCCCCGGCACCATGTTGAATGAGAAGTGGCCGGCATCGAACTTCCGTCGTTTCGCGTCCTTCGTTGCGGCGAACAGCTTGCGCACATGATCGAACAGGCCGGTGTACGTCGCCAGATTGGAGCGCGGTGTCCGACCGATCGGCTTCTGGTCCACCGTCACCAGTCGGCGCACATGCTCCGCCCCACTGTGGATGCGTCCGCGGGTACGTGCAGCCGCGCCTGGCTCCGGTTCGTCACCGTCGGTGGCGTCGGCAGGCTCATGCCCCAGATGATCCGCGACCAGATCGACCAGCGCCTGACTGACGAGACTCGACTTGCCCGACCCCGAGATGCCCGTGACCATCGTCAGCACACCGAGAGGAATGCGCGCGGTGAGGTGGTGCAGACTGTTTCGCGTGACGTCCCGCAGCTCGAGCCAGCGCGCCGGAGCACGTGGAGCCCGCACCGGAGCAGGCACTTCATCGAACAGATACGGTGCAGTGCGGGAGCGCGCGTTGCCTTGCAACGCAGCGGGTGGTCCGCTATGCAGGATGTGACCGCCGCCGCTGCCACCATCCGGCCCCACGTCCACCAGCCAGTCGGCACGATGCATGATTTCCAGATCATGCTCCACGACGAACACGGTGTTGCCGTTTTCCTTGAGGTGATCGAGTGCGGCGAACAGCGCTTCGTTGTCGGCGGGATGCAGCCCGGCCGATGGCTCGTCGAGCACATACACGACGCCGAAGAGATTGGAGCGGATCTGCGTCGCCAGCCGCAGCCGTTGCAGTTCGCCCGCCGACAGCGTCGTGGTGGTGCGTTCGAGCGACAGGTATCCAAGCCCGAGCGCCATCAGCGACTCCACGCGGGCGAGCACATCCCGCGCGATCCGTTGCGCAGCGATGCGCTTCTCCTCCGACAGCCCTTCCGCATCCGCGTCGGCCTCGTGTGCGGCGGGTCGCAATGCCGCAGCCATCGCGTCGAGCGTGAGCTGCGACATGCTGCCGATGTCCATCCCGGCGAACGTGACGGCGAGTGCCGCTTGCGTGAGGCGCCGACCGTTGCACACGCTGCATGGTGTGCCCAGCATGTACCGTGACACGCGCTTCTTCATCAACGCGCTCTGCGTCGTCGCAAAGGTGTCGAGAATGTATTTCCGCGCACCGACGAACGTCCCCATGTAGCTCGGCTCCGCCTTGCGCCTGAGCGCGACGCGCGTCTCGGCGGGCGTGTAGCCGGCGTACACCGGAACCGTCGGCTGGTCTTCGGTAAAGAGAATCCATTGCCGCGTCTTCTTCGGCAGCTTGCGCCACGGCATGTCCACGTCGTGTCCAAGCGTCACGAGGATGTCGCGCAGGTTCTGGCCCTGCCATGCCAGCGGCCACGACGCGATTGCGCGCTCGCGGATCGTGAGCGTGTCGTCGGGCACCATCAGTGCCTCGGTCACGTCGTATGTGGTTCCGAGCCCGTGACATCCCGGGCACGCACCCTGCGGTGTGTTGGGTGAGAAGTCTTCCGCGTACAGCATCGGCTGGCGCGGCGGATAGTGCCCTGCGCGCGAGTAGAGCATGCGCAGCAGATTCGAGATCGTGGTGACACTGCCTACCGACGACCGCACGCTCGGTGACCCGCGCTGCTGCTGCAGCGCAACGGCTGGCGGCAGGCCATCGATGGAGTCCACGTCCGGGACGCCGACCTGATCGAACAGGCGACGCGCATACGGCGCCACCGAGTCGAGATACCGCCGTTGCGCCTCCGCGAAGATGGTCCCGAAGGCGAGCGACGACTTGCCTGAACCTGACACGCCGGCGAAGACCACGAGCGCATCGCGCGGGATGTCCACGTTGACGTCACGCAGGTTGTGTTCGCGCGCACCGCGGACGCGGATGATTGCCGCGGTTGTCGGAGTGGACGGCGGAGGCGTGGCAGTGCGGCGAGCCATGGTGCGGGGTGATGAGAAGCGGAGCCAATGCGCGCTCTTGCCGGCCAAACGGCTCAGTGACCGTCCGGCGTGAGGGCATCGAGTACCTTCGCCGTCAGGCGCTGTCGCGCTTGCAGAATGTCGCGCCACGGATCGAGCGGATTCGAGGCGAGGAAGTTGCGCACGACCGGCACCGTCATCACGTCAGCGCCGTCGATCTGGCTCAGATCGTCCCACGCCAGTGGGACGGAGACCGGCGCGCCTTTCCGCGCACGCACCGACCACGGTGCCGCCGCCGTGGCGCCACGGCTGTTGCGCATCCAGTCAACGAAAATGCGACGGTTGCGTCGGTCCTTGGCGGCAACGTCCACGAACGTCGTCGGATGATCGTGCACGAGACGACCGGCGATCAGCTTCGCGAAATCGGACAGCTGTCGCCACGTGATGCGACGATCGAGTGGCACGGTGATGTGAACGCCCTTCCCTCCACTGAGCTTGACCCAGCTCTGCAGCGCAGCAGCGTCCAGCAGCTCCCGGACTCGCGTCGCACCATCGCGCAGCGTCTTCCATCCGACACCGGGCCCCGGATCGAGATCGAGGATCAGCCGGTCCGGTGATTCGAGCGCGTCGGCGCGCGACTCCCACGTGTGCAGTTCGATCACGTTCCACTGCACCAGCGCGACCAGATCGTGCGCGTCCTGCGCGACGGCATAGTCGCCTCCCTCACCATCCGATTCGTCGATGGCCACCGTCCGCACGGCGGCACCACGTGTGCTCTTCCAGTGTTTCTGGAAGAAGCACGCCTTCTGCGGCCCATCGGGGCAGCGCACGGTGGAGAGCGGTCGTCCGGCAACGTGCGGCAGCATGAGGGGGGAGACCGCGAGGTAATACTCGGCGAGACCGCCCTTCGTCAGCGCGATCTCGGGATAGATCACGCGGTCGGAATGACTGATCTTCACGCCGGCGACCATGTCACCGCCCGCAGGTTCCGCGAGCGTCGTGTTTTTTGCGATCACCCCGTTGCGGATCGCAGTCTTGCGAGGCGGCGACGTTTTCGGTTTTGCACTCGAGGCAATGGTTTCACGTCGCACGTCGCGCTCCTCCTTGTCGTCGCGGAGGCCCTCGAACGTGGCCTGACGCAGCATGTGATCGATGGTCCATTCTGCAAACGACACATCCGCCACCAGCACCGGTTCCACCCAGTGCACGCCGCGCGCCACCATGCGCGGAACCTCCACGACGCCAGTGGCGCGCGTGAGAGGCTGCAGTTGGCGATGGATGTCCACCAGCACGCGATCGGTGAAGCCGGTGCCGACGCGGCCGGCATATCGCAGGGCACCACCGCGCTCCGTTCGCGTCGCCAGCAGCAGTGCGCCGAAGTGCGTGCGCGAACCTTCAGGTTCGCTGTATCCCACGACCACGAACTCATCGCGCTGGGCGCATTTGATCTTCAGCCAGTCCCGCGTCCGCCCTGGCAGATACGCGGCGTCGCGACGCTTGCTGATCACCCCTTCCTCGCCCCGCGCACAGGCAGCCTGCAGCAGGGTGTCGGGCTTTCCCTTCAAGATAGGCGTCACGCGTATGACGGCGTTGCGTTGCGTACGCCCGACCAGCGCAACAAGCAATGTGCGGCGCTCCACCAGCGTCCGGGCGCGCAGATCAGTCTGGCCTTCACGCAGCAGGTCGAACACCCAGAAGATGGCGGTGTGCACGGTGCCCGCGCGCAGCGCGACCTGCAGCGATTGAAACGGCGACTGACCGTCGGATGCCGGCACGACCACTTCGCCGTCGAGTACAGCGCTCCGCGCTCCCATCAGTAGTGCGGCCGCCTCGGCGACACCGGGAAATTTGTCGGTGTAGTTCAGCCCATTGCGCGACAGGAGCGTCGCCGCGCCATTGCTCACGTGACACTGGATGCGATAGCCGTCGATCTTCGGCTCGTGCTGCCAGTCAGCGCTGCTGGGCACCGCGTCGACGCGCGTGGCGAGCGCAGGTGCGAGCAACGCCGCACTGCGCGTCCGCAACGCCATCAGGTCGTCACGTGGCCAGCACGCCACACCTTCACGCCACCTTGCCTTTCGAACGGGCTGTCTTGGCGGCCTTCTTCGCCGCCGGACGCTTCACCGCCGGTGCCACCTTCGATGCACGACCGCCGGGCTCCAGACTCTGCCGCAACGCACTCACCAGATCCAGCACCTTCGTCGGCTTCGAGCTGACGGTCGATTCGGGCGATGACTTGCTCCCCTGCTTCGACCGTTCCTCGATCAGCCGCATCAGGTCCTCGCGATACGTATCGCTGAACGCCTCGGGCTGCCACTCCATTTCCATCGAGCTGACCAGTTGCTCGGCCATCGTGAATTCCTTGCTGGCAGTATTCCGCGGCAGCGCGGGTACGTCACGGACACCCGCATCGCCAGGTGACTTGAGATCGCCGGCGTAGCGCAGCAGCTGCACGACCATCGCCTGCTCGTGTGCGTACACGGCCGCCATGTGCTGCCGGGTGTGAATCACGACCTGCGCCAGCGCCAGTTGCTCCGAATGCGCGAGCGTGTCGCGCAGCAGCGCGTACGCACGGTCGGCACCCTTGGCAGGCGTCACGTAATACGGCTTGTCGTAAAAGATGCGCGGCACCGCTGACTGCGGGATGAATCCGACGATGTCGATGGATTGCGTTTTCTTCGGATTGGCCGCCTTGAGATCGGCGTCTTCGAGAATGACGTACTCCCCCTTCTCCAGCGCGAAGCCCTTCACGATGTCGTCCTGCTCCACCACGGCACCGGTCGTCTTGTTGATCTTCTGGTAGCCGATGCGTGCGTGATCTCGCTTGTCCAGCATGTCGAGATCGAGCGTGTCGGATGTGGACGCCGACAGCAGCTCGACACCGATGTTCACGAGTCCGAAACCGAGTGTACCTTTCCAGATTGCGCGAGCCATGTGTTCTCCGGCGGGCAGGGGGTTTGGACGTCAGGCGGTGACGAGGGGCTCGGCGGCCAGCATCAGCGCCGTCCGTCCGGCGCTCACGCGCTCGGCCTCGAGTCGCACGATGTGCTCCTGCGCACGTGCGGCGAGCGCCCTGAACTCGAACGGCAGTGGCATCACATCCTGCACCTCGGCCAGCATCGTCCAGAGCGACAAGCGGCCGGTGAATCCGAGCAGCAGCGCTTCGAGCGCCTCGAACAGCCTGACGCCCGTCTCGTCGTTCTGGCCCGCGCTGATCTTCAGGCGCGAGATCTGCTCTCCGACCCACGCGAACGTCTGCGCCACCGGGTTCTCCGGCTTGTCGATGGATTGCAGCAGCAGCTTCAGCTGCTCCTGCTCGCCTTCCACATCCGCGCGCAACTCCGCCATCAGCCGGCCCAGCCGGCACTCGGTGTGCTCATCGCAGATCCGACCCATCAGTTGCAGCGCCGCCACCGATCCAGCCAGATGGTCGTTCAGATAGTTCGCGAGCGCCGCATCATCCAGCTGTCGCATGCACCGGCTCTCCATCCATGTCGCGCATCGTGCGGCTCTTGGCGCGCTCGTCCAGCTCACTCATGCCGAACTGTCCGAAGAGGTTTCGATTGTTTGCGAATGCCGTGTACGCACGATCGCGGAGGGAGCGCGGCACGATGCCACGCAGCACCTTGCCGAGTGGTGTGAGCGCTCCACCCAGATACTCGATGGCGTCGAGAATCGCGTCCGAGTGTGTCGAGATGGTGCCATCGGTGCGTACCCAGATGGCGCTGTCCCGTGGCTCAAGTTCCGGCCGCTCGCGCCGGATTGCATCACCCATCGGACTGTTCAGCGGTGCGATGCGCAGGGTGCCACGTCGATCGGCGCCGATCAGCATCGACACGAACCGGCGGCAGACGCTGCAATGGTCGTCATAGAACAACAGCGGCGCGCGTTCGTGCGAACGGCGGCGTGCTGCGTGGTTGATGGTGTCCGTGCTTTCGGTGCCCGACATGATCGCCCTCCAGTGAGCGGTCGAAATCAGCCTCGAACGAGGGAGGATTTCCACCGCATGACCGGTGCAGGCGTCGTGCCTGCACCCATGTGCCGTCAGCCGCCTGTCCTGACGGCCTCGCTCGCCTGTTGTGGCGCGTGGTGCATGGCACCGGAAGTCGGCCGCGGCGCGCCTTCCTGCTGTGCGCCACGCACTTGTGCCGACGGTGACGCGTTACCCGACTGCACGCGCAGGCGATTCTGCACATCGCGCACGCCGGAACACTGCTCCGCCACGTCTTCGGCACGCCGCTTCTCGGCGCGGCTGGACACGGTCCCTGTCAGCGTCACTTCGCCGCCGGTGACGTCGATCTCGATTTCACTCGCATCCACGTCGCCGTCGTGATAGCGGTGCTCACTCACATCCTCACGAATGCGATCATCGCTGCGTTGGTATCCTTTCGGACCTTTTCCGTAATGCTGTCCGCGCTGCGCACCTCCCTGATGGCCTGCGCCACCACCTGACTGCGGACCCGCCTGCTGTTGCGCCCCCGGGCCGCCGTAGCCGTATGGGCTGCTCCGCTGCTGCCCCTGTCCGCCATGCTGCCCGAAGCGCTCGTCGCTGTGCTGATCCGACCCGCTCCGACTGCGGCCCCCCTGCTGCTCCGCACCCTGCCCATAGCCGCCACCTTCGCTGCTTTGCGCATAGCCTGAACCCTGCCCATAGCCGCCGCGGAGATTGCCGTCCTGCCCGTACCCAGGCCGACCGCGCTGGTGCATGCCGCCCGTGCCGCCCTGAAAGTCACCATCACCGAAGGCACCCATTCCCGTGCTGCCCTGCGAGCCGCTGCCACTGCTATTCGAACGCTGACGTACCCGCTCCTGGCGGTCGTCCGCCTCGGAGCCATCCCCCTGCGCATGCTGAATCCGACCCTGATTGCCGTACTGCAGCGGGCGATCGTGCTGCTCCTGCTGACTCTGCTGATTGTGCTGATTGTGCTGGTCGTGCTGCTCGTGCTGCTCGTGCGGCTGTCGAGAGCGTCCCGATCCGGAGTGGTCACCACGCATGTCGCGATCTCCTGTCCAGTGTGTTGGTGCCGATGGGCGTACGGGGCGTCGACGCTGCAAACTGTGCGCGCCGCGCAGATCTAGATTGGCTGCGGCCTGGCGACAGGCGTACTCTGGCGCTCACGCTGTACACGGCGTTGCAGAGAAAAATTGACGTGACTGACCATTTCGACACGTGACGCCACGCGTGGTACTCCACGACGCGATCAGCCAATGCGTGCACGAGGTCCTTGTATGCACGGCTGGCGGTGATCACGGTGTCCGCCTTGGTCCACAGCGGGGAGCCGGGGTGACGTGGCCGCTTCTGCGGCGTTGCAGCTTGGTGTTCGTCTGCCATGTTCAACCTCCAGAAAACAAAAAACGACGCCGCAGACACCGCGTGGTGTCCGGACGTCGCAATCAGGGGACCTTGTCTTCCCCCGCCTCGACGGACCACGCCGGGTGCGCGGTCAACACATCATCATGTCACGTATTCATGCGAGCGCCGCGCCAGTCTCCTCGATCGGTGCCGTCGCCGGACAACGCACTTCGAACAGCGTTCCACCTGTGGGCGTCTTCGACATCTGCAACGTCGCCCCGAATACACTGAGCACTTCCGATGCCACGCGAATCCGCCGTGTGTTGCTTTCACGAGGAACAGTCGCGCGGCGATCGCCGGAGGGTGACACCGGTGCCGGCTGCAGCGCATCATCCGACTCGACGCGGATGACGACGTCATCATCGACTCGCGCAGCCATGACGTGGACACCACCCTCACCCATCGACGCTTCGTAGACCTCGCGCAGCAAGGAGCGAGCCACCACACGCATCGCCGTATCCGGAATTGCGACCTGCCGCGCGTCCTGCGGAATGGTGATGGAGCTGCCATACACGCCGTACTCGGCACTGAACTCAGCGAGCACATCCTCGAGCACCACGGCCAGGTTGCTCCCGATGACGGTGCTTTCGTTCGCTTCCGCCACACGGCCCAGCTCGCGCGTCGCCGCCGCGATTTCATCGACCGCACGCGCGATCTGCGTGGCGTACTTCTCGCGCCCTTCCGTATCGTCCCCGGTGCGGCGGATCAGTTCGGAGAGATTGCGGATGGTACCGAGTGGGCTGCGGACGTCGTGCGCAAAGCGCTGGGCAAAGCGCGACACCAGCTCGAACCGCTGCAGCCCCGCCTGACCACTCTCTTCGGTGTGCGCGTCCGTGACGTCGCGCACCTCGAGCAACATTTCGGAACGCGCAAACTCCGATTTCACGCTGATCAACGTCAGGTCCATCAGCCGCGTGCGTCGTTCATTGCTGGTCAGCCACACGCGACGGCGCGCAATGCCACGGCGGTCCGCCTGTCGCCACAAATCTTCCAGGCAGCGCAGGTCACCCGGAGTGGCGGCGCGCAGCGTCCGAGCGCCCACGTAGCGGGCATCGTTCAGGTCGTCGAGCAGGTACGGCACGAGACCCGACGACGCGAACAGCACGCCACCGGCGCGGCCGAACAGCGCTTGATCCGCCTCATGCGGCACGGCAGCCACGGTCGCCGTCAGCGGTACCTCGGCAACGGTATGCGCCTCCGCCCGGCCATCTTCGAGCACGCCAAGTGTTCCGAAAATCACCAGGCGCCGTTCGCCGTCCTGCTTCGTCTCGGCGACGCCCTGATCGATCACGCGGATCACCGGCCCGCCCTTTGACCGCACACCGTACTCCAGCAGGTAGCGGTCGCTCTTGCGCGCCTCGACGGCAGCCATGGCGTCTTCGAAGGCACCGCGATCCTCGGGGACGATGAGCTCCGCCCACTCCTGCCACGACGAGGCGCAGACGGCGGAGCCGAAGCCGAGTCGCTCGACGAGTGAAATATCACGGACGACCCGTGAGCTGCGCAGATCCCAGCGGTAATGCATGTGCGGGGTCAGCGACGGCAGCAGGCGCTCGAGCAGCAGCGACTTCGTGCGCGCGCACCCTGCATGCCGCATGAGCGATACGCCTGCGAAGATGCTCAGTACGAGAATCGTGAGCACCAGCGATCCGATGAGTAACTGCGCCGTTGCCGGGGTCATGCGTAACTCCGTCTGAGCATCGAGGCGGGCCGCACGCGGCATCTGATACTCAGACGGCCGAGATGTGCAATTCTCCCATACACATGGTACCACACATAGCACAGGCCGTGCCGCAGCCGCGTCCGCCACGATACGTCCGTCTTTCGGCGCAATCGGCAGTTGCTCACCGCGAGTATGGAACCTGCATCCTCCGGGGCTGCAACGGTAGCAGCCGACGCGCGCCGGATTGCTGTGCACCACCGGGCGGAGTGCTGCCCCTGCTCGGTCACGAGGCGCTGGGCGCTGCTGGAAACGACACTGCGGCGCCTGATCGTCAGGCGCCGCAGCGAACCGGCTCGTGATGGCCACCCCAACACGTACCGTCAGCCCACTTCAACGGACGAAACCGGCGCAGCGACGTCAGTCGCGACGGCCGGACGCATCGCATCAGCCAGGTCGCGCCAGATGCCGCCACTCGCACGTCATTCCATCACGGCTCCGTTCAGGTGAACGACACGGTCTCGCGGGCGCTGGTCTCAGCACCGGTCGTCCGCGCACTGGAACGCTTCGGTGCACGCGACACGTGCTCATCGCCCCGACCGCTCGTCATCTCCTGCACCTTCTCGGCAATCCGCGCAAACAGCATCCCGACCACTGCACCTCGCAGCTGGGCCATGCCATCGTGCAGGAAGCCGCCACGATGCATCATACCCCCGCGCGATCGCGGCCCATCGTCATGATGCGCACTCCGGCGGGACGGACCGTCGCTCCGTGTGACAGCGCCGAGGATCACCCCACCTACCAGTGCGGTAGCCAGGATCGGCAGGGGATGCCGATCGAACAGTATCGCAGGATCGAGCGCCTTCTCCAGCTTGTGCTGCAGCTGATCGAGGTGCTCGCCAAGCCGCTCGCGTTCTTCTGCGGCAATGCGTTCCAGCCGTTCAGTCTGTGAGCTCATCGTGCCGTTGCGACGCGATCGCGTCGTCCACCAAGGGTTTCCGTCTCGTCGACAGCGTCTTTCTGTTGCACGCCAAGACGCAGGAAGATGAAGGCGCCGATGAAGGCGATGATCGCCGTCAGCAGTGCTGCGAGCCAGCCATCGACCCGGGTGTTGAGTCCCGAGTAGATGGCGTGAAGCAGGAATGCCATGCCGCCAAGCGCGAACACGCCGGCAACCACCAGCATGCTGAGGTGGCGCGCCGTCTCACCGACACTTTCACGTCCCTTCGCGAGCGCCAGTTCCACTTCAGTGCGTGCGAGCCGTTCCGCCTGTGTCAGCAGTCCACGGACATTGTATCCGATGGAGTCCACGCCGCCCGACGCAGCCACGATTACCTCGAGTCGCTGCGCGACGTCGAACGACCGATCGCGAAGCCGATGACGGCGACGGCGAGCATCGACGCACCCGGATTCCGACGGGCAAGTTCCTTCACGTCGCCCCACATGTCGGCCGGTTGCGCATTCTTCACGTAGTTCGACGCCGACGACACTCTGTTCTTCACCGCGTCGGTGACGCGCTCCGCGCGATCCTTCACACCGTGCAGAATGTCACCGGCCTTGTGGCGGGCGCTGTCGGCGGCCTGACCCAGCGCCTTGACTTCCGGCTCGAACTGCGTACCTGGCGAGCGGCTGCCCGGCTGCGAATCCATGTCCGTGCCGCCGTCCATCATGTCGGCGTCGTTGAAGGTCGTGCTGTTCGGATACGATTCCATGGCGAGCACTCCCGCTCTTGAGGTTCGATTCGATCACTCTCGTGCTCAGTGATGATCGCCCTTCTTGGCTCCGGCAACAATTCGTCCGCGGGACGTTTTGCAGGTACGCCTTGCGGATGACGCCCGACGCCTCGCTGCAAATCAGTGCGCCCCCGTCTCGTCGGGCGAGCGTGCACACGCGCCGGATAGCGTCGCGCTTGCCTTGCTGCGCGTGAGCAACCGATCACGCGCTTGTTGAGATCGGTGCGTCGTGATTGCCGCCGCCGGACGCCGCACGCGCAATCAACGCGCGCAAGGTTTGCAGATCGACGGGTTTCGGCAGGTGAAGATCGAAACCTGCATCATCGGCGGCAGAGCGATCGTCATCTCCGACCCAGCCAGTCATCGCCGCCAGCAGCGTGTGCCGACCGGTCTGCTCCGCCCGGATCCACCGCGCCACGTCGTAGCCATCAGCATCCGGAAGACCGACGTCCAACAGCACCAATTCCGGAAGAAACGTCCGCACGGCCTCCACCCCGGACTTGCCGTCCGGAGCGGTGAACACATCATGCCCGAGCAGGCGGATCACCATCGCAGTGCTTTCCCGGACATCCGTATCGTCGTCGATCACGAGCACCCGGCATCGCGCAGTTGCGTTCATGGTGTTCGTTTTCTGACTGGAACGTCGTCTCCCGCACCCGTGCTACGTCAAAGCGACACAGGGCGCGTCGCGTCGGCGGACGAGTGAAGATTACTGCGTGGTATCGTGGCAGCGAACGCAACCGCTGCACGGGTACGGGCGGGATCGTACCTTGCGATGCACATGACATCATGCGCCCGAAATGTGCTGCCAGCCTGATCACCGTGCCTGAACCTCTCGGAGGGCCGGTGTCGGGACGCGTACGTCCGCTCGAACTCCATCCTGGTTCCGTCCGCACGGGACACGACCTGCGCAATGCGCTGATGCCGCTGTTGCTGCATCTCGACCTGCTGGATCTGCATACCAGCGGGCCAGCGCGCGTCGACGCCGCGACGATCACGTCAATCGTCGAGAATGTGCAGCGCCTCGCCAACGGACTCCTGCTGCGTACCACGGCACCCACGGATGTCGGCATTGCCGAGTCGGTGCGTCTCCGGCAGTGGTGGCACGAAGTCGGCGAACTCGTGGCGGCGCCTCTCCCGGTCGACTGCGCGCTGAGCGTTCGCCTTCCCGAATCGCTGCCGGCAGTGCGAGCCGAGCCGTCGGTGCTGGCGCACGTCCTTCTGCACCTGATCATCAGCGTGCGGTTGTCGCTCGGCGCCCTCGGCACACCCCGCCACGTGCAGATCGTCGGTCGGCGTACCACGCGCGGCGTGTCACTGAGCATTCGCGATGGATCTGATCGCGCCATCCCGCTCCGTCCCGACACCGCGTCGGAATTCGTGGAGCACTGGGGACTCTCGCTCGCCAACAGCCTGTTGCAGCGCAGCGGCGGTACCCTGTCCGGCTACAGCAGCGCCGCGCGTGGAACGCACGTGACACTGCGACTTGCGCTCGCCGCCAATGCTGCGGACACCGCCGACGTCGGCGTCGCGGACGATGAGTTGCCGGATGTGCGGACCGCCTCCCAGGAGCAATCGACGCTGTTCTCTATGCCTCGTGAATTCGTCTCCGCCGTCGACGAACCGATGCGCATTCTGATCGTCGACGACAATGCCGCGCTCACAGGCGCGCTGGCGCTGCGCTTCGGGCTCGAAGACGACATCATCAGCCTGCCACCGCTTCACGCGTTGCAAAACTCGGTGGCACAGATCGTTGCACACGCGCCGACCATCGTGCTCCTCGACCTCAATCTTCCGCGCGACGAGCGTCCTATCGACGTGATCCGGGCGCTGCAGGCCGTCCACCCATCGCCGCGCGTGGTGGTGCTCACCGGCAACCCGTCACCCGAAGCCGTGGAGGTCACGCGTGCAGCCGGTGCCTCTGGATTCATCGCCAAGGGTGTCTCACCCGATCGGCTGATCGCCTCGCTCCGCCGCGTGGCAGCCGGCGAGTTCGTCCTCGCCCTCGACGGCTGACGGACGGTCACGACACGCTCGTCACAGCGAGTGGACGAGCCCTCGCTTCATCGCGACCATGATCGCCTGCGTCCGGTCGCGCGCGCCCAGCTTGCG
>JAYWIJ010000292.1:0-6404 GCA_043788935.1 Gemmatimonadaceae bacterium | reverse complement strand
TGAACGTTGCGAATGATATGGCAGCTACTGTATCGTCATTGAGACGGTGGTACACAGCGCAGTCCATGAGGACACTGCGTCGTGAGCCGCCAGCGGGGCGTTGCGGAGGTACTCACCATTCTTCCCAGCCGAGGCAGTCTCACGCATCGAATCGTTCCACGTCCGTTGCGATCCACCGCCCTGCGACTCGGCGGCGCGATGCTCGTGCTGGTGGGGTGCGCCACGGCGCGTCCAGCAGCAATGGCCGCTCGCGTGATCTCGTCTGCAGAATGGGACACGGTGGTGGATTGTGTCGTGCTCAGTGCGCGCGCCAGTGAGCTGTACGCCGAAGTGGACACGGCGGGGATTTCCGTGACGCCCGGCTTCACGCCGCTCGCACAGAATCGATCGGCTACGCGGATCGGCGTCGTGGGCACGGTGCGTGTGACGAAAGTGATGTCCGCTGACGGCTTGCGCATCACATCGGAGGCGTTCAACTGGGATCCTGCAGCGGTCCGACGCGGAGCCTCGAAGCCGGCGAGTGCAGCACGCGCCGTCGCGCAGCAGCTCGATGCACAATGCCTCTCCGGTTATCCGGTCGCTGCGGCTGACTAGGTGGTTGGCACGACCTCCCACTGTCGCGACCGGCAACGCCGGGACAGCACGGTGATGGCGTCGCACCGAAGCGAAGGACAGAAGTGAGCCCGGGCGCAGCATTTGCACTGACGGCAGATGCGTTCGCCTGCGCTCACCTCCGTCCACGCACATCGATGAACCGCCGTACCTTCGACAGCACCGCGCCGCTGCAATTCGTCGTGAACGGAAAATCGGGCAACTCCGATTCCGATGCGACCTGCGCGGAGATCGAAGCCGTGCTGCGAGATGCCGGTCGCGCATGTCACGTGCACTTCGCTGCACCCGGTGAGCTCGCTGCCGTCGCGAAGGCCGCTGCCCGCACGGCGACGGAGACGGACTCCGCCGTCGTGGCCGTTGGTGGTGACGGCACCATCAGCACCGTCGCGCAAGCCGCGTACGACGCCGGGTGCGTGATGGGTGTGATTCCTGAAGGTACGTTCAACTACTTCGCACGCGAACACGGCGTGCCCACCACGTCCGTCAGCGATGCGTTGCAGTGGTTGCTGCGTGCGCTGCCTGAGCCGGTGCAGATCTCGGCGGTGAACGAGCAGGTGTTCCTCGTCAACGCGAGCCTCGGGCTGTACCCGGACCTGCTGCAGGATCGCGAGAGCTGGAAGGCACGGTTCGGGCGTAGCCAGCTGGTGGCGTTTTCTGCGGGTATCTCGACGCTGCTGCGGGCGCAGCGCCGCCTCCGGCTTTCCATCGAGTGGGAGCAGCAGCGCCGCGAACTGGTCACGCTCACACTCTTCGTCGGCAACAACCGGTTGCAGTTGGAGCAGCTTGGGCTGAACGCCGGCGACATCCCGTCAGAGGGCGCGTCGAGCGACGGGCACATCACGGCCGTGATTCTCAGACCGCTCGGCACGCTCGCCATGCTCAACCTCATGCTGCGTGGCGCGATGGGGCAGCTCGGAGAGGCGGCGAGCGTCGATCACTTCGTGTGCCGAAGTCTGCACGTCAAGTCATCCAGCCTGTGGGGTGAGAAGCGGGTGAAGGTGGCATGCGACGGCGAGGTGACCTGGATGGACGCACCGCTGACGCTGCGCGTGCTGCCGGAGCCACTCTGGCTGCTGAAAGCCGTGCCGCTGACGGAGAGCCCGGAGCCCGCGACCGCGGCGTGACGCTCGCAGCGGCCTGGTGACGTCGGGGGTATCGCCACGCGATATCGCGACAGGACCTCGCTGCACTGCATGGCATGGGTCCGAAAGTACTCGACGCGATCGACGGGGCGATGGCGGCAAGCAATCGTGCGTTCCGGAGCGACACGCGCTGAACCGCAGCGTCCTCGCGTGACGTGAGTCGGTACTCGATGCATAGCGATCTGCCGCTGATCGGCCACGCGATGCCAACGCTGAACGCACACGCGCCGCACGGAGACGGATCTCCGTGCGGCGCGCGTTCGGACAGGGCCGGCGTGATGCCGGCCGTGAGCGCATTACATGTTCACGCGGCGACGACGGGCGGCGAAGCCCATCGCGAGCAGGCCGGTGCCCATGAGGGCGTAGGTCGACGGCTCCGGCACGGCCGTGGCGCGCAGGATGTAGTCGTTGTAATCGCGATCGCTGAACTGGCCGCGGGTGTTGTCGAGGCCAGCGAACGCGCACTGGTTACGGGTGTTCGGGCTCGGCGCGTCGCAGGCGTTGTCTTCGCCACCGATCCAGTACGTGCCGGTGTTCGCCAGGATGCCCGACGTGCTCATGGCATTGGCTGCGTCCGTGAAGACGGCCCACTGCTGCGGTGCGGTCAGCACATTCGAGTTGACCGGCGGGAACGCCGTGGACTGCATGCTGGAGTAGAACGTGCGCTGGCTCGCGCCACCCGGATTATACGAACCGAGACCGAACACCAGCTGGCTGCTCGTCGTGATCTGCAGCGAGCCGGAGTTCAGCATCGTGAACAGACCGTTGTCGACGTTGAACACGTAAAAGCTCACATCCGCCGGCATGTTGGCACCGGCCAGACGTCCGAACACCGACAGATTCCACGTGCCGGCGCCGAGCACCCATGCCACGGGGCCGCCGCTGCCATTACCGAGGTAACGGATGTTGCTCGCCGTGAGCCCCGTGACCGGGGTGCCGAGGGGCAGCGTGCCGGCGGGCGACTGATTGGCGCAGACCGGGCTGGTGGAGGTGAGGAGTGACGCGATGTTGCAGACATCGCCCTTGGCCGAGTTGTCGTCCGAGGTGTTGTTGAAGTAGCCGGCGGGGTTCGTGTAGCCGGCGGTGCCGTTGGCCGGCGTCACGGTCTGCCACGTCTGTGCGTGGAGCGGGGCGGTGACGAGGGCTGCGGCGGCGAGCGCGAAGGTGCGGAACTGCATGTCTGACTCCTGAGCAGGGATCCGGAACGGGGGCGCCCTGCATCGGGCGCTGCCATGAGACGGGGCAAGCGCCGAACCAATGGCACAGGTTGCTCAGAAGTCAGCCGGAATTCGAACGGAAGTCGTTGTCCTCATAAGAGTTGCGCAGAATCATTAAGCTGCGATCATTTTTGGCGGGCTCGGCCGTTGTGGCGCTGGTGCAGCATTGGGACGGTTTGACCTGTCGGATTCATGGAACAGGCACAGCAGCGCGGACGCCGTTCGGTACGCCGATGGCCGACGGCATCAGCGCACGTTCGTGATGAATTGACCCCAGAGGTGCGCATCACCCCTCCTCGCCGTCCTCGGGAGGATTTACCAGGCGCCTCAGATATCGACAGGCGACGAGCGCCGTGATGCCGACGACCGGTGCCGCCACTGCGGCCATCTGCGCCGTGGTGTGTGCGACAGCGGCCATCACCGATGCAGAACGGGCGGGCATCCCGAAGGACACCCGCCCGTTCCACCATCAGCCGTACTGACGCGACTCAACGCGACGCTGACAGCTCCGTCACCGCATCACGCAGCATCGTCACCTTCGCCGCGTCGCTCGACCCGTTCGCATCCGCCGCCAGCGATCGTGCCACCGCACGCAGCGCCGTCGTGCGCGCACCGCCGCTCACCTTCTCGGCCGACGTCAGCGCAGTGCGCACCGCCGTGAGGCGCGCCGCACTCAGGCCGTTCGAGCGCTCGAGCTGATCGACGAACGCCTGCGCCTTCGCGAAGCTCGGCGGCCACGTGAACTTCGGCTGGCCCTGCGCATTCAGGTACTCGAGCTGCACCGTCTTGGCCGCAGCCAGTTCGTTGGCGGTGAGCATCGGGCTCGTCGTCAGTTCGAACACGTCGAGGCCGCGCGCGATCTCCGAGCTCACGATCGAACCGTTGTACCAGTACACCGACCAGCTGCCACCCATCTCCATCTTCGTGCTGTCCACCGGACCGCGATCGAAGTAGGCGATCTCCATCGGCTTCGCGGCATTGGTGTAGTCGAACACCGAGATACCGCCCTGATACCACGCCTGCACCATGACGTCGCGGCCGGGCACGGGAATCAGCGAGCCATTGTGCGCGACGCAGTTCTCTTCGGCGGTCTGCGCCGCCGGCATCTTGTAGTAGCCGGCGAACGTGAGCTGCCTGTCCTTGCCGACATTGAAGATCGCGTTGGCGCCCCACGTCATCGGATCGGTGGACCGGCACTTCGGTGCACCACCGCCGCCCCACTCGTCGGTGAACAGCACCTTGGTGCCGTCGTTGTTGAACGTGGCGGAGTGCCAGTAGCTGAAGTTGCTGTCGGCCACGGCGGCGATGCGCTTGGGATTGGCCGGATCGGAAATGTCGAGAATCAGACCATAGCCTTCACAGGCACCTCCGGCGAGCCCGATGCCGGGATACACCGTGATGTCATGACACTGCGTCGGTCCCTTCTTCGACTCGGCGCCGCCCATGCTCGCGATCTGCGCACCGATCAGCTCACGCAGCTTGGCCGAGTCGGCTGAGGTGGCAGCGCCGGTACCACCACGCATCTTCACGACCTGGTCGAGATTCTGCTGCGCGGCCGCGTCAGGCAGCACGATCGTCTCGCCGATCGTCGCGATCTCGAAGACGAACTTGCCCGCCGCGCGCGCCTTCTCGACTTCCGCCTTGTCGGCGGGCGACTGCCCGTGACGCGGCGGTGCGGCGAGATCGTTGAAGATGCGCGGCGACGACACGATCGCCGCCTTCGACGGATCGGCCAGCGGCACCTTGATCACTTCGATGCGGAAGAGTGCCGAGTTGGGATCCTTGGAAGGGTCGTCGCCCGAGCAGCCCGCCAGCTCTTCGGCCGGGCGCACGCCCGACGAGCCCGAGATGTAGACGTAAACGTTCTCCTTGTCCTTCGGATCGGCGAGCACCGTGTGCGTGTGCGACCCGCGACAGGTCTGCACGTTGCCGACGTTCTTCGGATTGCGGATGTCGCTGATGTCGAAGATGCGCAGACCGCGGAGACGGTTCGTGCTGACGCGCGCGCGCTCCGGCTGATCACCGCAGTCGAGTCGGCCTTCGAGCCCTTCGCCCGAAATGAAGAGCAGGTTCTTGTACACCGACACGTCGCTCTGTGACGCCGGGCAGAAATACGCGGTGACCAGCGTCGGCTTGGCGGGCGTGGAAATATCCCAGATCTGCCAGCCGTTGTAGCTGCCCTGGATGGCGTACTTGCCGGTGAATGCAAGATCCGAATTGGTGCCGCCAACGAACTTCTCCGGCGGCGTGGCGGTGGCGAGGCGCGTCATGTTCCACGACGCTTCGCCGGCGTTCTGCAGGCCGGCACGCAGTCCCACGCGCGGGTCTGGCGATGGCGCCATCATGCTCGCCTGTGCGCCAATCGAGCCGGCGGCGAAGGCCATCATGGCGGACGCGCGAGCGGCGGTGGTGAAGGTGCGGCGCGCCGCCGCGCGACGCGTGATCAGCGAATGACTCATGAACTGCGCTCCTGGTGCGATGGACGGACCGGCCCCGCCGATCCGGTTGACGGGCGTCTCCTGTTGGACGCCCGGGACTGCAACTGCGTGCCCTCTCTCCCGAAACACAACCCGCGTCGCAGCCCTGACCTGCGATGTCAGCGAAGACCGGCAGTTCCGAGCGCGACCAGCATCGTCTGCATCCGCATCACCTCGGTGCGTTGATCCACCTGCACATCCGATGCGAACTTGAACACCTGCCCATCCAGCGCCGCGCCATCGGTGGCGAACAGTTTCTCCACCATCGCCACCGCGCCACCATGATGCCGGATCATGCCCGCTAAAAACAGCCGGTCGAACTCGGCGCCGCGCGCCGCCCGCAGTCGCGACAGTTCGGTGTCGGTCAGCATGCCGGTCATCATGGCATGATCACCGTGGCCAGCGCCCTGCGGCATCGACTCGCCCGGCGTGTGCACCGTGAGGGCGCCGTCCATATCGTGCAATTCGGGCACCGGCTGACGGCGTTCGCCGAGCCAGCGACGCATGATCGCGATCTCGTCGCGCTGGGCGTTGATGATGCGGGCGGCGAGGGTCTGCACTGCAGCGCTGGCGCCGTTGGCGGCGGCCATGCGCGACATGGTGACGGCTTGCGCGTGGTGACCGATCATGTCGGTCATGAATCGCACGTCGGCCGCGCTCACGCGCAGCTTGGCGCTGTCCAGCCGCGCCCTCCAGAGCCGCTCGAAGGCGGCAGGGTCGGCGGGGGCCGGGGTGCGCGTCTCCTGCGCCACCGCGACCGAGGGCGCGAGGCAGAGCAGGGCGACGAGTGCGGACAGCGACGAAGGGCGCACGGGCGGACGCGATGGGGCGTGTGGACGGTCCCGACAGCGTCGGGCTGCGCGGGGCGAGAGGAAGGGTGATACCCCGGGGGCGGAAAGTCAGCCCCCCGGGGGGCGTGGCGATGCCTTCGGAACGCTACTCTGCCCGGGGAGGGA
>JAYWIJ010000291.1:0-26366 GCA_043788935.1 Gemmatimonadaceae bacterium | reverse complement strand
CAGGATGCGATCGTGCCGGGACTCCTCGTGCAGACAGTCGGCGAGGAAGGCACCAAGATCATCATCGCTGATCGGCTTGCACGCGGTCAGCGTCCCGTCGCCGAACAGCAGGAATGACTTCCCGTTGCGCACCCGTTCCACCTGACCCGACAGCGACTTGAAGAAGGCGGTCGCGCGGACGATCGAATACGTCAGGCCGGACGCGATCAGCTCCTTCTCGAACGCCAGCTTCGCATGCTGGAATGCCAGCAGTGGCTTCTGCACGCAGATCGCCGACAGCAGCACCATCTGCGTGACACCGTGTGCCTGCGCTGCACGCAGTGCCTGTACATGCGCCTGATGGTCCACGGCCCACGCATCCTTCGGTGTGCCGGTGCGCGACGCCATGCACGAGACGACGGCGTCGAATTGCTCGCCGCGGAATGCGTCACGGGCCAGTGACTGCGGATCCGATACGTCGCCCACCCGCACCGTTGCACCGTCAATGCGTGGCGCTGCCTTGCCGCTGTCGCGGACGAAGCACACCACGTCATGACCGCGCGCCACCAGCGCACGGGCGGTGGCGCGACCGATCGTTCCCGTCGCACCCAACAGGAGCACGCGTTTTGGGTTCGGCAGGTGCGTCACGACCGGTCCTGCGTGCATCGAGCCTCGATTGCGCGACGATCAGGCACGGATGCGCGTCCGGCGGGCGTACAGCGCCTCGATCGCATCGGCGAACTTCGCCGGAGCAGCGGCGTCCATGCGCAGGTAGAGCGACGGTTCGATCAGCTCCGCTTCCATCAGCGCAAGGCGACCATCGTCGAGCCGAATGAGATCGATGCGCGCCTGAAACGGCACCGGTGCAATGGCCGACAGCACCTGCTCGGCGACGCGTTGCAGTTCAGGCGTGGCCTGCACGGCGATGATCTCGCCGCCATGCTCTTCCTGCACGCGGAAGTCGCCGGGCTTCGGCACCTTCTGAATGGCGTGGCTGTATCGGCCATCGAAGTAGAACAGCGAGTACTCGCCCTCCGTGACCACGGAGCGCACGAACGGCTGCGCAAACCAGTCGCGCCCGTCGAACGTGTCCACCAGATGCTGGAGGATCGTGTCACTGAGTGGCGCGTGCAGGCGGAAGGTGTCGCGCGCGCCGCCGCTGATGTTCGGCTTGAGCACGACGTCGCGATCCTGCAGCGTCGTGAAGAGGGCCGTGAACACGCTGGCATCGCCGCCGCTGCCCCACACCGACGGCACCACCGGCACACCGCGCGCCTCGAGCTCGCGCAGGTAGCACTTGTCGATGTTCCACTCCACGACGCGCACCGGATTCTCCAGATGCGCACCGCTGGCTTCGATGGTGCGCAGCGTGTCGAGAAAGTCGTCGGAGCGGCTGGCGTAGTCCCACGTGCTGCGAATCAGCACGATGTCGTAGGCGCTCCAGTCGGAGGGCACCGACCATGGCACTTCGGCGGCATCCCAGCCGCGGCGCTGGAGTTCAGCGACCGCGAGATCGTCGTCGATGACGAAGTCGGCGATCTCCTCGAGTGTCAGGAACGCAATGCGTGGCATGCACACGAGTGTAGCGACGCGCCCTAGCCCGTCGAACCCCCTTCGGTACGTCGCAGGTCGCGCAGTTTGGCCTCGGCCACCGCGATGTCGATGCCGGGGGCGACTTCGGCATCGCTGAGACCGAGGATCTCGCGGGCGCGGGCCACCACCGGCGCGCCGCCGGGGGCCTGCTCGCCGAATGCGATCTCGGCGCGACGGCACATGCGCTCCTCGTCGGCGATGTTGGTGTGACGGCGGTCCACGCGCATCGCGGTGACGCGGGCGTGCACGCCCTCGTGCAGGATCGTGGCGGCCACCTGTGCCAGCGTGAACGTCGGGTTCACGACGAAGGTGGTGTCGATGACCATGATGCGCGTGTCGTGGAAGAACACGCCGCGGTTGGGCCAGCGCTTCACCCAGATGCACTGCACGTCGCGGCGCAGGCGTCGCAGGTTGCGCGGCATGTAGCGCCCGATCAGCGCCACGGCCTCGATGAAGCGCGACTCGAGCTGCGCGTTATCGATGTCGTCCCGCTCGTTCAGGAACCACACTGGTACGCCGTCGATCTCGCGCCGCACGGAGCGATTGGCGTCGTAGCGATCGCGCAGGGCGGGGGGAAGCAGGTCGCGCAGCATGGAAGAAAGATGCCTGCGGCTATTTGTCCGACCAGCCCGTGTCGAGAATGATTTTCCACGAGCCGTCGGACTGGCGCTGCCACATGGTGAGGTAGCGGCCGCGCGACAGGGTGTCGGAGCGGGCCGTGCTGCGTACCCAGGCAGAGCGCCCGATGGTCACACCGGTGCGGCCGTCGGCGTACGCCACGGCGTCGCTGGGCTCCCAGACGAGGATGCGGGTGGCGTCGGCGAACATGCCCTTGTCGAGCCCGCCGACCGTCGTCACACCGCGGAGCAGCATCAGCCCGCCGGCCCCGGGCTTGGCGATGTCGGGGGCGAAGCGGGCTACCCACGCGGCATGCCCGCTGTCGGCGACGGCGCGTGCGTAGGCCCGGTCCGCAGCGAAGAGCTGGTCCTGGAGACCGGTGTCGTTGCCGGGCGTGGGCGTCGGCAGCGCCGCCGGGGGTGTGCAGGCGGCGAGAGCGACGGTGGTGGCGAGCAGGAGGCGGAGGCGCATGTCGGGTCGCTGATGGTGATGCCGAACGTACCCCGAGTTTCGTCGCGTCGTGCCGTCCGACCATGGTGTCTGACCCCTTGATCGCCGGCATGGCCGACCATGGGGTCTGACCCTTTGATCGGGATCATCCACCGGCGTCACGAGCCCCCCGCCCTCGTCAGGAACGATCGGACAGGCGTTGCATCGCTTCCAGGACCAGCACGTCCGCAACATCCTGCGGACGCCCCGTCCGCTTCGAGAGAATGAGGTTGGCGATGGAGACCGTCGGCACCGGCACGCCTTCGATGTCGAACACGGCGATGCCGCGCTGCGCATCGGCCCAGCGGAGATTCCAGGCCCGGGTGAGCACGTCGACGTTGGGTGTGTCGCCGATCATCGTGACGTGCCGGGCGATCATGTCGGAGGGCAGAATCTCCGAGGCAACGCCGAAAGGAAGAGCACTCAGTGCGCGCAGCACACGCTCGGCATTCTCGATGGTCGGCTCGATCAGAACGTCGATGTCTCGCGTCGACCGGGATGTGCCCCAGAGTTGCATGGCGGTGGCGCCGACGACGACATACCGCGCGTCCTCCACGTTGAGCAGCGCACAGACGCGCGCCACACCGGTGCGAGGTTCGCTCATGGCGGCGCGGGCTGATCCCGACGCCACGCACGGAACGCAGCGAAGTCGTCGAAGCGAAGCGGTGTGTCGGCTTCGTCATCTCCCGCCGTTCGGCCGACGACCTGCACCGATTCCTCGCTCGCCAGAATCCGCTGCAGGGGCGTGAGTGTCAGGTCGCGCCGCAACTGTTCGAGTCGGGATGGGTCGAGCAGTGCTGTCGTGCCGCTGCCGACTCGCGCGACATACTGCCGGACGGCCTCCGCGATGATCCAGCTCCGCGAACGGTCGTGCTCGGCTGCCAGCCGATCCGCCGCCGCGAGATCCACCTGCGGCAGCGTGATTGCAATCTTGGCAAACGGGGCCTTGGTTGGCATGACCGAATCATATCCGATCATACCGCTCGTGCAAGTCGGCTCCCGACCAAGGTCTCTGACCCCTTGATCGGTGCAAGTCGGCTCCCGACGAAGGTCTCTGACCCCTTGATCGACCAAGGTCTCTGACCCCTTGATCGCCGGCCACGGTCTCTGACCCCTTGATCGTTCAAGATCTCCGTCCCCTTGACCGGGCTTGGCGGGTGCGCGGTCAAGAGCTCCGTCCCCGTGACCGGCGCTCAGTGGAAATCGTGGCTCCGCGCATGCTCCGCCCCCAACTGCGCATCCAGCGGCACGAACAGCCGCCCGCGCACCGTCACCACGTTCGACTCCACCTGCAGCGTCCCCCGCACCAGCAGCAGCGGTGACGTGCTGATCTTCAGCGCATCCCGCTCGAAGCGCTGCGGCGAGACCACGATGTTCAGAATCCCGGTCTCATCCTCCAGCGACAGGAACACGAACCCCTTGGCCGTCCCCGGTCGCTGCCGGCAGATCACCAGACCAGCCACCGCCACCTGCTCCGTGTCGCGCCCGTTCTGCTGGATGTCACGCGCGGTGCGAATGCCATTGGGCTGCAGCAGCGGCCGCAGGTGCTGCATGGGATGCCCGTTCAGCGACACACCGGTCACCCGATAATCCGCCTCGGTGAGGTCGGCCATCGACATCAGCGGCAGCGCGGCATCGGGCAGCACCACCGACGGCGCCAGCGGACCGGCATCACCACGCACCGCCGCCAGCACCTCCCACAACGCACGCCGCCGACGCGTGGCCACCGGCTCATGCGCGAACATCCCGTCGAACGCCCCCGACTCGGCCAGCAACCGCAGCCCGCGACGATCGAGTCGCGTGCGACGCACCACGTCGGCCACATCGCTGAACGGGCCTTCGGTGAGCGCCGCCTCGAGCTTGCCACGCGCCGCCGCACCGAGCCCGCGGATGCTGCGCACACCGAGTCGCACTGCGGGCGCCGACGATTGCGGCTTCCGCAACTCGAGCGTGGCGTTCCACGATGACCGCGTGAGGTCCACCGGTCGCACTTCGACCCCATGCCGCTTGCCGTCCTCGATCAGCGTGCCCGGCGCATAGAACCCCATCGGCTGCGCATTCAGCATCGCCGCCAGGAACTCGGCGTGGTAATAGTGCCGCAGCCACGCCGAGGCGTACACGAGCAGTGCAAAACTCGCGGCGTGACTCTCGGGAAAGCCGTAATCGGCGAAGGCGTTGATCTGCGCGAAGATGCGGTTGGCCACATCCTCCTCGATGCCATTGGCCTGCATGCCGGCCAGCATCTTCAGGCGCAGTGCCTCCATCCGCTCGTGACTGCGCTTGTGCCCCATCGCACGACGCAGTGTGTCGGCCTCGCCCGCGGTGAATCCGGCGCAGGCAATGGCCACCTGCATCCCCTGCTCCTGAAAGAGCGGCACGCCGAGTGTGCGCTTGAGAATGGGTTCCAGCGACGGATGCGGATACACCACTTCTTCCGTCCCGGCACGACGTCGCAGATAGGGATGCACCATCGCGCCTTGGATCGGCCCCGGACGGATCAGCGCCACTTCGACGACGATGTCGTAGAAGCAACGCGGCTTGAGGCGCGGCAGGGTGTTCATCTGCGCACGACTCTCCACCTGAAACACGCCGATCGTGTCGGCGGCGCAGAGATCGTCGTACACCGCCTGATCGCTGGTGTCGAGCAGCGCGAGATCGATGGTCACGCCACGCGTCTGTCGCACATACACCAGGCAATCCTGCAGCACGGTGAGAATGCCCAGGCCGAGCAGGTCGATCTTGACGAGGCTCGCCGCATCGAGATCGTCGCGCTCCCACTGGATCACGGTGCGTCCCGGCATCGAGGCGGGTTCGATGGGCACCACGGTGGACAATGGCTCGCGTGTGAGCACGAACCCGCCGACGTGAATGGAGCGATGCCGCGGCAGCTGATGCAGTCCGTCGACGATGTCGGCCAGGGCTCGCACGCGCGGATCGGCCGGATCGAGATTGGCGCGCTGCAGGATGTCGACGGGTGGCGCCTTGCGTGGATCGGCACTGGGGCGCACGGGAGCCGGTGTGGTCGACGTGTATGCCGGCGCCGATTCCTTCACCGCCAGTGCGGGTCCCGTCACCGATGCCGCCGTGGCGGCATCCATCTCCGACACGGCATTGGCCGTCACACGACGCGTGCGCTCGGCGGGAATGCGTGCCACGCGTGCGGCGACGTCGTCGGTGGTGGGTTCGCGTGAGGGATCACAGCCCGCCGGTGTGTTGCGCGCGGCGCTGATGTCGACGATGGCCGAGAGTCGTTCGTCGCGCTCCAGTCGCTTGCGGAACTCGGGGCGTCCGGCGGTGCCATCGCTCCCCATGCCGTCGAAGCCATCCACGTCGGCCGATGCGGTGCGACTGGCGGGACGCGTGACGGTGAGCGGCACGTTCGCTTCGGCACTGGCAGCGAAGGCTTTCTTCGCGGCATCGCGCTTGATGTGCGCGCGTTCGCCATCGGGCACGTCGGCACGATGCACCGGACCACTCGCGCCGATGGTGCCCGGCGTGGCCTCGACGAATCCGCTGCGGCGAAGATCATCGGCCGTGGCGTTGCCGATGCCGGCGCGCAGGGCGGCGGCGGTACTGCGCGCGCTGAAGCGATCGCTCACGGCCGCGAGTGCGTCGCCCTGTTCCACCGAGAACCCGAGCACACGCGCCGCGTCACGCACGGCGCTGCGACCACGATAGGTGATCTGCTCGCAGACCATCGCGGCATGTTCACGTCCGTAGCGTTCGTAGACGTACTGCAGCACGCGCTCCCGTTCGCGATGGGCGAAGTCGATGTCGATGTCGGGCGGTTCGCGGCGTTCCTCGCTGAGGAATCGTTCGAAGAGCAGGTTCATGCGGATGGGATCCACGGCCGTGATGCCGAGGCAGTAGCAGACGGCGGAGTTGGCCGCCGAGCCGCGTCCCTGACAGAGGATGCCTTCGCGCCGGGCATAGCGCACGATGTCCCAGACGATCAGGAAGTAGCCGGCCATGTCGAGCCGGCGGATCATGCCGAGTTCGTGGGCGAGTTGTGCTTCCTGTTGCGGTGTGCGTGTGCCGCCCCAGCGTTCGGTGGCGCCGGTCTCGACGAGTTGTGCGAGGTAGTCGTCTTCGCTCACTCCCGGTGGCAACGGAAAGCGTGGCAGCGACGGCTTGATCTGCCCGATGCGGAACTGGCATCGCTCGGCGATGGCGCAGGTGGCGCGCAGTCCTGCCTCGTGACCGAGCCAGCGCTTGTAGTGCAGCGCGGTGGATTTGAGATGCCATTCCCCGTTGGGACGCAGGCGTGTGCCCATGGCATCGAGGGGACGGCCATGTCGGAGTGCGGTGAGGGCGTCGTGCGTGGCGCGTCCCTGTCGCGTGGCGTAGTGCACGTTGTTGGTCACCACCCATGGCACACCGAGGCGTCGTGCGATGGGAATGAGCTGGCGAACGAGGGCGCGTTCCTCGGGAAGGCGATGGTCCCACACTTCGATCGCGAACGATTCGTGAAAGAGATCGCGATAGACGGTGGCGAGGCGATTGGCGTCGTCGACGTTGCCGGCGGCGAGTGCCTGAGGAATCGCGCCGCGCGGACAGCCACTCAGCGCATACAACCCCGCGGTATGTCCGGCGAGCAGTGCGAAGGGCACCGATGGTGCACCACGCTCGTTCACATCCATGCGCGCACGGGTGAGCAGCGTGCTGAGGTTGCCGTAGCCGGTGCGTGACGTGGCGAGCAGCGTGAGGTGCTGCAGTGCGCCATCGGCCTGCACGGTGAGTTCTGCGCCGATGATGCCGGCAATACCCGCGGCATCGGCGGCCTGTGAGAACCGCACGGCGCCGCCGAGTTCATCGTGATCGGTGAGTGCGATGGCGCGTTGTCCGGCAATCACGGCGCGCGCGATGAGTTCTTCGGGTGCGGAGGCGCCATCCAGCAGCGAAAACGCGCTGTGGCAGTGCAGCTCCACGTACTCAGCGACGCTCATGCGCACCCCTCCTCACTATATTCCGCCTGATGGACACTCCCGACACGCCGCGGCGCGATGCCCTGCGCCTGACCCCTGCGTCGCATGAGGCGCACAAGGCCGAGATCCTGTCGGCGGCGGATCACATGTCGGGAGAGGAGTTGGATCAGTTGCCGTACGGCATGATCCAGATCGATGCGACGGGCCGGATTCTCAAGTACAACGCCGTCGAGAGCCGCCTTGCGCAGCTGCCGCAGGCGACGACGATCGGCAAGAAGTTCTTCAGCGAGATCGCGCCCTGCACCAAGGTCCAGCAGTTCTACGGGCAGTTCAAGGAAGGCGTGCTGCGTGAGTCGCTCGACACGACGTTCTCCTTCCACTTCGCGTTCAAGCAGAACCCGCGCGACGTGACGGTGCGCCTGTTCTACAGCAAGCGGACGCGCAGTGTCTGGGTGATGATCTCCGACCGCGAAGGGAACCCGATCACGGCTTAGGCGGTGCTGGTTCGGGAACTGCAACGGCAACGGCTTGATCGCAAAACTGCACAGCCACAAAACTATACAGCCGCAAAACGGCACCGCCGCAAAACGTCGGGCAATCAGGTGGCCGTTGAAGGTCCGTGCTGTACGGAACACCGGAAATGCCGTGGGAACTGCAACTGCGAGCGCAGTTCCCCCAACATTTTCATATCGTACTGCACTGACGCTGACGATTCGCGCTGAAGGTTTTGCGGTCGCGCTGTTCTGCCGGTGTGCGGTTGTGTGGCTGTGCCGTTTTGCGTTAAAGCCGTTACCGTTGCGGTTCTGCGGCCGTGCCGTTCCGCGGCGGTTCAGTTCTGCGATAAAGCCGTTGCCGTTGCCGTTCGCGGTGAACGCAAGAGTGTCAGTCATACCATCCCTGCAGCACCCACGATTCGGACTCGTGGTAGATGAGCAGTGTGCCGACTTCGCGCGTGCGGAGATACCAGTAGTCGCGCGCGAAGGGCGTGCGCCACCAGGCGCCGGTGAGGCGTTCGGGGCCGATGCTGTCGGTGATGGTGAAGGTGTGCGATTGCCAGGTGCCGGTGACGGGGCGGTGCAGGTCATCGCAGGTGATGCGGACGGGGTGTGGTGGATCCAGCAGGCGCAGAGCCGCAGGCGTCGCGGCCCTGTCACCGGTGAAGAGCGGCAGCCATGCGCCCGTGTGTGACGTGAGCGCGGCGTCGTCGCTGCGTGAGGGGATGGCGTTCCGCTCCACCTTCGACGCTGCCGCCATGGCGGCATCGTCGCCGTCCACCAGTTCGGCCCACGCACCGGCGCACTCCGTACGATGATCGTCGCGCAGCACCGGACGCATCACGGCGCCAGGGCCAAGCGTGCTGCGCAGACGCTCGAGTGCGGCCAGCGCGGCACCGGGATCACGCCAGCCGGCGTCGAGCAGGTCGCCCTGTTCACCGGTCGCCGGCACGGTGTTGGTGAGCATGACCGTGACGCCGCAAATGGGTGCAGTCAGTTCCCAATCCGACAGCAGTGCGCGGCAGCGTTCGAACAGCGGCGCCACGCGCGCCAGCGGATGGGCGGGACGCACCTCGCGGGTGATGGTTTCGGCGGGCGTGAGATCATCACGCTGCTGGCGGCCGCCATCGAGGTGCAGCGTGATCGCCACCGCGCCGGCGGCGAGGCCGTCGCGGACGAGGTCGCGCACCAGCGTGTCGAGGGCGGCCCGCACCAGAAAGAGCGCTGGCTCCATGGTGTCGCTGCTGCCGCCGAGTTCCGCGGTGACGCTGCGCTGTGTCTCGAGGCGGGCGAGCACGGGGCGACGGGGGTCGTCGCCGTGGGCCAGTCGCCAGGCGCTGAGCCCCGCCTCGCCCCAGCGCCGTTCGATGTCGGCCACGGGCAGGTCGGCAAAGCCGCCCAGGGTGCGTATGCCCAGCGACTCGAGCGAGGCCACCAGCTCCTCGTCGAGCGGGAGGAAGACGAGCGGGAGCGGGGCGAGGAAGGCCGCGTCGCTGCCGGAGGGGATGCAGAAGGCACCGATCTCGCCCTCGCGCAGCGTCTGCCAGGTGGCGGCGCGGGCGGCGGCGCAGGAGTCGGCGATGGCGACGCGGGCGGCGGGGTGCCAGCGCTGGGCGATGCCCAGCAGCGTCTGGGCCAGCCGTCGCTCGCCGCCGATGGCATCGAAGCCCGTGGCGCCCACCCACCAGGTGCCGCTGACGGCGCCGGCGGGGGAGACGTGGGGGCTGGCCTGGATCAGGGCGGCGGTGGCCCGGGTGAGGGCCCCGGCGATGGCGATCTCGTCCCAGGACAGCACGTCCAGCCGGCTGCAGCGGGCCCGGGCTTCGGTGACGGTCATCCCGGCGCGGACCCGGGCTCGTCCGGCGGCAGCGCTTACGGCGCGGAGCTTGGTGCCGTCGGCGAGGGCGAGGAGGCGCTCGTCCCAGTGCTTGCCGTCATCAGCAGGCGTGGCGGGCTCGGCGGCGTCGAGGCCAAGACCCAGTTGTTTCGGTCCCTGCGCGGCACGCCAGACGGCGCCGACGGGGAAACGGGGGATGCGGACACAGGCGACGCGCCAGAGGGACGGCATGGGACAGGGGGCACGTGGCGGGGAACGGGGACGGATGGCGTGGACGGTCAGTCAGGGTGGGGGATGGAGGACGATACCGAACAAAACCCGAAGTACAAGTAAGGCGACAGTAGTGGCGGGACCATGAGGCTGACTGCGTGGCCGCGCGCAATCGCTGCAGCCTGCACGGAATCGGTGATGGTTGCCGCGACCGGACGTACTACACTGGGGCATGGCCCGCCCTCTTCGTCCTTCGAGCACGATCCGTGAAGTAGCTACCAGTAGCTACATTTCTTATATGCGCACCGTCGGCATCAAGACACTGAAAAATCGGCTCAGCGAGTATTTGCGACTCGTTGCTGCCGGCGAAACGATTCTGGTCACGGACCGTGATCGGGTCGTCGCCGAGTTGCGGCCGCCGGCGGTAGCGCATCCATGGTTGGCCGATCCGCGTTTGGCCGACATGGTGCGGCGCGGGGTGCTGACCCTGCCTTCAGGGACCGATGGACCGCTTCCGTCGCGAAGACCGGTGATGAGCCTCGATGCGCTGATGGCAGACCTGGATGAGAGCCGGGCTGACCGGTGATCTATCTCGACAGCTCCGTCGTGCTGGCGTATCTGCTGGTGGAGACCGAGAGGCCCGCCGACGAATTGTTGGGAGGACCCGTGGTGACCAGTCGGCTCGTGCAGTACGAGGTCTGGAACCGGTTGCATGCGTACGGCAAGGTGGTGACGCACGGCGCGGCCGCTCGCGCGTTGCTTGCCAGGATCGCGATGCTCGAGCTCACGCCAGATGTGCTCGCGCGTGCCGTGGATCCATTTCCGCTACCGGTCCGGACGCTCGATGGATTGCATCTCGCGCCGATCGAGCACTTGCGGCGTGATCGTCAGCCCGTTGCCTTGGCGACATACGACCGGCGCATGCAGGCGGCTGCCGTGGCGATGGGAATCCCGCTGGTCGCGCTCTAGGCATCGCGGGGCGCAGTAGAGCCCCCTCACCGCGCCTGCTGCACCACGCTCGGACTCCGCCCCGTCCAGCGCTTGAACGCCCGCGAGAACGCCGCCGGATCGGAAAAGCCCACCCGCGTGGCCACGGCGCGCACCGACACCGTGGGATCACGCAGCGCTTCCATCGCGACATCGCGACGCAGCGATTCCAGCACCTGCTCGTACGTCACGCCTTCGGCCTTCAGTCGGCGATAGAGCGTCTGGCGACTCATGGCGAGAGACTGTGCGAGGCGCGCGATGCCCACGTCGCCGGTGTGAAGCACGGGACGCAGCGCGGATTCCAGACGCCCGCGGCAAGTGCGTTGCGCGGTGAGCGTTGCCAGCTGACCGTCGGCGTGTGCGGCGAGGATGCGTGTCACGTGGACCGGCGCCGGTACCAGCACGGTGTCGAGATAGCGCGGGTCGAGGAGAATCGCATTCCGCGAAGTGCCGAACTGCACGGGTACACCGAACGCCGCGTCGTATTCGGCGACGTGTGCCGGCGCGGCATGCGTCACGTGCACGGCCCGCACCACGTCGCGCTGCTGCACGCGCCGGATGCCCAGGACCATGCGCGCAAAGACCAGCTCCGTGATCTCGGGCCAGGCATCAGGGGGCCGCATGTCGCGCATCCAGAGCCCGTGACGGTCGGTTTCGAAGCGGTAGCGATCGGTCCCGCGCAGCGCCGGAAAGTCCATGCTCAGCGGGGCGTAGCGGTTCACCTGCTGCAGCGCTTCGGTCACCGTGCTGGCACTGCGGCCGAGTGGTGCGGCGAGGGACACCTGATCGCAGGGCACATGCTGTCCGAAATGCAGCGCGAACGCCGGATCGGCACCGAGTGTCATGCCGGAGCGCAGCAGGCGTGGCAGCGCGTCGATCGGATGCCGCGCATCGTCGTCCAGCAGATCCGCAGCATCGAGTCCCGCATGCTGCACCAGCGCACGACGGGTGAAGCCGAGCGTGCCCGCGAAATCGAGGATGGCGTTCAGGTACCGACTGGTGACGGTGGGATGGCGTGCGACATCGGTGCGCAGGACGGTGCCTGCAGTCATGTCACTGGGACGAACGATCATCATCACCCCGGGCAGTGCTCCGTACGCAGTGAGGCGAGCCACCGTCGGTGGCATTCCTCATTCATCGTCGGACTCATGTCAGCCATCACCGAAACCCTCGCCTCCCAACGGACCGGCGCCCGCCGGGGATTCACGCCGGACCCTGCCGCCACGGCACAGCGATGGCTCGCCCGCGCCGCGGCCACCTGGTTCGTGGTGGCGTTCGTGGGACAGCTGATCTTTTCGACGTACATCGTGGTCGTCTATGGCGGCGCCACGGTGCGGGGCGACATGGCCCGCTGGAATCACGTCATGCCGCGCGGATACGTGCCGGGTGACACCGCCGCCAACGCCGCCATCATGTCGCACGTGCTGCTGGCGGTGGTGATCATGCTGCTCGGCACGTTGCAGCTGCTGCCGACCATCCGGCGTCGTGTGCCGGCGCTGCATCGTGCCACGGGGCGCGTGTACGTGATGGCGGTGAGCCTGACGAGCCTGGCCGGGCTGTTCATGGTCTGGGGGCGCGGGACGGTGGGCAATGTCCCGCAGCATCTCGCGATCTCGCTCAACGCCGTGATCCTGATCAGCTGCGCGGTGCTGGCCTGGCGCACGGCGCGCGCGAAAGACTTCGCGGCGCACCGTCGCTGGGCGCTGCGTGCATACGTGGCGGCGAACGGCGTGTTCTTCTTCCGGACGGCGCTCTTTCTCTGGCTCGTCGTCAATCAGGGGCCGGTGGGCTTCGATCCGACGACGTTCACCGGGCCGTTCCTGACGGCGCTCGCGTTCGGCGTGTACGTCGCGGTGCCCACGGTGGTGCTGCAGCTCTACTTCGTGGCGGAGCGGCACCGAAGCGCGTGGGCGCCGCGTGTGGCTGCGGTGGCGCTGGTCCTGCTCGCGGCGCTCACCGCCGGTGGTATCGCGAGCGTGTCGATGATCCTGTGGATTCCGGCGATGTGACCGTCGGACGCCGTCAGTACACCGGCCGCTGATCCCGCGTACTCACCTGCACGTTCCCCAGCACGCACCGCCCCGTCACCCGCACCACGCGGTGCGTGGGCTGCGTGAGCCGCGAGCGGTTTTTGTACTCCACCGTCGACAGCAGCCCATCCACCCGCATCTCGACGCTCACATCGGACGGCATGGTCAGTTCGACGCTGCCGAACTTCACGTCGAGCACGATCTCCGTCACACCATCGCCAAAGGTGGCCTCGCGGAAGTCGAGTTCCAGTGAACCGAGTCGCACGCCGTACTCGACGACGGGCGGCATCACGTCATGTACGCGCTCGTCGATGGAGCTCAGCATCACGCGGCGGCGCTGCAGGGGCTGCGGTGGCGGCATCACCGATCGCGCCGCCGGCTGCGGCACGACGGCCATCCGCTGCGGCAGGTCGGACACGAGGCGCTCGAGCGCACCCGACTCGCGCGCCTCGAACGCAGCCGACACGCGGCGCTCGAACTCGGCTTCGTCGATGACGTCGTCGGCCCACGCCTTGCCGAGTTGCGCGACGATGGCGTCACGTCGGCCGACGTTCGGATGGTCGGTCATGTCTGCTCCATGCAGGGAAGCAAACGGACCCGCTGATCACGGGCAACGCCCATCCGAATCTCGGACCGGGCGTGACGCCGCCGTGGGCGAGACATGGAGCCATGGCCCAAGATCGGGCTGAGCGGTGTCAAAGCCGTAGCTTGCGCCCTGCAAATGGGCCCGTCGCCCGATCTTCACATCCGTCCAACATGATGTCACACCGCATACCTGTCGCGCTGCTGCTCGCGGCGCTGGCTCTCACCGATGCTGTCGCGCAGACGCCGCGACCCGCGCCGCGGCCCGTCACCGACACGTCGATCTTCGCGCCGCTGGTGCTGCCCACGGCGAACGACGTCCGTAACGGCAGCGGGGCGCCGGGAGCGCGCTACTGGCAGAACCGCGCCGACTATACGCTGCGCACGACGCTCGACACCGCAGCCACGTCGGTGACGACGGACATGACGCTCCGCTACACCAACAACTCGCCCGACACGCTGCACTTTCTCTGGCTGCAGACGGAGCAGAACGCGTTCCGTGCGAAGTCGCTGAACAGCTACATCTTCCCGGAGGATTCGCGCTTCGGCGCCCGCGGGTTCGAGGGAGGCTACACCTTCACCCGCGTCGAGCAGCGACTCGGCACGCCGTCCGCACCACGCCGAGTGAAGCTCGCGACGCGCGTGAACGAAACCGTGACGAAGGTGGATCTCGCCGAGCCGCTGGCACCGGGCAGGTCGGCCACGATCGAGATCGCCTACCGCTTCACCGTGCCGGAGCATGGCGCCGATCGCATGGGCCGCGAAGGATCATTGTACGAGATCGCGCAGTGGTATCCGCGCGTGGCGGTGTACGACGACGTGCGGGGCTGGAACATCGAACCGTACCTGGGGCAGGGCGAGTTCTATCTCGATTTCGGCAACTACGATCTCGAGATCACCGTGCCGGCCGGCTTCATCGTGGCGGCGACGGGATCGCTGACGAATCCCGGCGAGATCCTCGCCAATCCGCAGCTCGCGCGACTGGCGATGGCGGCGTACACCGACACCGTCATCCGCATCGTGACCGAGGCCGATCTCAAGGCCGGTGTCACGCGTCGCAAGACGGGCATGCTGACGTGGAAGTTTTCGGCGAAGAACGTGCGCGATGCGGTGTGGGCTGCGTCGCCGGAGTTCCAATGGGACGGCACGAGCTGGAAGGGTATCTATGCCTTCGCGTACTATCGGCCGAGTGCAGCGGTGAACTGGCATGACGCCGCGGATCAGTCGCGCATGTCGATCCAGGAGTACTCCGAGCGCTGGTTCCAGTACCCATGGCCGCACATCTCGGCCATCGAGGGACCGATCAGCGGCATGGAGTATCCTATGATCGCGATGGAGAACAAAAGCGAGGACGTGTACGACCTGTACAACGTGATCACGCACGAGATCGGGCACATGTGGTTCCCGATGATCGTGGCCAGCAACGAGCGGGCGTTCATGTGGCAGGATGAAGGGTTCAACACCTTCATCAACACCTTCTCCGAAGCGCGTCGCTATCCCGCCAAGGGCGACCAGATGGCGCGCGCCGGCGAGGAGCGCGGCACGGTGGAGCAGGTGATGCGTGCGGGTGTGGAAGGCCCGATCGTGACGGGGCCGGATCGCATCAATCCGCAGCTGCTCGGCGTGTCGGCGTACGTGAAGCCGAGCGTGGGCCTGCAGCTGCTGCGGCAGGAGATCCTCGGCGCGGAAGCATTCGACGATGCGTTCCGCACGTACATCAAGCGCTGGGCATACAAGCATCCCACGCCGGCTGACTTCTTCCGCACGATGGAAGACGTGGGCGGTCGTCGCCTCGACTGGTTCTGGCGCGGGTGGTTCGTGGAGAACGCGCGCTACGATCAGGCGGTGGACACGGTCGTCACCCGACAGACTGCCGACACGCAGCAGGTGATCCTCGCCTTCGGCAATCGCGAACGTGGTGTGCTGCCGATCCGGGCGCGGTTCACCTTCAGCGACGGCAGCACCGAGGACCTGCAGTATCCCGCCGAGGTGTGGAGCACGAACAGCGTGCGCTACATCCGTCGCTTCAGCTTCGCGGGCAAGACGCTGGCGAAGGTGGAGGTGGATCCGGATGGCCTGATGCCGGACATCTCGCGGGCCGACAACACGTGGACCGCGCCGGGGAGTGAGAAGGCGCGTCCGGCCATTCCATGAGGCGCGGCGGCAGGTGACCTGATCAGGTGATGTCGTCAGGCTGAGGCCGGTGGTACATCTCGAGATCGTCGTGGGCGTGGGCCCATGACCGTTTCCGGGGATGGATGTGTCGATGCACCGTGGGACATCGTGGGGTCGACAGGCTGCCATGGTGGCGGTCCTGGCGACCGGCCTCGCCGGCTGTCGCAAGCAGTACATCAACATGCACAACGGTGCACCGCAGCATGAGGTGCGCATCATTCACAATTGCTCGAACGCGGTTGCCACGGTGTACTTCGATCGGGAGTATCGCATGAAGGGACACATCACCGGGACCTCGCATTCGGTGATGCGCGGGTATCCGCTGCGGATGCGGCTGGCCGCGGGACCGCATTCGATGGTGATCGTGGACGGGCCGCGCATCTATTCGAGCGATTATCGCGTGACGGGGCCGCTGCAGATCGAGAGCGACTGCACGAGGACCCGATGAGGCGCCGGTCTCGGTGTGCCGATCGTGATGCGTCACGTCGACGCCGTGATCGATGGCGGCTTCGCGCACTGCTGCCATTTGCCTGCGTCTTTCCTGTGCCGCTGCTGGCGCAAGGTGCGGCAACGCACTCGTCGAACGTCTGGGATGCGACGTTCGCGCGTGATGAGCGCAGCGTGGCCACGGTGGCGCGTGGTGAAGTGCGCATCTGGGCGCTGCCCTCGGGAAAGCTCGCGTGCCGGCTGGATGGCGCCTACTACGGTGCACGAATCGCGACTGACGGCGCGTCCGGCTATCACGTCACGCTGCTGGACAACGACCGCAACGTACACCGACCGCAGCGCGCATTCCGCGTGGATCCCGCGACCTGTGCGCAGGCGCCAGCACCGGTGATGGCAGGACTGACCGGTGCGTACGTGGCGGTGCAGCGCTACGTGGTGCGGACACCGGATGGACGTGTATTGCAGAATGGATTCGCCACCGCGCCGGACTCGCGTCTGGTGATCCGGTCGGCGTCGTCGGGATACACGGTCGAGATGCCAGGTGGAGTGCGGCTGGAGAGCGCCTCCATGCCGACGGCACTCGAAAGCGGAGACAGCACCTACGTCTGCACGTCGACACCGAAGAATCTGACCTATCACCGAGTCACCAACGGACGGCGTGTCGAGAAGGTCGGTGAGTCGGATCAGGACCGCTATGGCATGAGTGGATGTGGCGCGCTGTCGTTGTCGGCCGACGGCGGTGTGCTGCTGAACGTCGGGCACGGGGCGGCCATCGATCTCGAGCGCAAGCGCGTGCTGGTGACGCGCGCCGTGTCGGCACCCACGAGTATCGGTCTCGATGCGGCCCGGCAACGCCTCACGATCGGAAGCGCGTCGGGTACCACCGTGGTCGACGTTCGTTCCGGCAAGCACGTGGGCGGCAGCGGTGCCAGCGGCGAGTATGGCTATGTCTCGGTGACGGGCGAGTGGGCGGCAATCGCCAGCAGCTTCATCACACGTCCGCTGGTGCAGATCATCGGACGTACGCAGCCGAACGTGGTGCTGGACGATGCGCAATCACGGCCGGCCGCCGACGTCCTCGACGCGACACGTGCGGCGGAAATCCGGGCACGCGAGGTGGCGGAGCGGGCGGAGGCCGCGCGTGTTGCCTCCGAGAACGCGCGGATCCGCGCCTCAAACGAAGCGCTGTTCCAGAAGCACCGCCTGATGATCGAGACGGGGGTCGGAAAGACGTCCGTCGCCGCGACGCTGCGCCAGGTGCAGTATCAGGGCGCGTACGAGATGCTCCCGGTCACGGTGAGCATCGGCGACATGCTCGTGCTGGTGACCGATCGTGACGGCACCATCGGCTACCGGATCTCCGACGGCCGGCTGCTGCTGACTGGCGAGCGCAGTGACCGCGACCTCACCAGCGGCTTCGCGATCACCCGCTCCGAGATGACGGGCAACGTGAGCGGCACCCTCGAGGTGCAGGGCCGTGGCGGACCGGTGTATGTCTTCGTGGTCCGGAAGGCCGATCGGAAGTGACGACGTGCGCGTTGAAAACAGTCAGACGGCGGCGTGCGCGAGGGAAGCTTCATCGTGCGAGGCCCGTCGCGCTTTCAAATGTGCTGACGTGCGCGCGGAGCCCTCAGCGAGTCGCTGACGGTTCCGGCACGGTGACATCCAGCGCGGCCGTCTCGATCGCGCCGTTCATCCGCCGTACCTGCACGACGATGCGATAGCTGCCCGCCGACGGCATCGCGACGGGAAAGCTGACGACACCGCTCGCGGCAACCGTGGCAGGCATCGGTGCACCACCGTGCATCGCATGCATGTCGGCGGGCATCGCCGCCATCGGCTGCGCATCGCCATGCATCGCCGTGTCACCGGCTTCGCGGCGCACCAGCCGCTCCTGCGCAGCCATCGAGCCGGTGCCCATCGGATGCAGATGCATGAACACGCCGCCGTCGGTGCGCAGCAGCATCGCGTGACCGGCCATGCCAAGCCACGGAGCGAGCGGCATCGGTGACCCGTCGGTGTTGCTGAGGCGTGCGGTGATCACCACGTCACTGCCGACGACTGGCGCCTTGTCGAGTGTGATCGCGAACGTCGCCTTGTCGGCGAGCGTTGCGGCAGCCGCGTTCACCGTCGGCGGTTGCAGCGACCACGCATCGTCGCCGTCGGCATTCGGTGCCGCGTCGCCGGCCGTCACGTTCACCGTGTCGACGATGGTGCGCGTGGCGCCGCTTTCATGCACCACGTCGGCGAAGAGCCAGTACGTGCCCGCCGCCACGCCGGGAAGCGGCGTGATGAACGTGCGTTCGTTCTGTCGCACGGGATGCAGGTGCGCGACCGCACCCTTGCCGCCGGCTTCCACCAGGAAGAGGTGCATCAGCTTGCCGTGATCAGGCATGAGCGGTGTGCTCAGGCCACCACGCAACCGCTCTCCTGGCTTGGCGAATCGCCATGCGCTGTCGGTGATGGCGAGTGTCAGCGTGCGCTGCGCGCCGGCGCTCACCGTCCCCTCGGCGCTGACAGGACGGAGCAGCGCACTGCGATAGCCGCTTTCCACCGAGTTCCACCACTTCCAGCCGCCACTCACCGTCGCCACGAGAATCACCGACGCAATGGCCGATGCGAACCGCGCACGCCGGAATCGCGGCGCGTCGGGTCGTGCACCGGCCGGCAGCGTCGCTTCACGCGACGCCGCACCGATCACCGAGACGAGTCCGAACACGAGGAACGCACCGAGTGCCGCGAGAACCCAGCCGAGCCAGTCGGGCATGCCGAGGGTGGCGGTGGCCGCGCTGGTGTACGGCACGATGAACGTCCCGGCACCGGCAGGGCCGTTCGCGGCGACATGAATGGCGTACGATCCGCTGCTCATGATCCAGATCTGCGTCTGGAAGGTGCCGGGTTCACCGGCGACGGCGATCGTCGGTTCAGGCGCCGGTGCGCCCTTCGTGCCGTAGCGCCAGAGCGCCGGTTGCAACGTGATCGATGTGGGCCGCACGTTCGGCGTGGTGGTGCGGATCACCACGTCCACGAGCCCGGGAATCACCGCCGGCGGTCGCACCAGCACACGCAGGCCGTACGGGCCGGCGGTACCGTCCTGCACCACCATCGTGCTGCCGACGTGCGCGCTGCCGGAGAGCCACACGGCGGCCAGCAGCAGCAGCGACGCGAGTCGTCGGCGGAGGGTCATCGCTTCACCGCACGCAACCAGCCGCCCCACGCCAGTCCGACACGCGCCGACAGCACGGCGGCGAGCACGCCCCACGTCATCGTCTTCACCAGTGCGACGACTGCGCCGCCCTCTTCCATCCAGAACTCACGCGGCCCAACGAGCCAGTCGGCCGGCGCGCTGTACGGCGCGAAGCCACCGCCGAAGAAGGGATGACGACCGATTTCCGTCGCCAGCAGGGAGCCGAACGGCCACTGCACGGCCAGATACGCGAGCACGAACGACAGGCCGAGCACGACCGCCGTCAGCCACGCGTTGCGATGCGCCATGCGCTGCAGCACGAAGTCGATGGCCAGCGCCGGTGCGATCAGCAGCAGCGGGAAGTTCATTGGCACCATGTGCGTGACGTCGTGGCCGATGGGGCCGAGCTTCGGGGTGGCGCCGAACAGGGGGAAGATCCAGAGCTGCGCGGCCATGATGCACATGTAGAACGCGGCAGTCGCCGTCGCGGGCCAGCGCAGTCGTGACGCACGCGACGCAGCCACGAGAAACATGGGGTAAATGCCGCCGGCCACGATGTAGAAGAGCGAGTTGTGCATCATCTGCACGTCGCTGTACTCCGTGATGGCGATGGCGGCGAGCGTCAGCAGCACACCACTCGCAAAGGCCACGACGGTGGCGCGCGAGGTGGTGTCGCCCTCCACGTTCTGCGACGACACGGCCATGGTCTGCGCACCGATCAGGATGCCGAGCAGGCCGGTGAGCAGCACCACGTGCGGCGGGCTGAGGATCTGGACGTCCAGACCGTACGCGTTGTGCCACCAGTCGTCGAACGGCGCCGAGGTGAGCATGGCCAGCGCGCCCCAGATGCAGATCCAGCCACCGATGGGGCCGGTGAAGAACTTCCAGAGGCGCACGCCGTCGGCGGCATGCGTTTCCTTGCGCCAGAACGAGTTGGCGAGGACCCGTGCGCCGCAGGACAGCCCGGCCAGCGTGCCGCCGAAGTAGATCGCCATATGTGCTGGCGTCCAGAACGTGTCGCGGCCGATGGTCATGTGCCACGAGATGTCCCAGATCAGGCCGACCAGGATGCTGGTGGCGCCGAGGACGACGGCGGCGAGGTGGAGCGGGATGGCGCGGGCGGGCGCGGCGGCCTTGGCGGCGGCGGAGGTCCCGGGCGTGTAGATCGAGGTAGCCATGTGCGTCTGGGAAACGGGGGGGCGATGCCGCCGTAACCTACGCGAGCGCTGACATCGGGTTCCAGTCTGGGCAGGGGCTCGACGCCGACCCCGACAGGCACGAGTAGATTCCACTGGCTGGTGAGGATCCTGCCCGGCGCACCGATGGGACGGGCACTGTTCGGCACCCTGCGCCGTTTTCCTGAGCTAGTTCGAGAATCATGTATCCAGCCCCTGCCCTCTGCGCGACAGGCCGACGCAACACTGCGATCGTCTTCTGTCGGTGCGTCGCTTGTGGCCTTCCGGGGTTCCTGTGATCGCCTGTCAGCTCACGTTCGCGAACGACGGCCCCCCGCTGGCCAATGCAGTCTTCCCTGACGCCTCTCGAGTCCGCGCATGATCTCCGGCCTGTTCGCCTTCATCGGCATCGGATTCCTGATCGGCTTCCGGCATGCCTTCGAGCCTGATCATCTCGCGGCCGTGAGTATGCTGGCCTCGCGTGAGCGCGGCTGGATGACGTCCGCCCGTCTCGGGCTGGCGTGGGGTGCGGGTCACACGGGCAGCGTCGCCGTGGTCGCCCTCCTGATCATCGTGCTCGGCATCCGTGTTCCGGAGTCGATGTTCGCCATGTTCGAACTGCTGGTGGCGGCGATGCTCATCCTCCTCGGCGTGAGCACGCTGCTGAAGGAGGCGCGTCGGCACCGCACGGTGCTGGGCGACGCACATGCACACGCGCATCACGATCACGTCGCCCACGTGCACCCCGAGCAGATCCGCAACGTGCGTGGTGCCTTCGGTTTCGGCATTGCGCATGGTCTGGCCGGCAGTGGCGCCGTGATCGTGCTGCTGGTTGCCGCCGCGACGTCGGTGCGCGAGCAGTTCACCTACCTGCTGGCATTCGGCCTCGGCACCGTCGGCGGCATGAGTGTCGTGTCGCTGCTCGTGAGCGGCCTGGCGGGTCTGGCGGTGTCGCGCAGCAAGCACTGGGCGATGAGCATTCGCGTGCTGGCGGCGACGGCGAGCATGGTGGTCGGGGTGATGCTCGGCTGGAGCGTGCTGACCAGTTAGCATGATGGTACTTACACCCTGCAGACGGGTGTGAGACGCCATCATGCAGGCTACACCGTCGAGAAGGGGAACCGGAATGCCGCTGTCGTATCGATCGGGACGCGGTTCCGCCTGCGCGCGCGCACTGACCCTGGCGCTGACTGCATCGGTCTCCGCCATCGGCGCATACGCGCAGGTCGTTCCGGCCCGTTCCGCGCCGACCGGTGGGTCCGTCAGCGGCATCGTGTTCGACAGTCTCGCCGGTCTGCCCCTGGGCGATGCCTTGGTGCAGCTGGTGAATGCGGACAGCCTGTCGCTGCCCACGCGCACCGTCACGAGCGATTCCAGTGGTCGGTACCGGCTGATGGGCGTGCCGCGCGGGCGCTATCTGATCGGATTCATGCATCCGATGCTCGACTCGATCGGCATTGAACCGCGCCCACGTGAAGTGTTCATCGACGGTGCGGGCGCCATGCGGAGCGATCTCTCGATTCCGGCGCCGACGACGCTGCGCACCGTGATTTGCGGCGGTGACGCGGTGGCTGCCGGCGACGCGCTGCTCATCGGCTTCGTGCGATCGGCGGCGGATCGCAGCGCCGTCGATTCGGCCACCGTCAACGCGCAATGGGTCGAGATGACGCTGCAGCGTGGCAGTCTCACCCGCGAAATCGCGCATCGCACCGTGGCCACGCAGGAAACGGGCTGGTACGCCATTTGTGGCGCGCCGAGTGCGGGGACCGTGCTGCTGCGAGCGTCACATGCCGCCGACAGCACGGAGGCGCTGGAACTGGAAGTGCCGGCGAACGGCTTTCTGCGCCGCGACCTCTACTTCGGACGCGCGCGCCTCGCGGCGACCGACACGGTGGGTGCGGCCACCGACTCGCTGGCGCTCTCACTCGGCGCCCGTCGTATGGGTGATGGTCGGTTGAGCGGTCGGGTGGTGGGAGTGCGGGGTGGTGAGCCGCTGGCCGGTGCGCGTGTGGGTGTGGTGAGCGGATCACAGACCCGCACCGACGCAGCGGGCCGCTTTACGCTGACCAATCTGCCCACGGGCACCCGCACGCTCGAGGTGCGCGCGGTGGGCCGCTATCCGATCATGATGCCGGTGGACGTCGTGGAAGGTGCCGCGCCGCTGCGGATCGCGATGGCCACGCTGCAGTCGGTGATGGACACCGTGCGCATCACGGCGACACGCGGCGGCAGCGGCCCGTTGCTCGCTTTCATGCAGCGCAAGAAATCGTCGGGCACCGGGCGATTCATCACCTCCGAGGATGTGCAGGCCCGGAGGCCGATCTACACCACTGACATGCTGCGAACACTGCCCGGCGTGTCATTCGCGCGCGACCGCAACGGTGAAGAGTTCATGGCGATGCGCGGCACCGTGTCAGGCCAGTGCCGGGCGACGGTGTTCCTGAACGGCATGAGCATGCGCGGCTTGAGCGTGAACGACATCAACGGGTTCGTGCAGCCGATGAACGTGATCGGGATCGAGGTCTACTCGTCCGCCGGCGCGCCACAGCAGTTCAGTGAGCAGAACGGGTGTGGCAGTGTGGTGATCTGGTCGCGGTGAGTCGCTGCAGTTTTGTGTGTTCATACAAACAGCGGAGGCTCACACGGGGGGACCAAGGGGACCGGGGGCGCTTACGCAACGACTTCCCCGTTACCCCCGGTCCCCCCGTGTGAGCCCTGCTGTTCATTGTCGTGCGGTGCTTACGGCTTCGCCTTCTTCGTAATGATCTCGATGACGCCGTTCGCCGCGCGCGGGTCGCTGTACTTGGCGGTGGCGGCGGGGCCCTTGATCACATTGACGGACGCGATCTGGTCCGGCGACATCTTGTCCATTTCGTTGCCTGCCATGACGACACCGTCGATCAGCAGCAGGCCGGAGAATGCACGGTGCTGTTCCGATGCGTGCACGCGCACGGTGCCACTTGGGGACATGCTGACCACATCGGGTCGGCCGGAGTCGACCACTGTCCGCTGGAGTGGTGAGCTGAGCGTTCCCGGACCGGTGCGGCGCAACATGATGCGCGTGGGGTTGGCCGAGTCGCCCGGGTTCGACGTGCGCGTCATGATGCGGACTTCGCCGCCGCTCTGTGTGCCCTTCTGCAGCACGTTCACCGTCGCGATCTGCTCGGCGCTGAGCTTCTCGGCCTGGTCCTTCGTTGACGGTATGTCATCGATGAAGTAGCGGACACTTCCGGAGTCCACCAATGTCGCGAATGCTGCCGCCTCGGTGGCCGACTTCGCGGTCATTGCATTCACTTCTTCCGACGTCGGCAGCTTGGCTTCACACGCCGCCAGCAGCGCGAGGGAGGCCAGTGCACCGGTGGATAGCACACGAACGAGCGGGTAGCGCAACGGCTTGGGCGTCATGGCGATCAGTCTCCGTTCCAGATGCGAAGGCGTGCAGGAAAAGGCGGGCAGTGCCGCACCGAACCCGGTGCGATGGTCGGTCAGGTCGATCAGCAGCGTGCCGTAGTCGCGCGCACTGGCACCGCGCTGCAGCACACGTCGGTCACAATCCAGCTCCACGGCGAGTCGGAGGCGCGAGGCCATCCACCACACCGCGGGATGCCAGGGCAGCAGCACGATCGTGGCCTGCGCGAGGGCCAGCAGCAGTGGGTCGTGCGCCCGCACATGTTCGCGTTCATGCGCGAGGACCAGCGCCTGCTCGCGATCGTCCCGCGAGAGCAGCCACTGCGGTACCACGATTTCGGCGCTCGTCACACCGATCACCGCGGGGCCGACGTCACTGGCGATGCGCACCGCCGTGCCGTGCAGCGTGCCGGCGGGCCACTGCGCGCGCCGGCGCTGGAATCGCAGGTGCACCGTGGCAAATACCACCAGCAGTGCGACGCTCGCGATCAGCCACGCCATCAGCAGAACACGATCGATGCCGGCAGGCATGGTCGCGTGCCAGGCGCTCCACCCCTGCTGCGCAGTGCGGGTGGCCGCGGCGGTGAACTCCTGCCACGTCGACGAGAGCGTGGCGAGCAGGCCCGCTGGTTCGGCGACGACGGTGGTCGTGGTGGTCGCGGCGGGAAGCACGACCGGCGCATCGGCTGTGCGTTCCATCGCGGCCTGCATCGGTGCCAGCGCTGCCAGCACGACCAGCATCACCAGTGCCCCGACCCAGGCCCAGCGCGTGGGCCGTCCGGCGGCACGCAGCCCCGACTCGGCGGCGTACGCGGCCACCGCCAGCAGGACGCCAAGCAGCGCGATCTGCGCGATCGTCCAGGCGATCATGCCTCCTCCCCGAGTCGCGCGGCCAGCAGCCGGCGCATCCGCTCGAGCTCGGCTCGGCTGAGCTTGTCATCGGAGACGAAGTGCGCGAAGAGCTTTTCGGCCGACCCGTGGAAGATCGACTCGCGGACCCGGGCGAGGGCGCTGTCACCGGCCGTCTCCGCCGCCACGGTGGCGCGGTAGCGATAGGCGCGCCCCTCCGATTCGTGCGTGACGTACCCTTTTTCCTCGAGTGTCTGCAGCGCCGACAGCACGGTGGTGTAGGCCAGTGGCTCCTCGAGCGCCTCCTTCACTTCGGCCACCGTGGCACCGCCGGTGCGCCAGAGGATACTCATGACCGCCAGTTCGCGGGGCGGGAAGTACAGGGTGTCGTCCATCTATGCGGCTCCGTGGCTACGGGTTCTTCCGTACTATGGAGTCCGTAGGTCGGTTTGTCAACGGGTTTTTCCGTAGACGTTCATTGCGCGGGAACCGCGGGCTCACGCGAGGGACCGGGACGTTACGCCGCTCGCGCTGTCGTGCGCCCGGCGCGCCCGGAGAGGTCACGCGGAGGGCACGGGGAGCACAGGGGCACGGAGGGATCCTCGCGGCATGCGTGCCTTTCGCGCGCGGCGTTCAGCACCTCGAACCTTTTTGGATCGTGCCACGTGCAGGGATGGGCACGCGACCGGTGCAGGTGCGGCAAGGAATCGCCGCAGTGCAGCATGGCGCGCCGCTGAAGTTCGTCAGGCGGCGGAAATCGGTGATGCATCCGTGGCTGTCGGCGCGCACCGTTGTGTCGCGCAGGAGTGGCGGATTCACCGTCGAAAACGGACGCAGGACCGTGTGCCGATCACTCGCGATGTCACTGGCGGCGCCGCCGATGTACGCCGGTCGCGAACGTGGTCCGGTCGGGCCGGTTCGTTGGACACCGACACGGCTGCTTGACGTGGTGCGTGAGCGTCTTCGGCTGCGCCGCTACAGCGCGCGAACCTGCGACACGTATGTTGCCTGGATCCGCCTTTACGTACGGTTCGGCGACTGCCGACTGCGCAGCGGTGCGGTGCGGTGCAGTGGAGGTCCGGGCGTTTCTGTGCATGCTGACCAACTCGGCGAACGTGAGTGCCTCGACGCAAAATCAGGCGCTCGCCGCGCTCAGGTTCCTGTATGCAGTGGTGCTGGAGGCGCCTGTGGAGCTGGAGGGCGAACTGCCGCGCGCGCGGCAGCCGGCGCGATTGCCATCGGTGTTGACACGCGACGAGGTACGGGCGGTGCTGGGACAGATGCCCCCTGTGTCAGGATAGTTGTCGCATCACCGCTCGGGTGAAGTCGGGGAGGCGCAGGTTCTTGGTGGGGGCGTAGGAGCACGGGCACGATGACACAG
>JAYWIJ010000290.1:0-6420 GCA_043788935.1 Gemmatimonadaceae bacterium | reverse complement strand
GTCGTTTGGGATGGCGAGCGTCGCGGCGGGCAGCTGGCCGTTGACCGCCTGAAACACGATCGCCAGCACGGCGGCGACGGTGGGCGATTCACGGACGTTCACGTCGGCGAAGAAGTGCAGCCGTCCCTCGCGCATCTCCGGAAAGATGTCCACGCGCGTCTGGCACTCGGGCACGGTGAAGGCGGTGCGATCCAGCGACGCGAGGCTCTCCGGCAAGGGTTCCAGCTTGCGGGCGTACGCCACCAGGCTCGCCATCTTCTCCTCGCGGCCCATGGCCCGGAAGCGCGTCAGCACCTTTTCCAGCGCCGGCGGCATGATCTCGGTCTGCGACATGCCTGAAACATAGGCGGCCCGGGACATATTCCAGCCGCATGCATCTCGTGATCGTGACATCGGGTTCCCGCGGCGACGTACAGCCGTATCTGGCGCTGGCCGTGCGTGCGGCGTCGGTCGGGCATCACGTCACCCTGGCCACGCACTCGCAGTTCGAGCCGTGGATCGTGTCGCACGGCATGCACTTCCGCGCGCTGCATGGCGATCCGGGCCGCATGCTCAGCAACCCGGGTGCAAACGCATGGCTCAGCAACGGCTCGCTCTCGGGACTCTGGCAATTCGTGCGGGAGTTCGGCCGCGACTTCCCGGCGCTGTTCGAGGGACTGCTCCGCGATCTGGTCAGCGTCACCGCCGATGCCGACGTGGTGCTCTACGGCGCCGTCTGCATGGCGGCGGCGCAGCTGCACGAGATCCGCGGCCTGCCGGTGATCGGTGGCTTCATGCAGCCGCTCACGCCGACGCATGCCTTCCCTGCGGCGGGCCTCACCTACCGTACGCCGGAAACGGTGTGGGATCGTCGCCGAAACCGACTCTCACACCTCGTCGGCGAACAGCTGCTGTGGCAGCCGTCACGCAAGCACGTGAACCGCTGGCGACAGCGTGAATTCAACGCGCCGCCCGTCGCACTCCGCGGCCCGTTCGCGTCGCAGCGCTCGTCGGCGTACCCGATTCTCTACGGCTACAGCCCGTCCGTGCTGCCGGCGCCGGACGACTGGCCGTCATGGGTGGTGCCCACCGGCTGGTGGTATCTCGACGAACCACGCTACGAGCCGCCGCCTGCACTGGCGCGCTTCATCAACGCGGGCCCTGCACCCGTCACGATCGGCTTCGGCAGCATGACGCCGCAGGACGCCGAGTGGCTCACGCGCACCGTGCTCGCGGCCAGCGAGCGCGCCGAAACGCGCGTCGTGTTGTTGCAGGGCTGGGGCTCGCTCGGCGACACCGCACTGCCGTCATGGGCGCACGTCGAGAAGGAGGTGCCGCACGCCTGGCTCTTCCCGCGCAGCAGCGCGCTCGTACACCACGGCGGCGCCGGCACGACGGGTGCCGCGGTTCGCAGCGGCGTCCCGTCGCTGGTCGTGCCACTCGGCTTCGATCAGCAGTTCTGGGGCACGCGCCTCGAACAACTCGGCGTCTCTCCGCCACCCATCAAGCGTCGCGATCTCACGATTGCCAATCTCGCCGCAGCACTCGTCCGCATGCGCACCGACACGACCATGCACGATGCGGCCGCGTCACTCGGCGCGCGCGTGCAAGCCGAAGACGGCACCGGCGTCGCGCTCGAGCGCATCGAGGCGCACTACGCCCGTCTCTAGTCGGCGACGTGGTGAAATGACCTTCCACCTACGAGACCCCGAGCACCGGCCGCTCGGGTGTTGCCGCAGCGTCGGCGAGGGCTGCGATCAGCAGCGGGCGTGCGGTGCCGAGTGCGGCGGGGGAGTCGAGGACGGCTTCGACCACGATGCGTGCACGACCGTCCACCACCGCGTGCAGTCGCGCCTTCGCCGACGAGACACCCTCGACGTCGCTCGCCGCCGCTTCGCACTTCACGGCGATCTCCAGCAGCTCGGCGCCACTGACGCCGTTGGTGGAGAGGCCCACCGTGATCGGCAGCATGCGGCGCACCGTGCGTGAGTTGTTGGTGAGCCGCGTCTTCATCACTTCGGCATTGGCGATGCTCACCTCTTCACCCGTGCCCAGTCGCAGGCGTGTGGTCTTGAGGCCCACCTTCTCGACGCGACCGGTGATGTCGCCCACGTGAATCTCGTCGCCGACGGCGAACGGCTTGTCGAAGGCGATGGCCAGTGCGGCCAGCAGGTCGCCGAGGATGTTCTGCACCGCCAGCGCGACCGCGATGCCCGTGATGCCGAGGCCCGTGACCAGCGCGGTGACGTTGATGCCGAAGTTGTCGAGCGCGAGCACCAGCACGATCACGAACACCGCCACGCGAATCAGCACGCCCACCACGGCCAGCGATGCGCGACTGTGCTGTGCGCCATCGGAGGTGCGGCCCATGGAGCCGAGCCAGAAGTCGATACCCGTGTTGGCCCAGCGCAGCAGCTGCCAGCAGAATGCCGCGATCAGCAGCAGGCGCAGCCACGTGGGCAGCTGGCGGTCGGAGGTCTCGTAGAGACCTGCCGCGGCGACGCCCATCGCGATCATGTAGATGCGTGAGGTGCGGCGCGCCAGCAGCAGGAACAGGTCGTCCACCCACGTGTCGGTGGAGTGCGCGTTGTCGAGCCGACGGATCAGCAGTTCGCGAATGCCCCACAGTGAGGCCGTGGTCGCGACACCGATGATCAGGCCGCGGATCCACTCCAGCCAGGTGATTCCGAAGAGGGCGTTGTCGCGCAAGGTGTTCATCAACATCCGGTTCGGCTCACGGGTCGTAGGAGGTGCGGGAACGTTCTGGCGGACCCAAGGCTAGTCGAACGCCGGGCGTCGCCCGACCAAACTTATCTTCCTCCCGATGCGCCCTCTTCACACGTTCCGCGTTGCTGCCCTGCTGGCCCTGCCGTCGCTCGCTCAGGCGCAGGTGCCCTCCGTCCGTCCCGACAGCGCCGCCTGCGCACGTCGCCCGAGCCTGGCCGGCTGCCGGCGCCTGCGTGATTCCACCGCGGCGCAGCTCTCCGTGGTCAGCGTGGTCTCCGATCGCCCGCGGCAGCTGCTGAACCGGAATTCGGCGACCGTCGGCGGCACCGTGGAGCGCGTCGAGCTGAATGCGCTGCCTACCGATTCACGTGACCCGATCTCGCTGGCATTCGCGTTGCCGAACGTGGCGCAGGCCACGGGCTTCTTCGGCGATGCGCCACGGCTGACGATCAACGGCGCCAACGCGCTGTACACGTCGTACACCATCGATGGTCTCGAGAACAACGAAGGATTTCTCGGTGGCGCACGCGTCGAGCTGCCGCTGTCGGCGCTCGAACGGCTGGGCGTAGCTGCCAACACCTATGGCGCCGACATCGGGCGCAGCAGCAATGGTGTGGTGCAGTACGAGACGCGCGCCGGCCGGGCCACGTGGGGCGGCGAGGCGTTCGTGTACAATCGCCCCGGTGTACCGTTCGACGCGCGCGCCAAGATCGTGCCCGGCGGCAACGCGTCAGCGTTCAACAAGGCGCAGGACGGCTTCCGTCGCACGCAGGTGGGTGCGGCCGGCGGCGGACCGCTGGTGAAGAACCGCACCTTCATCTTCGGCGCGCTGGAGTACACCAACGAGAACGAGGATCGCATCGCCAGCACGGTGAGCGTTCCGTTCGTGGGTCGCGAGCTGCGGCAGATCTACAAGGGCTTCGCGCGGCTCGATCACGGCCTCGGCGCCGCTGGCAGCCTTACCGCGAAGGTCGCGCTCACCAGCACCGACCGCGCAGGTCAGGGCAGTGGCATCCTCGCCCCCGAGGCCGACACGCGCACACAGCGCATCGGCAGCTTGACCAGCCTCACGCATCGCGCCCCGCTGAGCAACGGGCGCGCCAGTCAGGTGACGTCGCTGCAGTTCGGCACCTTCCGCTGGAACTTCCCGCCCACGCGCAGCAGCTTCGCCGTGCCGCAGGTGACGATCGTCGCCAACGATCCGTCGCGCCCCGGCAACACGGTCACGCAGGCCATCGTCGGCTCCAGCAACTTCGTGTTCGACGAGTCGGAGCGGCAGTTCCAGTTCCGCACCGAACACCGTCGCGAATTGGGCGAGCGCCACACGCTGAGCGCCGGTGTGGACGCGGCGCGCAGCGCATTCCGCCTCACGGGCTCCAACACCAACCCGATCGGCAGCTACACGGTGCTCAACACCGGCAACATCACGCCGTCGGCGAACGACTTTTACACCTTCAGTGACGTGCCGTCCAACGCGCAGGTGCTCCGCTACACGGTGGATGCACGCCAAGCCCAGGTGAACCTGTCGCAACTCCTGACCAGCGCGTGGATCGAGGATACATGGGTCCCGACATCCTCAGTGACGTTCAACGCCGGCCTGCGCTGGGACTACGACGACCTCACCAGCCGGGGTGAAAGCACGCCGGACCTGAACAACTTCCAGCCGCGTCTGTCGGTGAACTGGACTCCGACCGATCGCTCCGTGCTGCGCGCGGGGGCCGGCCGGTACACAGGCCGCTTCCCGTACGCGATCTACTCCGACGCCGTGCAGTTCGGGCCGCAGGGCAACGCCACCATCACGCTCGACGGCGCGCAGGCGCCCGCCTACCTGCAGGGACCGCGCGGTGCCTCGCTGGCCAATCAGGTGAGCACCTTTCCGCCGCGCGAAATTCGCCGTCTCTTCGCGCTCGGCCTCGAGCAGCCGTACAGCGATCAGGTCAGCGTCGGCGCGCAGTACCAACTCACGCCGGCGGTCGGTGTGACGTTCGACCTGGTCGCCACGCAGACGCGCAACCTGCCGCTCTCGTATGACCTGAACGCCAACACGCGCGGCATCCGCGCCACCGACGTGACCTCGGTGCCCGTGTCCGAAGGCGACGGCTTCCGCCCGGTGGCGCCCGTCACCGGCAGCTATCGTCGGCTCAGCACCTCGGCCTCACTCGGTGAAGCCGACTACATCGGCGCCACCACCGCCATTCGCTGGCAACCCGAACGCACCATTCTGCTCGATGCGAACTACACGCTCAGCCGCAGCCGCAACGACACCGAGGACATCAACTTCAACGCCACGCAAGGCAATGATTTCGATGCCGAGTGGGCCGATGCGGTAAACGATCGCCGTCACAAGCTGTCGCTGCGTGCGGTCTATACCGGCGTGAAGCGCCTCACGCTGAGCACCGTGCTCGATGTGCAGTCGGGGACGCCGATCAATCGTATCGCCGGCTTCTGCGGCGCCTCGTTCTGCGATCTCGATGGCTCGGGCGATACCTTCGGTAATGGCTTCCTCGGCAATCAGGACCGGTTCTTCGGCGTCCCGCGAAACGGCGAGCGGCTGCCTGCGGCGACGCTGCTCAACCTCAGCGCCGGCTATGCGCTGGGTCGGGTACAGCTCCGCGGCGACCTGTTCAACGCGCTCAACACGCGCAACGTCAGCGGCTACGCCAACGGGCTTCCGGGTGGAGGAGCACGCACGCAGGTCGGACGACCGGGCGACGCGGTGGTCTATCCCAGCGCGGCCCCAGCGCGACAGGTGCAGTTGTCTGCGACGTATGTCTTCTGACCTGCAGATCTGTTGAAGACGTCACTCATCGGTGGTGTGCGCCACGCTGCGCTGCTCGCGCTGCTGACTGGTGCGCTGGTGGCGGGGTGTGCGCGCACGTCCGCACCACCGGCGTCCGCCGCGGCCATCGCCGCGCTGCCGTGGGACAGTGTCATGGCGCGGGCCCGCGGCAGCACCGTGATCTGGCGCATGTGGCGTGGCGACCCGGCGGTGAACGCGTTCGTGGACCAGTGGGTCGCGCCGCGGGTGAAGGCGCAGTACGGCATCACGCTGCAGGCGGTGAACGGTCAGGGCAATGAACTGGTCGATCAGCTCACCGTCGAGCGCGAAGCCGGTGCCGCGACGGGCACTGCCAGTCTGCTCTGGATCAACGGTGAGACCTTCGGCGCGCTGCGATCGCGCAATCTGCTCGGCGGCCCGTGGAGTCAGGTGCTGCCCGCCGCCGCGCTCGTCGACAGCGCTTCGCCGATCATCAGTCGCGACTTCGAACAGGACCCCGCCGGCTTCGAATCGCCGTGGGGTACGGTGCAGCTCGCGCTGATCTACGACAGCGCCCGTACGCCGCAGCCACCGCGCACCACCGCCGAACTTGCCGCATGGATTCGCGCGCATCCGGGCCGGTTCACGTACGACCAGAGCTTCGCCGGGACCACGTTCCTGAAAGGCCTGCTCTACTCGTTCGGTGGCGGCGTTGATCTTTTTCGTGGTGGCTTCGATTCCACGCGGTACCTCGTGGCGCGCACGGGACTGTTCGCATGGCTGGACTCGCTGAAGCCGTCGCTCTGGCGCAATGGCACGCAGTATCCTCCCGACGTGGCCGCGCTGCATCGGCTGTTCGCCAATGGCGAGATCGACTTCAGCCTGTCGAACAACCAGAACGAGGCGGTGACGAAGGCGATGCAGGGCATCCTGCCGAAGAGCAGCCGCGCCCTCGT
>JAYWIJ010000289.1:0-6428 GCA_043788935.1 Gemmatimonadaceae bacterium | reverse complement strand
CCATCGTGCGGGCGACGGGTGGGCTGAATGACACGGTGCGCGAAGGGTGGGATGGCAACGGTTTCGTGTTTCATCAGTACGAGCCGCGCCATTTCATCGAGGCCATCGACCGTGCGCTCGAGGCGTACGTCGAGACGCGCAGCTGGGCGATTTTGCGGGAGCGTGGCATGCGCGAGAACAACTCGTGGGAGCATGCGGCGGAGCGGTACGAGGGGGTGTACGAGTGGGCGCGGAGCCTGCGGCGCGGGTGAACGCGTCCCGCCCTGCGCGCACTGTGGGAAACGGGTGACGTGATCGGTGCAGCATGTGGCGCGAGTGCAGCGTCCGAGGTGTCGTGCCGTGCTTGCCCGGCGCGTGCACGACAGCGTGAAGTCGTTGCATGTGAACGACTTGCAGGGCATTGAGGCCGCCAGCGTTGCACGTCCCGCCGCCGCGCCGAGGACGGCCTGTGTCTGGCGATTGGGGGTGGCGTCGTTCGCGATCTCCCACCACCCCACCGCGCCATGTCACTCACCGCCCTGCATCGGACCCGTTGCCGGCTGATCGTGCTCGTCGCGCTGTGCGCGGGCACCGCTGCAGAGGGGCAGATCGCCGTGGACCGGTCCGAAATGGTGTTGCGCCCCGACAGCGCCACGCAGCGGAGCGGCGTCGTGATGGTGCGTAACACGGGCCGCGCGCGGGTCGGCGCCGTGATCCGCATCGAGGACTGGGACCGGGGTGCCGACGGCGCGCACCGGTTCTACGAGCCGGGCACGCAGCCGGGAAGCTGTGCCACGGTCCTGACCGTGACGCCGACGGAATTCACGCTCGCCCCGGATGAAAGCCGCGCCGTGGAGGTCGGCCTCGATGGCGCGGTGCGGTCGGCGTGCTGGAGCGTGGTGCTGATCGAGTCGGAGGAGCGCGTGCGCGACGAGTCGGGCACCATGGTGCTCGCCACCGTGCGGACGGGGATGAAGGTGTTTGCCGAGCCCTCCGACTCCCGGGCCGCCGGCGAGATCAGCGAGGTGGAGGTGGAGCACTCGGAGGCAGCCCACAGCGCGTCGTCGCTGGCGGCCGTGACGTTCCGGAATACCGGCGACCGGCACCTCAAAGGGGCTGGCCATCTCGAGATCCGCGGCACTGATGAGCGGGTGCTGGCGACGGTGCCGTTGCCGATGCTGCAGGCGTTGCCAGGAGCAGCCGTGACAGCGCGGGTGCCGTTGCCAGCATCGCTGCGAGGGCCTGTCCGGCTGCGGGCGGTCGTGGAGTATGGTGGCGCCAGTGTAGCGACATCAGAAAGCCATACGATCATTCCATAGCGACACTGGCTTTATTGCGATATGATGATGGCGCAATGATGGTGTATGGCTGACGGCTGCTGCCGTCGGCCCTTCGTGCGTTCAGCGGGCGGTGCGGATCGCCCGGAACGTACCGCTGGCGCCGACGCTGTTGCCGCTCGTTTCGAGCCAGGTGCCGCTGATGGTGTCGGCCACGACGGTGCCGATGTGCTGGCGTTCGATGCCGCTGAGCGTGGCCGCGAAGTCCACGGTCGACTCGTTGACGACACGCCCGCTGACCGGGCCGGCGAGGCGCTGCGCTGCTGCACCGGCGAGCGTCGCCACGACGTCGAGGGAGCCGGAGTAGGTGGTCCGTGACTGCGACTGGAGCACCAGCGTGCCTGCAAGCGTGGCGGCAGTGCCGACGGTCTGGCGACCGCTGAACTGCCACGTCCCCGCCACCGGCGCGGTGCCCTCCGGACCGGTGGAATCACCCAGGCACCCCGCGCAGCAGGCCAGGAAAACACCGGTTTGTGCCGTTAAACGGATGATGCGCGTCATGTGGTTGTTCTAATGGCTGGGCGGTGGCGACAGGCGTTTGCCGCGGCTGGAATCGCGGTCAGCCGGGAACAACGCGCCGGTGGAGCGGAGGTCACGATCCACCACGCGTGGTCGGTGCAGCGGACCGGAAGAGTACCGGGGAGCACGGCGCCATGGCGGTGCGCTCCCGGCCTCGCCACGGCGCCGGTCGCACCGGAGCCCACGTGGTCGAAGGGTGTCGGCATGGCTGAACGGTCGGCCTGCGCGACGCAACACACACTTTCAGGAGGCAGGAAAATGAAGTTGGCACGATTCGCTGCGATGACGGCAGCAATGGTAATGGCGACGGTCACGGCCCAGGCGCAGATCACCTCGGCCATCTGCACCGGCACGGGGTCGGCACACGCCGGCGGCTGTGTGGTCCAGAACATCGTCAGCAGCACGGTTCCGTACGTGGCGCGCATGACGCTGAGCCAGGGCCTCACCACACTGGTCGCTCCGGCCGTGGCCGATTTCAACACCCCCGCCGGTGTGAACACGCTCGCGGCGTTGACCCTGACGGTGAACAGCAACGCGGCGTACAAGATCACCGCCGCCGCCGCCGCCACGAACTTCACGGGCGGCTCGGGCAACAAGCTGGCCGGTGACCTGACCTACACGGTCGACGGCGGCACGACGTTCCAGGCACTCGCCGGTGCGGGCACCACGCTGGGCACGCTGGCCAGTGCCACCGCGTCGACGGTGTACACGATCGGCTACAACACCAAGTACAGCTGGACGATCGACACGCCGGGCACGTACACGCTGGCGCTCAACTACACGCTCACCGCTCCGTGATGTGGTCGGCTCCGCGGTGCGTCGTGATGTCACGACGCACCGCGGGCCACCCGCCGCACGCACTTACCGGCACTGAAAAAACGATGCCCCACCCGACGTCGTCTGCCATTCCCGCTGTCATCCTCATCGCGACGGCGATGCTGGCCACACCACCGGTCGGCGCGCAGCTGTCGTGCGCGACCGGCAACGCCTGCAGCGTCTCACTGAATGCACAGCGCACGACGGTGTACGCCGCACGACTCGAACTCTCGGCCGGCGCCACATCGCTGGCCGTGCCGACGCCAGCCGCCTTCAATTCGCCGGCCGGCATCAACACCCCGAACGCCGTGACACTGACGGTCCGCAGCAATGCGGCTCACACCATCACCGTCTCGGCCGCGACGGCGACCTTCGCGGGCGGCACGAACACCAAGCCCGCGTCATCGCTGCGCTTCAGTGCCGACAATTTCGCGACGGCGGCATTGCCAGTCGCCGGCACCGGTTCCGCACTCGTGAGCGCGGCGCCCGCCACGGCCGCGACGCTGTACACGATCGGCTACAACACCACGTACAACTGGCTGACGGATCCGCCGGGCACGTACAGCCTGCAGGTTCGCTACACACTGACCTCGCCATGATCACGCTTGCATGCACCCCACGTGCGCGCGCCGCGGTCGGCGCCCTCATCGCGCTCCTCGGCTCCGGCGCGGCGCAGGCGCAGTTCGCCATCGACCGGACGGAGATGTTCCTGCGGTCCGACGTGGCCGAGTCGCGCGGGGGCATCCTGCTGGTGCGCAACGAAGGCACGGAGAGAGCGCAGGCGGTGATCCGGATCGAGGACTGGGATCGCGCCGCGGACGGCTCGAATCGCTTCTTTCCGGCCGGCACGCAGGCGGGCAGCTGCGCCAACGCACTCAAGGTGTTTCCGCTGACCGTCTCGCTCGCGCCAGGTGAAAGTCAGGCCGTGCGGGTGGATCTCGACTCGACGCTGACGGCGCAGCAGCGCAGCGAATGCTGGAGCATCGTCCTGGTGGAGGCACAGCAGCCGGTGCGGCAGACCAGCGGCCGCACGCTGCTCTACACGCTGCGCACCGGCGTGAAGGTGTACGCTTCCCCGGGCGGACTGCGACTCGATGGCGAGGTCAGCGACGTGGTCGTGCGGGCGCGCAGCACCCGGGCCGGCGCGGAGCAGGCCACCGTCACGTTCCGCAACAGCGGCGAGCGTCACCTGCTGGGCCAGGGGCGCATCGAGATCCGCCGGGACGACAACTCCGTGCTGGCTACCGTGCCGCTGCCGGCCATCTATGCGCTGCCCGGTGCCGTGATGCAGGTGTCGGCCGTGTTGCCTCTTGCGCCCAAGGGCAAGTACACGCTGCTGGCAATCGTGGACTTCGGTGGCCCGGAGCTGGCCGCGGCGCAACTCGATCACGAGGTGCCGTGATGCGTGCTCCGTGCGGCATCGCCGCCATGCTGGCAAGTGCCATCCTGACGCTGTCGATGCCGTGCGTGGCGTGGGCGCAGAACCAAGCCACGCTGACCACGACCTATACGGCGATCACCACCGCGGCCACCATCACCGACCTCACGTCGCTGACGGCGTCGACGGGTCGCGTGATTGCTGGCTTCGTGGATGTGTCGGTGCTCTGCCGGCGAAACAGCGCGACCTGCACGGTGCAGTTCAGCAGCAGTGCCACCACACCGACCGTGCGTTATTTCCTTGGCGCGGCGAATGCGGCGGCACCGGCGCTGGCGACGTGCAGCACGGCCGTCCCCAATGCGCTGACGGTGTTGTTCACGGGGCCAGGCAACGGTGTCACCACCACACGACGCGTGTATCTCTGCGTCGACGTGTCGTGGACCACGGCACCGCTGACGTTCCAGCCGTCGATCGTGTTCCAGTCGAGCAACGGCTGATGACACAGCACCTGACGCGGTTCCGCATGTACGCGGCGGTGCTTGCCGCAGCCGTGCTGCCGGTGTCGGTCCGCGCGCAGCAACCGATGGGCGAGACCTTTCCGATCACCGCCGTGCCGTCGGTGATCAGGCAGGTGGGATCGCGCTCGCTGTTCGCGACGCTCGTCAGGGAGAGCGCCGTGCCCGTGGTGACGCTGCTGCCGGCGATGCGCGTGCAGGCTGGCTCTGGCAGCATCGCGGTGCTTCGCATTCCCGTGCCGGCTGCGTTCCGCGTGGCGGGTGAAACAGTGGACGGCGTCTCGTTCCAGGTGTTCTCCGGCCGTGCGGTGCGTGTGCTCGGTAACGACCGTGGCGCCGTCGGCGGCACGGAGCCGTCAGTGCGTGTGACACTGAACGTGCTGCGATCGGCGCATGCAGGACGGACCGCCGAGGCGATGGTGGAATTCAGCGATGCCACCGGACGCGTCGTCGGCGTGCCGCTGGACATCGACGTGCCGGAGCAGCGCCATCTGCAGCTGGTGGTGCCCGACGCCTTCCTCGCGGGCGTGCGTGGCACCTGGACGGCGGTGCGCTACGAAATCCGCAACGCCGGAAACAACGGTGAGCAGGTCGTGTTGTCGTCCGTGCTGCCGCAAGGCTGGCGCGTGGGCAGCGACGACCTGAGTGGTGTGTGGTCGATCGCCTCGGGCGATGTGCGTCGCGGCGCGCTGCGACTGTGGATTCCGCCGGGTTATGCGCTGGGTCAGTCGCCGGTCCGCCTCGTGCTGAGTGCTGCGGGGGCGATCGTGGCGAGCACCGACGTGTACGTCGATGTGCGGGAGACGCAGACCGGTGTTCGCACGGGGCCGCAAATGGCACTCACCGCCGTCGCCGCTGCCGCGCCGGACGGGCAGCTCGCCACGGGGTACATCGCGACGGTGAACGGCGCCATCGCCGACTCCGTGTTCGTGTCGGCGCGCGTGAGCATGGCCAGTGTGGCCGACAATGCCGCCGGGTACGGACTCGCCCGCGCCGGCGCCGGATACGGTCCGCCGGTCGTCTCGCTGAAATCACCGCATCTGGATATCACGGCGGGTGCGCTGGGGCTGCAGCAGTCGGAGCTGGGCGGCTTCTTCCTCAATGCGCTCGGCGCGGCGTCCACCGTTCGCGCGGGCTCCTATTCGATGGGCGCCTTTGCATCGCGTCCCTTCGGCTTCTCGCCGCGGCATCCCCTTGCCACGGCAGCCGGCCGGTTCACGGGCGCCGAAGTGGCGCGACGCGACGGCTGGGGCACGACGCGGCTGCAGGGCGTGTCGCTGCGTGACGGCGTGATCGAACGCACGCTCGACGCGCTCTCGGTGAGCACCGAAGTGGCGAGCCTCGGTGGCGGGCAACTCGTGAGCGAGGTCGGGTACCGATCGTTCACTGGGGGAAGCGGCATCGGTGTGGCGGGCAATTACCGTCGCGCCCGTGCCGGTTCGCTCCTCGATCTGCGCGTGATGCATGCGCCCGGCGGCAGTCGTGCCTTCGCGCGCGCCACCGACGACATCGGGGCGACGCTCTCGCAGCGCGTGACGCCGAACACCACGGTGTCGGCCGGCGGCTGGCGTCAGCACGACGACAATTCCACGCTCGGTGCGCTCGACAACACCGGCTGGTTCGTGAATCCGATGTTCGACATCCGTTCGCTGCATTCGACGATCGGCATCGAAGGACGCGGCACGCGGTTCTCGTCGGCGGGCGCCGGCGGCCGCTTCGAGAACGCGGAGCAGCAGCTGGCCGGCCTGCTCGATGGAAACTACGGACCGGCGTACACGTCGGTGCGTGTGGGATACGGCCGCGTGCTGCGCAGCATCGGCCTGGCGCAGACCACCTTGCCGGACGCCGTCGGGCGCCGTCTCGAGACACGGGTCGCGTCGGGAC
>JAYWIJ010000288.1:0-26548 GCA_043788935.1 Gemmatimonadaceae bacterium | reverse complement strand
CCACGGTCGATGGCGGCTGGGACGTACCGGGCGAGCCGTACACCAACGCCCCCGGTACCGACTTCAAGTGGTGGCGCGCGCGCATGCTCGGCGGCCGCACCAATCACTGGGGCCGCATCTCGCTGCGCATGGGTGCATACGACTTCAAGCCGAAGTCGCGCGACGGACTCGGTGCTGACTGGCCGATGACGTACGACGAGATGGCGCCCTACTACGATCGCACCGAGATGCTGATCGGCGTGTACGGCGGCGACGACAACCTCGAGAACACGCCCGCCTCGTCACCAGGCGTGCTGCAGCCGGCCCCCGCGCCGCGCGCCACCGAACTGCTGACGAAAAAGCATGCCGCGCCGCTTGGCATTCCCGTCATTCCGGCGCATCTCGCGATCATGACGCAGCGGCAGGATGCCGACGTGCTGCCGAAGAAGATCCACCCCGATAACCCGCTCGCGCAGCGTGTGCTGGCGCAGTCGATGCGGCAGCGGCAGGCCTGCCTCTGGGCCACGCCGTGCGGGTGGGGCTGTTCGGTGAAGGCAAACTTCCAGTCGACGACGGTGCTGTTGCCGCCGGCGCTGATGACCGGCAACGTCGACATCGTGGCCGATGCGATGGTGCGCGAAGTCACGGTCGACGCCAGCGGCAAGGCGACGGGCGTGCACTACATCGACAAGACCACGCGCACCGATCGCAAGGTGACGGCGCGCGTCGTGGTGCTGGCAGCGAGCGCCTGTGAAAGCGCGCGCATCATGCTGAACTCGAAGAGTGCGCAGTTCCCCAACGGCCTCTCCAACAGCAGTGGCCTGGTGGGCAAGTACCTGATGGACACGGTGGGTGCGGGCGTCGGTGGCCAGATCCCGATCCTCGAGAACCTGCCGCCGCACAACACCGACGGCGCCAGCGGCATGCACATGTACGTGCCGTGGTGGAAGTACAAGGAGCAGCTGGCCGGACAGCTCGACTTCGCGCGCGGCTATCACATCGAGTTCGGCGGCGGTCGCGGCATGCCGGGCGCCGGCTTCATGGGCAATCTCGACACGTTCACCAACGGCGCGTACGGCACGAAGCTGAAGGAGGAGGCGCGCCGTTTCTACGGCAGCTTCATGTGGTTCGACGGTCGCGGCGAGATGATCCCCAACGAAGACTCGTACTGCGACCTCGATCCGAACGTAGTGGATCAGTGGGGCATTCCGGTGCTGCGCTTTCACTGGAAGTGGTCGGATCACGAGACGCGTCAGGCGGCGCACATGCAGAAGACGTTCGCCGAGATCATCACGGCGATGGGCGGCAAGGTCACCAGCACCGTGCACACCGACGGTGCGAAGGCAATTGCCGCGGGCGGGCAGATCATTCACGAAGTCGGCACCTGTCGCATGGGCACCGATCCGAAGACGTCGGTGCTGAACCAGTACGGCCAGTCGTGGGACGTGAAGAATCTCTTCGTGGCAGACGGCTCGGTGTTCGTCTCCAACGCCGACAAGAATCCGACGCTGTCGATCCTCGCGCTGGCGTGGCGCACGTGCGATCACATCATGGCCGAGCTGAAGCGGGGGAACATCTGATGCGCGACGAACAGACATCGCCGATGGATCGGCGAGAGGCGCTGAAGGTGATCGCCGCAGCGGCCGCCACGGCATCGATCGCCGAGGGGCTGACACCGACGGGTGCCGAGGCGCAGCAGCCGGTGCAGATCACGCGACGGCCGAAGCCCGGTGTGGCCCCGGTGCCACCGAAGAGCGGACCGCGCGGCACGCCCACCGATCCGGACCTGATCGCGCCGAAGTCGCCGTGGCCACGCCTGCTGTCGGCGGGCGAACTGGCGACGCTCGCGGCGCTCTGCGACATGATCATCCCGGCGGATGCGCACAGCCCGGCGGCGTCCACCGTCGGTGTGCCGGCATTCATCAACGAGTACGTCAGCGCGCCCTACGACTGGGCGGAGAAAGCCGCGGTACGGGTGCGGGGCGGACTCACCTGGCTGAACGTCGAAAGCGGCAAGCGCTTCGGGCGTGACTTCACCGCGCTGACGATCGCGCAGCGCACGGCGATCTGCGACGACATCTGCTACTGGCCCAATGCAAAGCCCGAGTACAAGGCCGCGGCGCGATTCTTCGGTGAAATTCGCAACCTCACGCAGAGTGGATTTTACACGTCGGAGGCTGGCATGAAGGACCTGCAATACGTCGGCAACGTACCGCTGTCCCGGTGGGACGCGCCGCCACCCGAGGTATTGCGCAAGCTCGGGCTCAGCTGAGCGCACGGATGCAGACACGAACGCCCTCCGCAGCATCGGGAGGGCGTTCGTCATTCGGGGAGACCGACCGCGTCAGTCAGGGGCAAAGCAGCCGAACACCGCGATCGACTGCGGCCGCAGCACGATGGACTGCGCGCCGCGCTCGTCCATCTGCAGCGGACGCCACGTCGACGGCCAGAAGGCCTCGTAGCTCGCATGCGGGTCGAGTCCGGAGATGTTGACGACGCCGGCATCGCGACCGGTGTTGATGGCGACGATGGTCACCTCGTCACCCGACCGGCGTACGAAACCGAGAATGTTGCCCTGCACCGTGACGTGACTGTACGTACCCCAGCGCAGTGACGGACGACTGCGCCGCAGCTCGAGGATCGCGCGATAGAAGCTGAAGAGCGAATCGGGATCGGCGCGCTGCACCTGCACGTTGCTCCACGTCACGTTCGGCGAGAGCTCGCGGAACGGTGTGACCGTGCTGAACCCCGGACGATCGCCCTCACGCGTCCAGCTCATGGGAGTGCGCAGGCTCGCGTCGGCACTCATGCCCGCACCGCCGGCCATGCCGATCTCTTCGCCGTAGTAGATGAATGGAACTCCCGGCTGCAGCAGGTACATCGCCGCCGCGAGCTTCATCATCTGCAGGTCGCCGCCAAGCTGGTCGAAGACGCGCGCACCGGCGAACGCATCGTGATTGCTGAGGAGCGTGGCCATCGACTGCGGCGCCACGTGCGGGAAGCCCGCGACGCGTGCGAGTGCACCCGCGTCGCCGCGTGCGGCCGCGATGAGGTCGTGGTTGTGGCCGAAGGCGAACGCACTGCCGTCGGGATGAGTGCTGGCGAAGCCCACCGGGTCACTGGGTGCCTCGCAGACCATGTAGCGATTTTCGTAACTGTCGATCAGCCGCTCCAGGCCGGCGACGATGGCGTAGCTCTCGCGCTGATTGGCGTAGTGCCCGCTGCCGTTCTCGATCAGGTTGCCGACGGCGTCGAAGCGGAACCCGTCGACGCCGCGGTTCAGCCAGAAGCGGAGATTGTCGTGGTGCCACGCCAGCACCGCGGGATTGCGCAGGTCGAAGTCGGGCATCTGGTTCCAGAATGCACCGAAATAAAATCCCGTCGCATCGGCGTGCCAGGGATCGCCGCCGTAGATGCTCCAGCCTTCCGGCTTGGTGTCGGCCCAGAGAAACCAGTCGCGCAGTGGATCGGTGCGGCTGCTGCGAGACGCCGCGAAGGCCGGGTGCGCGGCCGCACAGTGATTCATCACGTAGTCGAGAATCACACCCATGCCGCGGGCGTGTGCGGCGGCCAGCAGCGCGTCGAGATCAGCGAGCGTGCCGTACTGCGTCTCGATGTCGCGATAGTCCACCACCGCGTAGCCGTGATCGTGATCCTGGCTGGACATCACCGGCATGAGCCAGAGCCCCGTGACGCCCAGGTCTTCGAGGTAGTCGAGGCGCGCGATCAGTCCCTGCAGGTCACCGATGCCGTCGCCATCGCTGTCCTGAAAGGCGCGCACGAACACCTGATACATGGCACCGTACTGCCAACCACTCGGCAGCGTCGAGCCGGGGTCGGCGTGTGGAACGGGAGTCGTGTCCATGCGAGTCGTGTGAAACGGGAGTCTGGCAGGATTCGCGCGACGCGGGAGACCGACGTCGCGCTTCGTACGGTTGCTGATCAGCGCACGCGGCGCAGCGGCGTGAGGGCGATCCGCCTGATCTCGACGCCCGCGCCTTCCGACTGGATCGCGATCTGGCCACGATCGGCGGTGGCGCTGGTGCCGCGATTGACCATCGTGCCGTTCAGCCGCACGGTGACTGTCCGTCCGATCGCCTCGACCACCATCTGGTTCCATTCACCAAGCGGCTTTTCGAGGCCCTCCACCAGATGACGGATACGTCGGCCCTTCCCTTCGGTGATGCCCCACTCCGCGCGCGGTCCGCGGCGGCGCACCATGTCGGGGACCGTGATATCCTCGACGATGCACCAGAAGTCGCCCGCGTTGCCCGACTCCATCTGCACCTCGATGGATTTCGGGAACATGGCGTAGAGCGCGCGCGGCGTGGAGGCGTGGACGAGCACTCCGGCGTTGCCCGGCGTGCCGGGAAAGCGGTACTCCACCACGAGGCGGTAGTTGCGATAGCTCGCGTCGGTGATGAGGTGCCCGCGCGGCTCACCGGCGATCACGAGGCGCCCGTTGCGCACCGTGAAGGGCGAGGGGAGCCCCGGCGTCGTGTCGGCGGCGGGAACGTCCACGTGCCAGCCGGCGAGGTCGGTGCCATTGAGCAGCGACTTCGTCTGCGCGCCGAGGGAGAACGGGACGCAAAGCGGCAACAGGCTGGAGGCAAGGAGTGAACGCCAGCGCATGGGGCGGTCGGATTGGAGGCTGGACGGTCACACGATAGATGCCTGGACTGCCTCACGGAACCGCCGATCACCGCGCCCGCGGGGTCACGGCTCGCGGCTGGACCTCGCAGCCCATGTGCCTAACCCGACGTGATGCATTGCGTGACGTACGTGCGGTCCGCGCTCCGGGCTTCTGACATACTAGCATGCATGCCCACGTCCGGCCGTGCCTACCTCCGTCGTGCCGAGGCGCGAACGCCACGGGCATTCGAGTGGGCGTGACTCTCCGCTATCACTGTCGGGGCTCGAACGACCTGACGATACTGTGGCAGCGACACCAACGTTCTCTGACCCGTCGTCGCGACGCCCACGTGCAGCGCCAGCCGTCCGGCCGCACGACAGCGTGATGAAAGTGTTTTCCCGAGGAAGCGGGATGCCCCAGATGGACCAGCACGAAGACGAAGGACGCCTGCGCATCGCCGAAACGGTGTCGTTTGGCGCGCGGCTCGGCGTGGTGATCCTGTTCGGGTGGGGCGCCTTCGCGTCGCAGCGCGCCCTCGCGGCGGTTGAGCATGCGCAACAGGTGACGCAGACCGTCGAGCGTGTCAGGCTCCAGCAGCTCGAAATGCGGTTGCACAACCGTGGATTCCTGCTCAGCGGAAACGTCGCGGAGTTGCGCGCGCTCGCCGCCGCGCGGGGGCGGCGCGACGACGCGTGGCGCCAGTTGGAACGCCTCGCCGCCGGTGCATCCGCCACTGGTGGGCAGGTGGCTGGAATCCGCGTGACGCTCGACAGCGGCGACGTCATCGGCGAACGGCTGCGCAGTGCTGCAACTGCAAGCGCCGAAGACAATCAGCGCGCGCTGACGGCGTCCGGGCTGATCGAGATCTCGGACGCCGCGGCGCAGCAACTGGCGGCCCTGCTCACGAGCGAGCAGGCCACGCTGTTTGCCGAAACGGCACGACAGCACCGCGCGCTGAACGTCACCATGGCCGCCGCCGGCATCGCGGTGGTATTGGCTGCGCTGATCGGTGTGACGACACTTCGCTACCGGCGCCGGAACACGAACGAGATTGCAGCGGAAGCCGCCACATTCCGCCGCCTCGCCGAGGACAATCCCGACGGCGTGCTGGTGCACATCGACTACAACGTGGTGTATGCGAATGCCGCCATGGAGAGTCTGCTGCGCGCCAGTGGCACGCCGATCGTCGGACGTAGAGTGCCGGAGCTGGTGTACCCGGACGACCGCACCGTGATCGATGAACGCACCGCGCAGGTGGCACAGAAAGGCATACCGACACAACCGCGCCTGATCCGATTCCTGCGCGACGATGGCGGGATCTGCGAGGCGGAAGCGCGCGGCGCACCGATCACGTTCGGCGGCGTTCCGGCCGTCCAGGTGGTGCTGCGCGACCTCAGCGCACGCCGCGACGCGGAACGCGCCCTGCAACAGAGCGAGGAGCGTTTCCGGGCCGTGCTCGCCACGATGAGCGAAGGCGTCGTCTTGCTCGATGCCGACATGTCGATCAGCCTCTCCAACCCGGCAGCGCAGCGCATCCTCGGGCTCTCTGCCGATCAACTCGCAGGTCGCACTCCGAATACTCCGTCCTGGCGCGCCATCGATATGGACGGCGAATCACTGCCGCCAGAGCAGCACTATGCCGCCGTGGCCATGCGCAGCGGTTGGCCGGCGTCGGGCATCATGGGCGTCGAACGCCCAACACACGATCGCGTCTGGATCAGCGTGCACGCCGTGCCGCTGTTTCGTGAGGGCAGCACTGCCGCAGCCGGCGTGGTTGCCACCTTCGCCGACATCACGGCGCGGATGGCGCTCGAGGAGCAATTGCGTCAGGCGCAGAAGATGGAGGTGATGGGTCGCATGGCGAGCGGCGTCGCCCACGACTTCAACAACCTGCTCACGATCATCCGCTCGGCGTCGGAACTCCTGCGGATCAACGCGCAGCGTGCGGGTCTGCCTCTCGACACGCTGGACGACATCGACTCGGCCACCGACCGCGCTGCAGCACTGACGGCTCACCTGCTGACCTTCAGCCGGCGGCAGCACGCCGCGCCAGCGCTGGTTTGCCCGGCTCAGCTGGTGCACCACGCGATGCCGATCCTGCGCCGCCTTGCGGGAGATGGCGTCACGGTCGAGCACTGCGACGACGGCGGCGACGAGCCGGGATGGGTCTGGGCAGACCCCGTGCGCTTCGAACAGGTGCTGGTGAACCTCGTGAGCAATGCCAAGGATGCGATGCCGTCCGGTGGTACGGTGCGCATCCTGACCGGCGTCATCGAGCTCCACGAGCACCTGACGCACCGTTTCGGCGCGATCGACGCCGGCCGATACGTGACGCTGTCTGTCGAAGACACCGGTACGGGCATGAGTCACGACGTGCTCGATCATCTCTTCGATCCGTTCTACACGACCAAGCCACAGGGCCGCGGCACCGGCCTCGGCCTCTCCATCGTCTATGGCGTCGTGCATGAGGCGCTCGGCACGATCATGGTGCAGAGTGAACCGGGGCGCGGCTCGAGACTGACGGCCTACTGGCCACGTGCCGAGGCGCCCGCAGCACACCCGGCGAACGACGCCGCACTCCGCACCAACGCTTCGCATGTGGGTCCCGGTACCGATACCGCCGACGTGATCGCCGGTGCATCAGGCATGACGGAGCCTGTGGTCGCACCTCGCGATAGCTCGCCCCCCATCGCGATGGACGTCGCATCGTCAGCGAGCGAGCTGATTCTGCTGGTGGACGACGAGGAACATGTCCGAAAGGTCGTGGCGAAGCAGCTCGAGGCCAGCGGGTACGTCGTCATGACCGCAGAGAGTGGCCATTCTGCACTCGCTATGCTGCGAAACCCCGCGTTCAACATCCGTGCGGTCGTCTCCGACGTGCGGATGCCGGAAATGACCGGCATCGAACTGGTGACGGCGATGCTGGCCGAACAGATCGACCGCCCGGTGCTGCTGGTGTCCGGCCAGATGGATACGCAGCTCCCGAGCACGTGGCAGGACGGTGGCATCATCCGGTTTCTGGCAAAACCACTGAGCGGTGTGGCACTCCGCAGAATGGTGGGCGAGCTGGTGGCGCTCGGCTCGCGCAGTGACCAGTCGGGACGCTGACAGATCGGAACCTCACGTAATGCGCGACGTGTCTTCGATGTGTGCGCTGCAACGCAAACGTGAACGGACTCGCAGTGTGCCGAAACCGCTGCAGAGACCATGCGTTCGTAATTTTTCACTCAGCGTGACAGCACCCTGTTGATTAATGCAGATTCACGCCTGCTATGCGGCGTTTACAAGAACGTGGAACGCAATACACTACAGTCACGTGCCGATACTGGGCGGTGATGGTACATGGTGTCTGCGTTCAATCGATGAGCGATTCATGTCACTCACCACGATGCTGATGGATGGTATTCCGCATGGCTACTGCCTTGCATGGAAGCCTGCCCTGCTCTGGCTGCACGCGAGCTCCGACGCGATCGTCGCTGGGGCCTATTTCGTCATTCCAATTTCTCTGGCGACGTTCATCAGGCGGCGGCGTGACGTGCCGTTCAACATGGTGTTCGTCTGCTTCGGATTGTTCATCCTGCTCTGCGGCACGACGCACGTCTTGTCCATCTACAACATCTGGGTGCCCAACTGGTGGCTGAGCGGCGTGGTGAAGGCATTCACCGCGGTGGCATCGGTGGCGACCGCGGTGTTGCTGGTGAAGCTGCTGCCGCAGGCCATCGCGCTGCCCAGTCCCGCACAGTTGAAGATCGCGAATGCGAAGCTCGAGGCGGCGAATCAGCAGTTGCACGCCGAGGCGAACGAGCGCATGGCCGTGCAGGCTGCGCTTGCCCGTGCGCATGAGGATGCCGAAGAGCTGGTGCGGGTTCGCACCAGCGAACTCGCCGCTGCCAACGCACAGCTGCGCCATGGGGAGGCGCGCTATCGCGCGCTGGTGCGGGCCAAGGCCGACATAATCTGGACGGCGCAGCGGGACGGGACGCCGGATGACATGGACCAGTGGTGCGAGTTCACTGGCTTGCCGGCTGAGCGTGTCGCCGCAGAACATCACACCTTCCTGCATCCAGACGACGCGCCCGCGCTGCTCGAGGCGTGGCAGGAGGCAATCGATGGCGTACGGCCGTTCACCGCGGCACACCGCCTCCGCAACCGCGACGGCGACTGGCGACAGATGCACGTGCATGCGGTGCCGGTGGTGGATGAGGCGGGCGTCGTACGGGAGTGGGTGGGATCGCTCTCGGACGTCACCGAGCAGCACGAATCGGAGCGGCAGTTGCTGGTGATGCAGGAGCAACTGCAGCAGGCGCAGCGCATGGAAGCCGTGGGCCGCCTGGCGGGTGGCATTGCGCACGACTTCAACAACCTGCTGACGGTGATCACCGGCGCAGGGACCCTGGTGCTCGACGAAATGCCGCCAGAGCATCCGTGGCGTCGGGACGTAGAAGATGTGGTGGCGGCCGGAACGCGCGCGGCGGCACTCACGGCGCAACTGCTCGCGTACAGCAGGAAGCAGATGCTCCAACCGCGCCGGCTCGATGTGTCCGCCGTGCTACTCGACGTCCACGCCATGCTGCGCCGCCTGATCGGTGAGCAGATTGCGATCAACATCACGCAGCGCGCCGGGTCGTGGCGTGCCCTCGCCGATCCGAACCAGCTGGAGCAGGTGATTCTGAACCTCGCGCTCAACGCACGCGATACGATGCCGCAGGGTGGTACCATCACCTTCGAGACGGAACAGATCACGATCGACAGCGAGTACAGCGCCGGACACCTCGGCGTGGTGCCGGGCGAGTACGTGATGCTGGCCGTGTCGGATACGGGGATGGGCATGGACGACGTGACACGTGCGCAGATCTTCGAGCCGTTCTTCACCACCAAAAAGGTCGGCGAAGGCACGGGCCTTGGGCTTGCCACGGTGTACGGCGTCATCCGGCAGAGCGGTGGACACATTTACGTCTACAGCGAACCCGGCCTCGGCACGACATTCAAGATCTACCTGCCACGCGCGGAGGGCGCTAGTGACGATCCCGGGTCGTACGCCGCTGCGCCGCAACTGCTCAGTACATCGGGCGAGACCGTGCTGATCGTCGAAGATGCCGCGGACGTTCGCGATTTCGTGGCGCGTGTCCTGACGCGTGCAGGCTACGACGTCCTGGTTGCTGACGGGCCGCAGGCGGCGCTGGGGTTGCTGTCCACCGATCCGCGGCCCGTCGACCTGCTGCTGTCCGACGTGATCATGCCCGGCATGAACGGTCGGGAGCTCGCCGACGAGGTGTCATCCATGCGTCCGGATGCTGCGGTGCTCTTCATGTCGGGATACACCGACAACGCCATCGTCCACCACGGCGTGCTCGACCCACGGACGAACTTCCTGCAGAAGCCGTTCACGCCCGACCAGCTCCTGTCGGATGTCCGACGCGCGATGGCCGAGCACGCGTCACGCCGCGTGTGAATGGCGCTGGCGGAACGCACGACGGCGTGCACCCGTGAGGATGCACGCCGTCGTCCGCCGCAGGGTGTCCTGGGCGATACGTCAGACGAAGCTCAGCCGAGCTTGCGACGACGCGCCGTGACGACCAGCGCGACCAGACCCGTGCCCATCAGCAGATAGGTGGACGGCTCGGGAACGACGTTGCTCGTGGACACGATCGCATTCACGCCGCGATCGTTGTTGATCGGGAAACCCAGACCGCGATTGGCAGCTGGACCGATATTGTCATAGATGATCGTGTAGCTCGCCGTGCCGATCGTGCGGTTCTGCGTTGGGCTCCACATCAGCGAGCTGACGCTACCGCCCGGGGCAACCGTGACCGTGCCAGTGATCAGGCCGGTGAAGGAGGCGGACCCAACGGTCGGCGTGGTCTGGTTCACGAACAGTTCGAACGTGATGTTTGGCGGCGGCAACGTGGACGAGCCTGAGCCGGTCAGCAGGAACGTTCCAAGGCTGGCGATGCTGCTGCTCCCGATGTTTGAACCCGTGGTGCCGAAGTACTGCAGCGTGAACGAGCCGAACGCGCAGGTCACATTGTTCGTCGCGACGAGCTGATTACACGTTGCCGTGCCGCTGACGAAGCGACCCGTCGTCGTGAAACTGATCTGTGCTTCCGCAGTGGTTGCAACAGCAGCAAGCATCGTTGCCCCTGCTACCCACGCGTTGAGTGATCGCATCTTTATCCATCCTCGGATAATGAAGAGTGCCGGAAAATCGGTCTCGGCCCGTGCGGACAATGGAGGGTCCCGGTCGCTTGACCTGGCTCCGCAACCCGTAACCGATGCAAGGGTGGAGCCATGGTCACGCCAACCGAGGTCGGCGTCACCAACAACGACACCGCGTGCGTGCACGCTGAGTCTGCAGAACACTACTGCATTGCCGCTGTGTTCGAGGAGATGCCTGCATCGAATTGCGCACCGCCGAGGCGAACTACGCATGAACATCATGACGCCACATCCGTGCGCTCCTGTCGCGAACACTGCCGTGGCGTTCGTTCGCATGTCACGGTTCTGCATATCATCTCGCGCTTCACTGCATGCGAACAAACCGTGTACTCATCGGCGACGCGACGGAACTGCGGCACAGTGCACACGGTTTCGCGGAGCAGACGCCACATGAGCCGCAGGGCGCGTCTGCGACAATACCATCAGGCGTACAACCAGTCTCAGCGCATCAATGCTGCCGCACGGGCCTGTTCCGCTTCCAGTGCAGCGCGATCGGTTCGGTACTGCGCACTGCGCAGCACCGATTCCGACACCGTCGCGCCGAAGTTCGTGCGGAAGGTGGCGAACAGCGGAGCGTAGCGTGCAATTCCATCCTCGAATTTCCGTGCATCGCTCTTCAAGCCGTCGGTGCCGGGTGCAAGTGCGTTGAAGCCGGCGAAGAACACCGATGTCAATGGGTTGATGCCGCCCGCCCACCGGCGCGTATCCTCGGCACGTGCAAGCTGAAATGTGCCAGCGAGCAGGGCGGTCGCGAGAGCGGCGACGCTTCGCTGCCGCCGACCCTTGTCACTCGCGTCGATCCGCTCGCGAAGCTCTTCGAGGCGCACGTCGAGATCCTGTCCCGTCAGCTCGGCGTTCGTGATGAAGCGCGCATGCCCCTCCTGCTCGAGCCGCAGCTTGTCGCCTGCACCTGCCGTGACGAGAGGCGGACGATGGGCGCGCGCTGCGTCCGCTCGACGGTGAGGCGGACCTGCCGGCAGGCGAGCGTCGCAGCACCCTGCCGCGCTGCCACCGTCACGAAGTTGAAGCCTTCGCTGCCACGCATGGCCCGCCAACGGATGACGTTGCCCCCGTCGATCCGCGCACGCTCGATGCCGCTCACGGCGAACGCCACCTTTTCTCCCGACGGCGCGTTATTGAGCGCGAGTCCGATGCGCAAGCTGTCGCCAACCAGGTAGCGTGTGCCAGGGTCGACATCCATCGCGATCGACGGGCCGCTGCCACGTGCACTCGAGTCAGGCCGACTGCTGCACTCCGCGGCACGCTGTCCACGCAGCATCGATGGCGCGATCAACAGCATGCCCGCGAGCGGCAGGGCATGACGACGAACGACCGGGGCGCGCAGGGGCATCGAACCGAAATCCTGTCGGTGGGAAATGATGGATGCGGTCACCGGCAGAGCCCGTTCGAATCTACCCGGCCCTGGCGGTCCGGTTCACGCAGACCGCCCACGCGCGTTGGCGCTCACCGGCCGCCATCGAGGGCGAATGCCACCAGCTCGGCAGTTTCGCCGCCGCCGCTCGCGACGACGACGTACTGCACCCCGTTGGCGGCGCGATACGAGACCGGATTGGCGTAGCCGCGTCCGGCCGGCAGTTCCGCCTGCCAGACGACGCTGCCGGTCGTCGTGTCGAGGGCGTACAGCACCGTGCCGCCTCCGGTGGCGAACAGCAGCCCGCCGCGTGTGACGGTGCCGCCAGGTGCACCGGCCACGCCAAGGGGCGGGAGCGGTACGTCGCGCAGCAGTGGGTGCTGCCGGATCGATGGCGTGTCGCCGAACGTGACGTGCCAGCGCGTGGCGCCGGTGTTCAGGTCGATGGCCGACATGGTGCCGTACGGCGGCGTGATCAGCGGCAGCTGCTCCGGCGGCGCGTGATCGGCGCGACCCGAATCGGGATCAGCGGTCACACCGAGCCCGCTGGCCACCAGGTCGGCGGTGTATTCGTAGCCGATGGTGTCATTCGGCACGCCGCGCTGAATGCGGTACATCGCCGGGCTTTCGGTGGCCTTCACAAAGAGTGTGTGCGTGACCGGATCGTACGACGTACTGCCCCACCCTGCGCCACCGATGGCACCAGGCATCGTGATGGTGCCCTGCAGCGACGGCGGCGTGAAGATCGGCCCGCTGCGAAACTGTCGGAACAGCGCCAGTGCGCGGCGCCGGAGTTCCGGTGTGAAGTCGATCAGGTCGTGCTCCGTCACCTCCTGACGCGCGAATGGTGCGGGCAGCGTCGGCATCGGCTGCGTGGGTGCGGTGCGTTCACCGGGCACATCGCTCGACGGCACTGCACGCTCGGGGATGGGCCAGATGGGGCGTCCCGTGACACGATCGAGCACGTAGATCCATGCGGTCTTGGATGGCACCGCCACGACGTCACGCGGGCGACCCTTCCAGGTGATCGTCGCCAGCACCGGAGGCGCGGGCAGGTCGTAGTCCCAGAGCCCATGATGCACCACCTGATAGTGCCACACGCGTCGCCCGGTTCGCACGTCCAGCGCCACCACCGATTCGGCGAACAGGTTGTCGCCCTTGCGATCACCGCCGTACCAGTCGTTGGTGGGCGTGGACACCGGCAGGAACACCCAGCCGCGCTTCGCATCGATGCTCATGGGCGCCCAGACGTTGGTGTGCCCCATGTAGGCGTACGAGCCATCCTCCCAGGTCTTCACGCCGTACTCGCCCGAATCGGGCACGGTGTGGAAGCTCCACAGCCGCCGACCGGTCCGCACGTCGAACGCCTGCACGTCGCCGGGTGGATCGTTGCGGTATCGCAGCCGGTCACCAACGCCGTTGCCCACGATCAGCACGTTGCCCCACACCACCGGTGGTGAGGTGTTGGTGTAGTGCTCGCGCCGAGTGGGGCGGCGGAGTTGCGCGGTGAGATCCACCTCGCCGTTGCTGCCGAACGAGGGAATCGGCTTGCCCGTGGCGGCATCGAGCGCGATGAGGCGATACCGCGCGTTGATGAAGACGCGGCGTTCCCGCGGCGCCGACCATGTGGCCACACCGCGATGCACGAAGCCGGTGCCGTTGGACGGCTGGCCCATGCGCCACACCTGTGGATCGTACTTCCAGAACTCACGACCGGTGCGTGCATCGAGCGCCGCGACGGCGGCATACGGCGTGGAGACGTACATCGTGTCGCCGATGACCACGGGCGACGACTGAAAGAGTCCCGGACGCGCGGCCTTCTGATCGCCGCCCGCCGCCACGTTGCGCTCGCCCGTCTGCCATCGCCACGCCACCTGCAGGCGCCGCACGTTGCCGCGATCGATGTCGGCGATGGGCGCATAGCGCATGGCGCCGGCGTCACCGCTTGGCGTCGGCCAGTCGATGCGTTGCGCCGACGCGCTGGTGACCGCGAGCAGCAAGAGCGGAACGACGCGACGCAGGTGTGAGCGACGGCGGGACTTTCGTACGACGATGCATGGCATGGCGGGCAAGTTGGCGCGTGGCGCGAGGTCGGCACAACGGGCATTGCAACCCACAATGGTCGAGTTCGCCAATCCGGAAGTTTCGAGGCGGCGTAGCCCCGCTGTTCCCGCTCGTTCCGTTCTCCCTGCACCCGTGGAGCAGCAATGCACTCGTGGACTCGCCGCCGGCCCGTCGTGGCCATCCTCGCGGCACTCACCGTCGTCACCGGATCCGCACTCGCGGTCCGACAGCTGATGGCCTCCGACCATCAGGACTCCCCGCTCGTCGAATTCTCACCGCGTTTCGATGTCAACGACGTCTACGCCTTCCCTGCGCCAGGAAACACCGGTCGTACGGTGCTGGTCCTCGGCACCGCCTCGCCCCTGACGCCGGCGCAGACGCCGAGCTTCACGTTCGGCTCCAAGAGTCAGCAGCTGTATCAGCTCAAGGTGGACAACACGGGTGATGCGAAGGAAGACCTGGTCTTCCAGTTCACGTTCACAGGTCCCGCCGGGAAGCAGAAGGTCACGATGCGCGGGCCGTACAAGCCCAACGAAGTCGGCACGATCAACACGCTGGTGGGCGGCAAGCAGCTGAAGGGGTACACCAACACCATCATCACCAGCGGCGACGTGAAGCTGTTCGCCGGCCCGCGCGATGATCCGTTCTACATCGATCTGGAACAGTTCTTCCGCATCCTGCCCGATCGCAAGCCGGAAGCCGGTCCGCTCTCGACGATCACCCAGGGTCCGCTGACGTTCCGCGAGAAGGCTGACGCCGTCGATTTCCTGAAGGGCATCAACGACATGGCGATCGTGGTCGAGCTGCCGACGTCGATGCTGACGGGCAGTCTTCCCAATGGTCGCTTCGGCGTCTGGGGCACCACCAGCCGTGCCGCCACGCGCTGATCGCGACGACCGCCGTTCCGACACTCACTCATTCAGGAGCTCATTCAGATGTGGAAGACTGAAAACGTCACGTCGCGCCGCGCACGTGTCATGGCCACGGCCTGCATGCTCGGCGCCGCGCTCACGCTCACGGCCTGCGCCGATGACGCCGCACAAAGCAGCACCGATCCGACGGCGAGTGCTCGCGTCGATGAAAATGCAGGTGATGCCAGCGACGACATGACCTACGAACAGGTCGAGTTTCTTGGCAACCCGCTCGTCAGCGAAGTCACGATCGCCAAGGCGAATCATGATCGCTACAACCGTACGCAGCCGTACAACTCGGCCGAGTTCGGCCCGCAGAGCCTGGCGTTCATCAACGCCTTCCGCGGCAACCAGCCGATCGTGGCCAACACGCTTGGCGCCGTGCTCTATCCCGACATGCTGATCGTTCAGTCGGCGCGCAATCCATCGACGTCCGGCTGGCTGTCCTGGGCGCTCGCAGACGGTTGGGGCGGACGAAACCTCTCCGACGATGTCGTCGATGCGGGACTCTCGGCCATCTTCGGCACGGTCATCACGGCGGAAGGCAAGTACTGCAACAACGGAGAGCTTCCGCTGTGCACGGACAACGTGAGCGCGAAGGATGAGAAGTTCCAAGGCACCTTCCCGTATCTCGGCAAGCCGACCCTGTAGTGTACGTCGATCGGGTCACGGGCAGTGTGTTGGACGCACTGCCCGTGCACGATCGTACCCCAACCGGCAACCCGGCCATGCGTGAGACCTCCTCGATGCACGTCACCCTGCGGCGCGTTGCACGCACACTGCTGATCGCCGTCAGCGCCACGGCCGTGCTGTCGGCCTGTGATGCATGGCAGGCGCCGGTCGTGACCATGTCGCAACCACTGGTACAGTTCGACGCGCAGCCGCTGTCAGACAGCAAGATTCGCGACCGCGACATCGTCTTTTACACGGCGCGAGTCGCCGGCGATCCGGCCAGCGCCGGCGACCGTCTCACACTCGCCAAGCTCCTCCTCGCACGCTCGCGCACGGCCAGCAGCACCCGCGACCTCACCGTCGCCGAGTCACTGGCCACGGTCGCGTTTTCACTGCGCAGTGCGCGCAACGTGCACGCCCTGGAAGTCGTGGCCAGCGCGCGGATGGCACGACATGACTTCGCCGGGGCACACGCCGCTGCGTCGCTCGCGGACAGCCTCGAACCCGGCAACGCCTCGCATCTCGCGTTGCGCGCCGAGATCGAACTGGAGCTTGGCGAATACGCAGCCGCCGACACGCATTTCCGGGCAGTGCGCACCACGCGCGATCAGTTCACCGTCGGTGCACGTCTGGCCCGCTGGTACGAGGTCACGGGGCACAGTCCGCGCGCCCGTGTGCTCCTGCACAATGCGATCTCCGCCGTCGAGCAGCGCAGCGATCTGCCACGCGAGCAGGTGGCGTGGTTTCACTACCGGCTCGGCGAACTCGAACTGCGCACGGGGCATTTAGCGGCGGCGGATTCGGCGCTTCGGCGAGGGCTGCGGGGCAATCCCGACGATGTGCGGCTCCTCGGCGCACTGGCACGCACGGCACTGGCGCAGAAAGACTGGCGCGGTGCGGCGCGATACGCCGACAGCGCGACGATGATCCAGCTGGATCCCATGACGCTTGCCACGGCAAGCCGCGCATGGACTGCGCTGGGTGACACCGCGCAGGCGGCGCAGTTTGCACGCGCGATGTCGACCAGCGCGCTCACGCAGCCCGGTCCGATCCATCGCGCATGGGGACTGCATCTGCTGGACTACGGGACGGCGGCGGAGCGGCGCGACGTGCTGCGTCGCGCGCGAGCGGACCTGCGGCAGCGGCAAGACGTGTACGGTCATGATCTGATGGCGTGGGCGCTGCACCGCACGGGAGACGACGTGGCGGCGCGTCGCGAAATGCAGCTGGCGATGTCGCAGGCCACCGAAGATGTCCTGTTGCAAGGGCACGCCGCCGTGCTGCTTGGCGTTCCTGCGTCGCGCTGACTGCACGTCCGCACGTGCGACGGCGTCGGAACGCAACACTGCCCCGGAGCGACGTGCACCGGGGCAGTGTCACATCCGCCACCTCACGCCAGCGTTACGGGAGGCGATCAGCGCACTGCTTGAAATTCGGGTTGTTCACCTCGTCTGTGACCACCGGCAGGTTCACGTCGGTACCGTACGCACCACCCTTGTAGTGCACACCCTGCGGGAAGGTATTGGCTTCGGTGCGACCGTACTGCCGCAGCAGTCGCCGCATGTCGCCCAGACGCTGTCCGCGCCCGAACGTCCAGAAGGCCTTCTCGCGGAAAAGCAGGTTGACGCGTGCCGCTTCGGAACCGGGATCGACGAGCGCCGGCAGCGCGGCCGGTGTGACGTCACCAAGCTTCGGCGGCGTCGCACGCAGCGTGTTCAGAATCGAGAGCCACTGCGTCACGTTCCCCGCGCGCAGCGCGACCTCGGCCTCGATCAGGCGTGCATCGAGACCGGTCGCCACGTCCACCGCCGTGAGCTGTCCCCAGAGGGACGTGGTCCGTGCGTAGGTCTGGCCATCCTGGCCGTTGATCGCGCCGGTGAGCGGGATCGTGGTCGGCACGCGTGGATCGCGTGACGAGGCGAATGGGATGGCGTTCAGCACGCGAAGGTTGCGCGCATTGCCTTCGATGCTGTCGCCGACGCTGTATCGACGCGAGCTGAGCCCCTGCCCCCACAGGACGTTGGTGCTCGTGGTCAGCGAGAAGGTGTGCTGATAGGCGAACGACGTCGGCAGTCCGGCCACCACTGCCCCCGCACCGGTGAAGTCGGCAAGGGCGAGTGCCACCCGTCCGCGCGTCACGCGCGCGGCGCGGTTGATCAGCACGCTCTGCGCGTCCGTCCCGTTCGCGAACGTGATCGCAGAGTCGAGTGACGCGGCCGCCAGCGCGAACACCGCCGCATTGGAAAGCGGCAGGCCGTTCTCCGGCGGGATGGTGGTGGTGTTCAAGGCCATCGGGATGCCGTTGCAGAAATCCAGCGCGAGCTGCATTTCGGCGAAGCCGCGCGCGAGGTACTGCTCGGCGATGACGGCGCGCGAGTTCGGGCTGTACTGCCGCAGCGCGTCGAGCGCCGCGTTCGCACGCGTCCGGACGCGGTACAGGGCGCGCATCATCGTGGTGACCGACCCATTGAACTGACGAACGCGGCGCTGATCCGTTTCGTCGTTCTCGATGAAGGTCGAGCTGGTGGCCCACTCGTCCGTCAGCAAGCCGCCGAACATCCACGTGCTCTCACCGCCGCCGGTGATCGTGCGGAAGGTACCGACGGCGCCATTGGCAAGCGCCAGCGCCGATTCGGAGGTGTTGACGTCCGTGGGGATGATGATGTCGGGGTCAGTGACGCCGAGGAGCCGGTCGTTGGCGGACTGACACGCGCTCATCGACAGGAGCAATACCGCCGCGGCGCCACGGCGTACACCCGTGGAGCGCCAGCCCGGAATGCAGAAATGTGACATGGGGCGAGGCTCCTAATAGCCGAGGTTGAAGCGGAGGATGAAATAGCTCGGCGGGCCAATGGTCTGGAACTCCGACGGCGCTTCGGTACCGGCGGTGGTATTGAAACCCGATTCCGGGTCCACGCCGCGATACTTGGTCCACAGGCGAAGATTGCGGCCCGAGAGCACCACCGACAGCGAGCGGGCCTTTAACAGGCGTGCCGCGAGCGTCGTGGGCAGCGTGTACTCGATCGACGCTTCGCGCAGGCGAGTGAATCCGCCGTCCTGCAGGAATCCATCGAGCGTGCGCGCCGCATGTTCGTTGGCGGCGATGTTGGTGGCCTGATCGACGAAGGCGGCGTCCAGGTTGTTGCGCCCCGAGCAGTTCGGCCGCGTGCACCGGATGCGATCGGTGTTGTTGTACCACTGGTTGCCATCGCGGATGTCCAGCAACGTCGAGATTCGCAACTTGCGATTGAAGAGCTCGATGCCGTTGGTGATCGTCGTGTTGTAGCGCGGCGTGGCGTAGCCGCGGAAGATCACCGAATCCGCCACGAAGACTTCATTGCGTGCGGCGTCCGTGAAGTAGGTGAGCAGGCCATCACCATTCTTGTCCTCCCACCCGGTGATCGGAGCCGCCCAGTACCCGGAGATGGGGTAGCCGGCGACGGTGCGGTTGGTCACGCCGATCTGCGGCGACGTGCTGCCAAGCGAGAGGACCGTATTGGCGTTGGACGCCACGGAGACGTTCACGTCCCATCCCAGCCACGGCTTGTCCACGAGCTGCGATGTGATGCCGATTTCGAAGCCGGTGTTCTGCACCGACCCGAGGTTTCGGAGCTGCGATGTCACGGAACCGAACGACGGCGGCAGGATCGCGCTGATCAGCGCGTCCTTGGTGATCTTGTTGTAGTACGTGGCATCGATCGTGAAGCGGTTGCCGAACATCGACGCTTCGAAGCCCATCTCGTGCTCGCCCGAACGTTCCGGCTTCAGGTTCGCATTGCCGAGCGCCTGCTGCACGATCGTCGGCTGGTCGGCATTGCCGATGTTCGTGATGCCCGCGCCGAAGAAGAGGAGCGCGTCGTTGGGCCCCGGCTGCACGCCGGACTGGCCGTACGCGTAGCGCAGGCGCAGCGAGTTGAGCCACGCCGGTGACTTGAACCAATCCTCTTCGGAGATCAGGTACGAGGCCGAGGCCTTGGGGTAAAGGATGCTCTGGAAGTTGGTGCCGAAGGCGGAGTTCTGGTCGCTGCGGACGGCAGCGGTGAGGAAGAGACGGTCGCGGATGGCGACGGCCTGCTCCACGAACACACCGAACGTCTTGGTGAGCGTCGTGGCCTCGCCGACGGAGAGCTGCGTGCCCGAGCCGACGTTCTGCGACGCCGGCGCGAGCTGCTGTGAGCCCGTCGAGGCAGCGAATCCGCGGTAGGCGATGTACTGCGCACCGGCGGTGGTCTTGAGACCCATGCCGAGCAGCTTGTACTGCGCCGTGGAGCCGACATCGACGGTGAGGTTGCTGATGCTGTTGCGTCCGATGCCGCGGGACCCCAGCCGTGTGATGGCGGTGAGCGGCGGACCTTCACCGCGATACAGCAAATTTTCGTCGGCGATTGACGAGAAGTCGTTGCCGACGGTGGCGCGGTTGGTGAGCCACGTGAACGGGCGCCAGTTGGCCTGCGTGGACCAGATGAAGCGGTTGACGGCCTGCGCCGTCTGTTCCTGCCACGAGTAGCCCGGGGTCCATGCGCGGTAGCCGTTGAGCGGCGTTCCGAGGCCGGTCACGTTGCCATTGGCGCGGGTGCCCGGACCACCGAACACCTGCGAGCCAAGGCCGGCCGTCGCGTTAGATTCCAGCGAATACCGCTGCGCGATGTTGATGAAGTTCGTCGACACGGCGAGATCGAGCTTCGGCGTGACCGTGGCATTCAGGTTGGCACGCAGTGACCGGCGGTTCATCTGGTTCGGCCGGTCGGTCCACTTCCGGATCGGTGTGCCCACTGAATCGAAGCGCTGACGCTCGAAGTCAGGCAGCGACAGCACGCCGACTTCGTTCTCGTCTTCCGCCGCCACGAAGTAACGCACCACTTCACTGCCGCCGGACACCTGCACACCGGTCTGGCGGCGATTGCCGCGCGCGAGCGGGGTGAGGTCCTTCTCGTTGAAGATGTTGAGCGCGCTGGTGGAGTCGGGCAGACACTCACCGGTGCCCACGCGTTGCAGATTGCAGAAGGCGCGCGACGAGGCGGTTTCGGTGGGACGCTTGCCCCAGAGGCTGTAGGCCGTGGGATAGTTGTTGCGGTCGGCGACGATGCCGCTCTCGTTGTACAGCGACCAGCGCGGTGCACCGGCACGTCCCTTCTTGGTGGTGACGAGGATCACGCCGTTGGCGGCGTCGGTGCCATACAGCGTGGCGGCCGACGGACCCTTCACGATCTCGATGTTCTCGATTTCGTCGGGATTGAGGTCACCCACACGGCTGGCGTTGTTGCCGCCGGTGCCATTGTTGGTGCCGTTGCCGGTAGGCGCCGAGAAGTTGGCGTTGTTGCTGGTCATGCGGATGCCGTCGATGATCCAGATCGGCTCGTTGTTCAGGCTCACTGAGTTGCTGCCGCGGATACGGATGCGCGACCCCGTGCCGGTCTGCGTGCCGGTGGTCACGGTCACGCCCGGTGCCCGCGAGTTCAGCAGGTCGTTGAGACTGCCGATGGGAGACGACTGCACGACCTCGGCGACCGCGATGTTAGCCGTCGCGTTGCCCAATTCGGTGCGGCGTGTCTCACCGGTGGCCGTGGTGACGACGGCAGCGAGACTGACGGCAGCCGCCGTCATCGCAACGTCGACCGTCGCCGTGGCACCTGCCGTCACGGTGACGCGCTTCACCTGTTCCGCAAACCCGACGCGCAGCACGCGCACCGAGTAGGCGCCGGGCGCGACGCCGCGGAAGGTGACACGCCCATCGAGCGACGTCTGGTTGGCGAAGTTCGTCGTCAGGATGAAGACGCGGGCACCTTCGACCGGCCGCTGATCAGCGGTATTCGTCACACGGACGGTGACGGTACCCGCTGGCGTCTGGGCATGAAGGGAGGAGGCAGCGAGCACGAGCAACGCTGCCAGCGCCGCAATGCGGCGCCGGATGTCAGACATGGGGCAACTTCTCCAAGTGGGTGGGAGAATCCCGGCGCGAGGGCCGGTGGTACTGCTTTGCCTGCGCGGGCACGCAGGGGGGAGTCAAACCGGTTCCAAACCACCACGCCGAAGGAAATTGGCGTGGTGGCCCACTTACGTCGTGCGTGGTCGGTGCGTGTCCCTCGGTCAGAGACCGTTCGCCATCGTCGGCTCATGCGAGTGTAGGCGGAATCACCGGCGTTTGCAACGGACTGACGACGGCAGCCTCGTGTTCAGGGCACGGCGCTCGAGGTGTTCGTCACTTTTGGTTCTTCGAGGGTGCGCAGGACGTCACGCCATGAGAACCGACTCCCGGATTTGCGGACCCAGAAGTCCATCCAGGCCAGCTCAGCCGTAGCCTTCACCAGCTGATTGCGGACGTCCGGAATGCCATGCGTGCCGCCCGGATACACGTAGAACTCCGTGGGCACACCCAGTCGCTTGAGCGCCATGTGCAGCCCTTCGCTCTCCGGACGCGGCACGCGCGGATCACCATCGACGACGTGGATCATCGTCGGCGTCTTCGCGTTCCGGATATAGGCGGCAGGGCTCTGCTTCCACCAGTGTTCCATGTCGTCCCAGTACATCTTGTCACCGAGATACCATTGCCGGCCGCGCTGCGTGTCGCTCTCGCCGTACATGGAGATCCAGTTGTACACGCCAGCGCCGGTCGAGATGGCCTTGAAGCGGTTGGTATGCGTCAGGATCCAGTTCGACCAGTGGCCACCGGCGCTCCAGCCGAGCACACCCATCTGCGTGCTGTCCACCATGCCACCGCGGATCAGGTGGTCCACACCCGACATGATGTCCTGGTAACCTTTCGTGAAGTAATCGCCCTGGCTCTCGATCTCGAACTTCTGCCCGTAGTTGGTGGAGTTGCGGTAGTTGGGCAGCAGCACCATGTAGCCGGCACCTGCATACACCTGCGAGCCGTAGCCTTCGTTGAAGGCCAGCACGTCGGCCGACTGCGGGCCACCGTGGATCTGCACGATCAGCGGATACCGCGTGCCGGGCCGGTAGCCCACCGGCTTCACCAGCACCCCACCCACCGGCGTACCGTCCATGCCGCGCCAGGTGATCTCCTCCGACTCGCCGAGGGCGATGGTCCGCGCGATCCACGGATTTGCGTCGGTGAGCTGCACCCACGACGCGCGTGTGCCCAGTTCGCGCTCACCGGCCACGGCGAAGACCGTGGGGGGCTGCTTCGGGTCGGAGTAGCTCACGAACAGCCGGCCGCTTTCCTCATCCTGCGACACACGCAGACTGGCGGCCGCCTGCGTGACCTGTCGCACCGTGTTGGCGGCCACGACGAGCGCCGCGACCTGGTCGGTGGCCTTGATGCCGACGTTGAAGTAGATGGTGCCGCCGTCCTTCGACCAGAAGCCGATGGTGACCGGGCCGTCGAAGCCGGTGCCGAGTTTGCGGAAGGCGCCGCCACGGGCGCCGACGTCGCGCGCATACACGCGCAGGTTGCGCCGCATCATGAAATCGTCCGGCGCGGAGAACGCCACCGTACGGCTGTCAGGGGAGAAGCTGATGGCACTCTCGCCGATCTCGACGTTCTTCGTCAGGCGCTCCACCGCGCCGCTCGCGAGCTCCAGCAGGTACAGATCGGCGAAGGTGTTCTGCTCGAGGATGTTGCGCTCGAAGCGGCTCGTGCTGAGCCCGTGAAAGCCGATCCACTTGCCGTCGGGCGACAGCGTCATGTCGCCCACGCTGAGGCTCGTGTCGCGCGTGAGTCGCGTGGACTGCGAGGTCGTCAGGTCGAGCATCCAGAGACTGTAGAGCGGCGTTTCCGCATTCCGCACCCGCACGTCGAATCGCTTCTCGAGCCGCGCCTTTTCGTCCGCATCGACGGTATCGGCGGCGGTGAAGTAGATGCGCTTCGAGTCGGGAGCGATCCGCCACAATCCGAGCCCGGTCGTCTGCTTGGTGAGCTGGACGGCGCGCGGCGATTCGCCCGCTGCCAGCGCCGCAACCGACAGCCCGTACAGCTGTTCCTGCATGGCCGGCCCGGAGCGATACACGAGCCAGCGACCATCGTCGGTGAAGGCGAACGTGGTCACGCCATCCTTCGCCTCGGTGATGCGACGCGCTTCGCCGCCATCGGGCCGCATCATGTACAACTGCGACGCCGGCGACCCCGCCCCGCCGCCGGCTGCCGGCGGCAGGTACTGCATGCCGGGCCCCGACGTGGGCAGCGAACTGCCTCGGCTGGCGGGCGTGGCGCCGGGCAGCGGGCCGTCGCGATCCGACTGGAAGACGAACGCCGATCCGTCAGGAAGCCACGCGGGATTGGTCTCGCTCTTGTCGTTCGTGAAGGTCATGCGCCGCGAACTCGACGCCCCCTGCGCCAGCGACACGAGATGAATGTCGGATTGCCGACGCGCTTCCTTCCAGTCGGGCACACTCATCGTGTACAGCGCCCACCTGCCGTCGCGGCTCGGCACAGGGGTTTGCACCGAGCGCACGTTCTGCACGTCGAGAAACGTCATCGGGCGCAGTGTCGGCGAGGGCTGCGCGCCGAGCAGCGGAGCGGCGGCGACGGTCAGAGCGGAGAGGAGGCACGTCCGTGCGACACGGACGGAAGCCGTAGGGCAGTGCGAAGGCATCCGGCAGCTCGGGTGGTATGGCGAAAAGCAGGCGTCCGCACCGCGTCGTGCCCGGATCGCAGTGCAGGCGATGATCGATCGGATCGCGCCGCGCCACCATCTGCGCGACGCTGATACCTAGTGCCGGAGGGCCAGCTCGGCCAACGGCAACGCCGTCGGCTCTGGCTGCGCCTCGCAGCCGGGCAGTGTGACTTCCAACGTGGCTCCCTGCCCCTCGACGCTTCGCACGCACACGTTGCCGCCCATCGCCGTGACGAGCTGCCGCACGATGGAGAGTCCGAGTCCTGCACCACCCGCGCATCGGGTGAGCGAGTTGTCCACCTGCACGAACGGCTCGAAGATGGCCGCCTGCTGGTCGGGCGCGATGCCGACGCCGGTGTCGGAAATGGTCACCGTGGTGTCGTCGCCCCGTGGCGCGGCCATCACCGACACCGTGCCGCCGGGTGGCGTGAACTTCAGCGCGTTCGTGACGAGGTTGATGAGCACCTGCCGCACCCGCACCGGATCGGCACAGATCCACGCGGCGGTGTCGTCGACGCGGAGCGTGACCGCCTTGCGATCGAACTGGTCGAGCACCGTCTCCCCCAGCGCGGCGAACTGACGCGCCATCGACACCGGTTCGCTCTGCACCGGCAGCGGATTCGCCTCCAGCCGCGCATAGTGCAGGATGTCGGCGACGAGCGCGATGAGCTCATCCTTGTTACGCCCGATGCGGTCGAGGGCCTCGCGCTGCCCCATGGTCACGTCGCCGTACACGCCAAGTGTCATCAGTTCGGCATGGCCGCCGATGGCGTTGAGCGGCGTACGCAACTCGTGGCTCATCACCGCAAGAAACCGGGATTTCGCCTCGTTCGCCTGGTGCAATTCGGCGTTGTGCTCCGCCAGCGTGGCGTGCACGCTGCTGATCTTTCGCGCCATGCGATTGAAGGCTTCGGCCAGCGCGGCCGTCTCTTCCACGCCCGACGGCACCACGGTCTGCGCGTAGTCACCGCCCGCCATCGCCGCAGCGGCGCGGCGCAATTCGGCGATCGGTCGCGCCTCAGTCGCAGTGAGCCAGAGGGCTCCAAGCGTGCCGGCGACGAGGCAGATCACGCCCATCAGCAGCAACTCGAATACGAACTGCTGCGGCCTCGCGAGAATCGTCGCCTCCTGCTGCACCACGGCGATGCGCCACGGTGTGCCGGCGACCTGCGACGCCGCGAAATACACCGGCCCTTTGGGCAGGTCGTCGATGCGACGCGTGCCACTGTCGGGTACGGCGTCGATCTCAACCGGCCCGATCGGAGACGACACCGGCTTGCCGAGCAGCGACGCCCATTCAGTGGACCCACGCGTAGTGATGTAGACGCGGACGTCGAGCCCAGTCAGCCGGGCAAGCAGGCCTTCGACGGCGGTGTTCGACGACGGTCCAAAAGCGCACCTGCCCCGCCTCGGAATACGCCGGAGACCGTGCGAGCTGCCCGGTAGTCAGCACTGTCGTCACCGCCTGCATCATCATGGACGAGTCGCGTCCGTGCGCCATCGGAGTGGCGTGGCGCTGCCCGCTGGCGTCGAAGAGTTCGAACGCCATCCAGGTCGAGTCGTCGGCAGCCCGACGCGCGGTGAGTGCGGCGGTGATGCGCGCGGCGTCACGCATGGTGCTGCGCTCATCCACACCGGGGACGTCCTGTCGTCGAGGCCCGTCACGCGGCAACGGTGCGTCACTGACCGCACTCGTGACGCTGCTGTCAGCGGCGACGGAGGCGAGCGTCGCGGCGCGGGCATTGTTCGAGCGCGCTGACGAGGCCGACAGCTCGTCCGCAATGCTGGACAGTCGTTCGGAGGCACGCTGCACGGCGGCATCGCGCACGCCACGGTACGCGAAGATCCCGAACGAGGAAATCACGAGCGCGAGCAGCCCGACGAACATCATCGACAATCGTCGCGCGAGCATCCATCGACGCGGTCGTGCGATCGGGACTGCGTCCCATACAGCCGCGGGAGTGCCGTGCACCTGAAACATCAGAGCACCTGCCGGGAAAACGTCCGGAGCGAGCGCACTCGTGCGAGTGTCCGCAGAACGCCGCACGCAGGCCAGTCGCTCAACGCGATTGCGAGCGCATCCACTTTGCGACTGCGACGCTACACCCCGGCGCGTGCACGCACAACA
>JAYWIJ010000287.1:0-6460 GCA_043788935.1 Gemmatimonadaceae bacterium | reverse complement strand
CACCACCTTCCTTTTGTGTGAACTGCATGCTGATCGTGACTTGCATGCCTGACGTCGTCCGCGACGCGCGCAACTCCGTGTTTCGTGCTGCCCTCGTGTGTGCCGCGGCGCTGGCGCCAGTGATGACGTCCGCACAGGCCGGTGCGGCGCGGTATCGCGTCACATCGACCGCCGTGCTGTCCCTGGATCGCGCGCCGCAGCCGGCACTCGTCGACACGGTGCAGACCACGTCGCTGCTCACGGTGGCGCTGTCGGCGGGCACCGACACCATTGCGACGCTCTCGGTGGATTCGCTGCAGCAGGCGTCCACCGGCATGATTCGGCGCGCATCCGATGCGTTCTCTCGTGGCATCAGCGTGTCAGCGCTGCTGCAGGACGGGCGTCCGCGCATCACGGGTGACAGTGCGTCGGCATGCACTGCGGAGCGGCCGCTGGCAGCGCTGCTGCCCGAGTTGCTGCCGTCGTTGCCGACGCCATTGCGTGCCGACCAGCAATGGAGTGACACGCTGACCGTCACGACCTGTCGCAGCAACCTGCCGGTGACGTCTGCGATGATCGTGAACTATCGCACGCTGACCGGGATGGATTCGACGAGCGTGCTGCTGGAGCGTCGTGCGCTGATCCGCGTGAACGGTAGCGCCACCATTCGCGAACAGCTCGTGACGCTCTCTGGTGTTGGCACCAGTGAATCGCTGGGTGTCGTCATGATCGCCACTCGGCAGGTGCAGTCGATGCGAGCCACACAGTCGGTCGAGTTCGAGATCACGAACGGTCAGCAGACGAGGCGGATGGTGCAGCAGATCACCGACGTTGCGACGCGCGTGCCGTGATCGCGCGCGCTCCTGCGGTGAGCGGGCGAAGGGGCGTCACAGAGGGCACGGAGTTCGCGAAGGCACGGAGGACGGCAACTGCCAGGCTCACACGGGGGGACCCAAGGGACCGGGGAGTTCAACCGTGTTGTCACAGGTCTGGCTGGATCCGAAAAACAACAAAAGCTGTGGGAATTGCGCTCGCGAGACGCTGTTCCCACAGCCTCTTGATTTCTCTCTCAGCACCAGCCGATCCATTCCGGTAGTACACCCCGGTACCCCCGGTCCCCCGTGTGAGCCAGCTGTTGCCGTGCTCAGTGCCTCCGCAAACTCTGTGAACTCTGTGCGAATCCATTGACGCGCGGAGACTGAGAGGCCGACAGCGAGTCAGTCGCTGAGACGTAGAGGCATGAGGATCGTGAGGTACGTCGCCGGATCCGACCAGCCTTCCGGTTCCACGGTCGCAGCGCGCTCGGGAGCCTTGAAGGTGAGCTTCACTTCGGGCGTCGGGATGTACTTCAGAATTTCGAGCAGGTAGGCGCCGTTGAAGCCGATGTCCATCGGATCGCCTTCGTAGCGCACCGCGATCTCGTCCTGACCGTCGCCCAGGTCTGGCGTGTTGACCTGAAAACGCAGGATGCCGGCGTTGAACGACAGCTTGATGCGGTGCGTCTGGTCGGACGCGACCGTGGCCATGCGACGGAGCGCGGACTGCAGCGCATCCTTGTCGGCGATGGCGAAGCGATCGTTGTCCTTCGGGATCACCTGCTCGTAATTCGGATACGGCCCTTCGATGAGCCGGGTGTAGATCGTGGTGAACGGGCTCTTGAACGCGAGGTGGTTGTCGCCGCGTGCGACTTCCAGTTCCTCCTCGTCGGGAAAGAGCTTGCTCACCTGATCCAGCGCCTTCGGCATCACGATCAGGTCACTGGCCTGGCCGCCATGACCGCTGACCGCGACGTCCATCTTTGCGAGCCGATGGCCGTTGGTGGCGACCATGCGCATGAAGTCGGACTTGAGCTCCCACAGCACGCCGTTGAGGATCGGGCGGCTTTCCTCGGTGCTGACGGCATACGACGTGTGCCGGATCAACTTGCGCACGTCGGCCGACTTCACGCGCCAGCCGTCGCCGAACTTGATGGCCGGGAACTGCGGGAAATCGTCTTTGGGCAATCCGTTCAGCTTGAACTTCGACCGGCCGCACTCGAGGCTGACCTTCTGCTCACCGATGGCCTCGATCTTCACCGGGTAGTGCGGCAGCTCGCGGGCGAGCTCCTGCAGCTTCTTGGCGGGAATCGTGATGCCACCGGCGCGCTCGACATCGGCGTGCACTTCGTGGCTGACGTGGATGTCGAGGTCCGTGCCCGAAAAGCGAATGCCCTGATCGGTGGTCTCGACCAGGATGTTCGCGAGGACGGGCAACGTCGTCTTTCCGGGGATGCTGGCAGCGACCGCCGCCAAACCTTCCTGGAGTTTTTCACGCGCGATGGTGAATCGCATCAGCTCCTCGGAGTGCGTCGAGTCGGTGCCGGGCGAACGCCCTGTGTGGCAACCGACCCGCAGATCTGAACCGCGAAATGCCGTTCAGTGTGGACGCTCTGCTGTAATACTGTTCTATACATCTTTCACAGTCGTAGTCGTAGAGAGTGTGCAGACTGTGGAAGAACGCCGGAAGCTACGCTCCGGCAAGGGTTTCGCCAAGTTATGACGCTGTGGAACAGCGGGTACAACGTCACCGGTTTTCCGCACGCATGTGCATTTCCATCCGCCGTCGCGCCAATCGCGTGGACCGGACGTGGACAGGTGTGGATCATTCGCCGGTTTCCAACAGCCGCCGGACCTTTTCCACACGCGACGCGAAGGTGATGTCGTCCTTCGCCGACTGCTCCGCCCGGTCCAGTGAATGGATCACGGTGGAGTGGTCGCGACCGCCGAATGCATTGCCGATTTCCACCAGCTGCAGCGCCAGCAACTCCCGGCAGAGCAGCATCGCCACCTGACGGGGCACGGTCAGCATCTTGGTACGCGTCTTCGACTTGAGCCCTTCAGCCGTGACGCCCCATTCCCGGGCTACGGCGGCCTGAATGGCGGCCACGGAGATGCCGGCAGGGGCAGCGGCCCCCCCATCGCTGCGGAAGCGGTCACGGAGCGCCTCACGCGCCAGCTCGACGGTGATGTCGGCATGCTTGAGCGAGGCGTACGCCAGCAGTTTGATGATCGCGCCCTCGAGCTCGCGCACATTCGACCGCACGTTGTCGGCGATGACGTTGATCACATCGTCGGGGATCGTGAGTTCGAGATGGTCGAGCTCCGCCTTGCGGCGCAGGATGGCGACGCGATGCTCCACGTCGGGCAGCGCGATGTCGGCCACCATGCCCCACTGGAAGCGGCTGACGAGTCGGGCCTCGAGACCCGGGATTTCCGACGGCGGCCGGTCCGAGGTCAGGATGATCTGCCGACCCGCTTCGTAGATCGCATTGAAGGTGTGGAAGAACTCTTCCTGGGTCGCTTCCTTCCCCTTCAGGAACTGCACGTCGTCCACCAGCAGCAGATCGGTTTCGCGATAGCGGCGACGGAAATCCTGCGTGGTGCGACTCTGGATGCTGCCCACCAGCTCGTTGGTGAACTGCTCCGTGCCGACGAACGTGATGCGCGTGCCGGGATCGCGCTTGAGCAGCTCGTGCGCGACGGCCTGCATGAGGTGTGTCTTGCCGAGACCCGTGTCGCCGTACAGGAACAACGGATTGTAGAGTTTGCCCGGTGCCTGTGCGGCGGCGATCGCAGCGGCAGCCGCCAGTTCGTTGCTCTTGCCGACGACGAAATGTTCGAACGTGTAGCGCTCCGACAGCGGCGCGAACGATGGGTTGCTCGCCAACGGCTGCCGCACCGGCGCGTCGATGGGTGCGACGAACAGATCCATCTGCGGCTTGGCGCGCGCCGATTCGTGCACCACGAACTGCACCTGCAGCGGATGACCGAGCGCGACGGCGGCGAAACTCGAGAGCAGGCCCGAGTGCTTCGACTCGTTCCAGTCGGCGGCGAACTGATCGGGCACGCCGACCGTCAGCGCACGCTCGTCGACCCGCAGCGGCTCGCACGGCTCGAGCCAGGTGCGGACGGTCTGCTCCTGAAGTTCGAGGCGGGCGCGGTCGAGCAGGCGCGCCCAGGTTTCGGCAGCCGTCAGCATTCAGTGCAGCGGGGAGACATTCACGTAGGGAGCGCGAGTTTACAGGGACGGACCGCGTATCGCAAACCGATTGCCCGCTGACGCTCCGCAGGGCCCGCCGGATGAAAACGTGTCTCCGGGCAAGTCACAAGCAACCGGAGCTGACTTGACCGAAGTGCTTGTCCTGAATAGGTTTGGCAGTCTTTCCACGAATCTCAGCGCACGCACCTGGAGTACATATGGGCAAGCCCACGTATCGACCCCGCAACAAGCGTCGTATCCGCAAGCACGGCTTCCGGGCCCGCATGGCCGATCGTTGGGGCCGCGCGATCCTGAGCCGTCGCCGCAAGAAGGGTCGCAAGTCCCTCGCGGTGTCGCTGCCGGACAAGTACGCCGGCGCCTGAGTCGTTCCGGTTCCCGCGAGACCAGCGTCTCACGGGAAAGTCGGATCTGGAACGGGTGCGGCATGAGGGGAAGCGTGTGCGGTCGGCTCATCTCGAGCTCCGGTACGCGACTTCCCCTTTGTTGTTGGCGCGAGTCGGCTTCATCGTGCCGAAGCACGGCCAGAACAGCGTCGCCCGGAATCTGCTGAAACGTCGCCTGCGCGAACTCGTACGGGTCACCGTGCTCCCGTTCCTCGGTCCGCAGGATCTCGTCATCCGTACGCTCCCCAGCGCCTACCGGCAGTCATGGGAAGCACTCGGCGACGAAATGGCGTCGCTGCTGCGGCGTGTGCCGAAGCCTCTGGCGGAGACATGATGATGCCCGACGTGCAGGAGCGCCGTCCGGTGAGCGCGCTCGGCCAGGCTGCCCGCTGGTCGGCCACGTCGCTGATCCGGGTGTACCAGCTGTTCATCTCGCCGCTGTTTCCGGCCTCCTGCCGCTATACTCCCACCTGTTCAGCCTACGCCGTGGAAGCGATCGAGCGCCACGGCGTCTGTCGCGGATCATGGCTCGGGGCCAAGCGGATCGCCCGATGTCACCCGTTCCGCCCCGGCGGACACGACCCTGTTCCCTGACCCTCACGACAGCCGCCCGCGGTACGAGCGCGATCCGCGCACACCGCCAGCGCTTCGCCTGACCTTCGACATCCCAGTATGAACAAGCGCATGCTGCTCGCCCTCGCCCTGTCGGCGGCGGTGATCGGTCTCACTCAGGTTCTGTTCCCGCCGCCCAAGACAGCCACGAAGCCGGTGGCACCCGCAGTGTCGCAGCCGCTCGCGCCGGGCGCCGCGGCCGCTGTCCTCCCGTCCGCGGTCGCCTCGGCCTCACCCGTGGTCAGTGATTCGGCCGCCGCGGTCGCATCCACCACCGTCGACACCGCCGCACTGACCAGCGTGCGCAGCACCGTTCGCATCAGCAGCCTGGGCGCCGCCCCGGTGTCCGTGCGCCTCAACGGATACAAGCCGCTGGGGAAAGGGGCGACGGACACGGCAGTCGAACTGGTCCGCCCCAACGAGTCGCTGCTGCAGTACGCGCTGATCGTGAAGGAGCCGGCCGGCAATCGTGTCATCGATTTGTCGAAGGTGCCGTTCACCGCCACGCGCACCGACGACCGCACCGTGACGTATGCGGGCGCCAGCGGCGGCGCGAACGTGCAGATCACGTATGCCTTCCAGCCCGACAGCTTCCTGGTGCGCGTCGGCGGCAAGGTCACCGGCCTCACATCGCCGGGCTTCTTGCGCGTGACGCTGCCGAGCGGTCTTGCCTCGAGTGAAGCGGACAGCTCGGAAGATCAGACGCACCTCGCCGTGGCGATGAAGCCGGTGAAGGGCGGCAACACGGAAAGCGTCGCGTTCAATTCGCTCGATCCGGGCGAGAAGGAACTGAAGGAAGGTCCGTTCACGTGGGTCGCCTCGAAGAGCAAGTTCTTCATCACCGGCCTGCTGACCAGCAGCGGTGATCGTCCGTTCGACGAAGTGACGGTGACTGGCGGTTCGAAGACGGGCAAGGTGGAGAGCCGCGTCGACGCGACCGCGATTCAGTCACTGCAGGACGGCACGTTCCGCTTCGAGTTGTACGCCGGCCCCCAGGAGTGGCGCCGTCTGGTGGCGCTGGGTCGCGATTTCGAGAACAGCAATCCGTACGGCGGCTGGCTGCAGAACTTCGTGCAGCCGTTCGCCACGATGGTCATGAAGACGCTGCTCTGGATGCATGAGTCGCTCAAACTCAGCTACGGCTGGGTGCTGGTGATCTTCGGCATTGCGGTGCGCCTGCTGCTGTGGCCGTTCAACCAGCGTGCGATGCGCACGTCGATGAAGATGCAGGTGCTGCAGCCGGAGCTGGCAGCGGTGCAGGACAAGTTCAAGTCCGACCCGCAGAAGATGCAGGCGGAAGTGATGCGGGTGTACAGCGAACATGGCATGAGCCCGTTCAGCGCGTTGTCGGGCTGCCTGCCGATGCTGCTGCCGATGCCGGTGTTCATCACGCTGTTCTTCGTGTTCCAGAACACGATCGAATTCCGCGGCGTGCCGTTCCTGCACCT
>JAYWIJ010000286.1:0-26701 GCA_043788935.1 Gemmatimonadaceae bacterium | reverse complement strand
GTGAGGCGATGCACCATCTGGGCGTGCCGACCACACGTGCGTTGTCGCTCGTGGCGACCGGCGATCAGGTCATCCGCGACATGTTTTACGACGGTAATGCGAAGCTCGAGCCCGGCGCCATCGTCTGCCGGGTGGCACCGTCGTTCATCCGGTTCGGCAACTACGAGATTTTCACAGCGCGCGGCGATCATGCAATGCTGGAGCAGCTCGTGGAGTTCACGATCGCGCGTGATTTCCCGCTGATCAGCGGCGAACCCTTCGAACGACGCGCTCAGTGGTTCCGCGAAATTTGTGAACGCACGGCGGTGATGATCGTGCACTGGATGCGCGTGGGCTTCGTGCACGGCGTGATGAATACCGACAACATGTCGGTCCTTGGCCTGACCATCGACTACGGGCCGTACGGGTGGCTGGAGGACTACGATCCCGACTGGACTCCCAATACGACGGATGCGGGTGGACGACGCTATCGCTACGGGCAGCAGCCGGCGATCGCGCAATGGAATCTCGTCCAGCTCGCCAACGCCATTGCACCGCTGTTCCCCGACACCGAGGCGCTGCAGCAGGGGCTGAACCGCTATGTCGCGGTGTACAACGAAGCCTTTGCAGCGATGACGTGCGCCAAGTTCGGCTTCCGTGAGAACAGCGTCCTCGCGCAGGAGATCATGGCGGAAGGCTACGAACTGCTGGAGCGCTCTGTGCTGGATTACACCGGCTTCTTCCGCGCACTCGCGGCGTTACCGGAGGTGCTGCCCGACACTGGCGTTGTAGCACTGCTTGGTGACATCTCGTACGACCCCGACAAGCTGGCGGAGCGCCACGACCTGCTCGGCGCATGGCTACGTCGGTGGCATGCGGCGGCTGCAGACGTGGGTGATACGCATGCTGCTCGCCGCATCCGGATGAACGCCGTCAACCCGCGCTACGTGTTCCGAAACTATCTCGCGCAGCAAGCCATCGAGCGCGCGGAACAGGGCGACGCATCGATGATCCACACCCTGCTGGACGTGCTGCGCCGCCCATACGACGAGCAGCCGGAGCACGCAGAGTTCGCGGCTCGTCGGCCGGAGTGGGCGCGGAACAAGGCGGGGTCGTCGATGCTGTCGTGCAGTTCGTGAGCGGTGCGGCGCGCGCTGCAGCCGATCGTCGCTGCACGGCGCGCGACATCTCTCTCGCGCGCGGGGTCACCGCTCAGAGCTCCGCGTCGGCCTCGATTTCCACCAGGTAGCCTTCGCCGATCAACTTCGCCTGCACCATGGTGTTGGCCGGCAGGATGTGACCGAAGCGCTCACCCAGGGCTCGCGCGATCGGCTCCCAGAGCGTGATGTCGTCGACGAAGACCCGTGTGCGCACCACCTGCTCGAGCGTACCGCCCAGCGACACCAAGGCGCCCTCGATCTTGTCGAGCACGAAGTGGGTCTGTGCGGCGGCATCGGTACCGCCGATCTGCCGCGGACCATGTGTGGCGGTGGTGCCGCTCACGATGATGCGTGAGCCGTGGCGCGTGGCGCGGCTGTACCCGGCCAGTGGCTCCCACACGGTGCCGCTCAGGCAGTACGAGCGCGTGTCGCTGACCTTGGTTACGGCATACGGAGCAGGGAACGCCTCGACATGGTGGCTCAAGTCTCCTGAAGCCGTGAGATACGGCGACTTGCGATACTCGTCGCCACAGTCACCCGGAATGGGCGTCAGCGTGGCGAGCACGTCGCGCAGCTGGGTGCGGTCCTCGTCATCGAAGCGCAACGTGGCGAGACGCGCGTTGTCGTCCACGTGCGCGCGCTCGCCCAAGCGGGCGCCGATGATCACGCCAGCCACGGCCGGAAAGTCGAGGATGTGCCGGCAGGCGACGTTCGCCATCGACACGTCGTGCTTCCGTGCGATGCGTGCCGTGACGTCGAGCACGCGCTGCAAGGCATTCCAGCCTCCGGCAGCCTGCATGAAGCGTCCGTACTTCATCAGCGACCAAGTTTTCAGGTCGTCCTTCGGCGGTTCAGGACGCGCCTGCCACCGTGCCGTGAGCAGTCCACCGGCGACGGTGCCGTATGCCAGCAGCTTGACGGCGTACTGCAGGCACACGTCAGACAGCTTTCCCGCAGCGCGCTGGTCGAGCAGCGAGAACGACACCTGATTCGTCATGACGGGGATGCCACTCGCCACTGCAATGCGCAGGTGCGCGGCATCGAAGTTGGTCACGCCGATGTGCCGGATCAGGCCGTCCTTCCGCAACTCGGCCAGATACGACAGCGCGTCGAGCCAGTGCGCGTCGGCAAAGGTCCACGCGTGAAACTGCATCAGGTCGATCGGCTTGCCCTGCAAGCGCTCCACGGCACGCTCCACGGCCGCGCGCACGTCGTCGCGCGCGATGGGGCCGGGCTTCGGCACCCACTTCGTGAACAGCTGCGTGGCTGGCTGCGGAAGCGCGGCGCGGAACTTCCCGGCAATGAGCTCCGCCGAGCCGTAGTGATCCGCCATGTCGAACGTGGTGAATCCTGCGTCAACGTAGGGCGCCATCGCAGCGGCTGTCGCGTCGAGGTCGAGCACGCGCCCGTCGCGCTCCATGTCCGCAATCTGCCAGAGTCCCGTGATCACGCGGTTGATCTCCAGATCAGGCGCGAGGGCGATGCGTTCGACGGGTGCGGTCATGCGCAGCTCATTCCGGGGGCAGGGTGGCGAAGATCGCCTCGACGTTCACGCCACGACGGCGCAGCGCAGAGACTTCGCGAAGGTAGATCAGCGTGGCGACGCTCATCACGAGCAGCCACACCGGCGTGGAACGGAAGTACCAGGCGGCCACCGGCGCCGTCAGGTCCTTCCAGGTGTGCACGCCGAGGAACGCAGCGAGGATGAGGATGCCGACGCTCGTGACGATCACCTGGGCCGTGCGATTGGGCAGCACGCGGACGTCACGCGCGATGGCCGCGTTCCGACCGGGCAGCGTCAGCACCGACACGCACATCAGGATGTAGTTCACCAGCATCGCCGTGACGAGGATGTCGATGCCGAGGAAGATGTCGCCGGCAAGATGGCATCCGAGGATCGAGATCGTCGCCATCAGCGCGCTGAGCACGATCGCCACATGTGGCGTGCGGTGCGTGGCGTGCAGCGCCGCGACGCGCTGCGGGAAGATCCCGTCCTCGGCCCACGCGAACATCAGTCGCGACACGGCGAGCAGCATCGCCGGCACGTCCTTGGCGAGCGCCACCGCACCACCGGCGACGATGGCCACGGTCCATCCGGTGGGCAGCACATATCCGAGCAGACCCGGCGCATTCACGTCGCGCACCGCCGATTGGTCGGCGACATACTCCCACGGCACCGCATGATAGACCGCCGCGGTGAAGAGCATGTAGAAGATGCTGACTCCGACCACCGCAAATCCGATGGCGAGCGGCAGCGTGCGGTTCGGATTCTTCGCTTCGCCGCCGGCCTGCGCGATCGAGTCGAAGCCGATGAAGCCGCTGAACAGCACCGTCGCCGCGGTGAAGAAGATGCGCAGCGTCATCGGCGTGTCGGCGCGGGCCGGTAACGCACGTCCCTCTTTCAGTTGCACCGCGGCGGCGAAGTCGCTGTGATCGAAGAGAAAACCCGCGACGATGACGATCCCGCCAAGTATGAACGTCAGCCCAAGCAGCGGTACGAGGATGCGCTCGTATGACTTGATGCCGAGCACGTTCACCAGCGCGAAAAGCCAGAGGATCGAGAGCGGGATGGCGAGTCGGACCGCTCCTGTCTCAAGCGTTGCGGCCACACCACTCCACGATGCGGCGATCGCGACGTCGCGCAGGAAGGGCACCAGCACGTACGACACGACGCCAATGGCGACGCAGAGCGCGAACCACTGCGAGAAGCTCGCGATGAACCCGAGATACGGATTGAGCGACCGGCTCGCGTAGATGTAGCTCCCGCCGGCACGAGGCATGGCTGACGCGAGGATCGCGTAGGCCAGTCCGGCGAAGAAGGCGGGGACGGCGGCGAAGAGAAATGCCGGCAGCACCCACGCGCCGATTCCCGGCACGTTCCGCTGAATCATGAACGGGATCACGTTGATGCCCGCTCCGACCATCGAGGCGATGCCGGTGGCGGTCAGCGCGACCAGTCCCATGTCACGGGCGAGGCCCGGACGCGCCGGGGTGGTAGCAGGCTCAGGGCGTGATGTCATCGGTCGACAGTTTACGCACCCGGCCCCGGTCGTGCGCGGCAGATGCCGAACAGCTCAGCGCAGTTCGGCGCCTTCCTGCTGTCGCACCTGCACGCCTTCGAAGGCGGGGGCACCGGTGGGCAGCGAACCGCCGACCATCGCCTGCGTCAGGAAGCGCTGGCCTTCGCCGATCCGCTCCACCTCGATGGCGACTGCATCGATCGCGCTGTCCATCCGGTTCAGCCGCTCCTGCACGGCCGCCAGTTCGGTGAGATCACGCCGCGACGGACCACGGTCAGGCGAAAACCAGCGACGGGCGAGCTGAATCGCGAACGGCATGAGCAGCGCGAAGCTCAGGAGGCTGACCATGTTGCCGTTGACCGAGAATCCGCGGTCGCGGCCAGGCGGTGCGGTGGTTTCCTCCCGTCGCGATGACGGGGCGTTGGCGAGTTGCTCGGAGTTGGCGGCAATGTCCTTCTCCATCTGGACCAGACGCTCGTCGAGCACCTTCAACCGATCCTGCAGTCCGGGGCGCTCGGCGGCCTGTGTCTCGTCGCTGCGCAGCTGATCGGCCACCTCGTCGCGGCGCTCCTGCACCGATTCCAGCTGGCGGCTGAGGGCGTCGCGCCGGTTCCGCAGGAAATCAGCCTGCTCGCGCGTGATCGGTTGCGCGGAGAACACCTTCCCACTGCCGTCCACGACGGCGGCGTAGGGAGCTGCCGGTGGGGCGGGTGGCGCAACGGCGGGCGACGGCAGCTGTGCGGCAGTGGCTTGTGGCATAGTGACGGTACGGTCGCCACGCGGGGCTGGTTTCGCCAGCCACGCCCGGAAAATGGGACGCCGTTCCCGCTCGGTCGTCCCGGGATGAGCGCCCACACCGCCGCCCTTTCGTCACGAGCCTCATGCCACGCCGCTTGCCCGCCGGCTCCCGACGCGCCTTCACGCTGCTCGAAATCCTCGTCGTGCTCGTGCTGCTCGGGCTCTCGGCTGCCGTCGTCGCTCCCGCGCTTCGCCTGCCGACCGCCGCCGCGCCCGAGGCGCCGCTCGTCCGGGCACGCGCGCTCGCGGTCCGCCGCGGTGAGTCTGTCCGCTTCGAGACGCTCGCCGACGGACGCTGGCAGGTGGCCGCTGCTGCCGACACTGCAGGGGCGATCCTGCTGGCGGGAAACGCGGCCAGTGCCGCGGACCCTGCCGTGGCAGGGTTGGTGGTCATTTCCCCCCTCGGCAGCTGCCTGCCGGAGGGTCCCGCCGTGCAACGCGCCGCCGCCTGGGACCCGGCGCGATGTGCCGTGATGCCGCACTGATCGTCGGAAACAGATGACGCTACTCGAATCGATTGTCGCCCTCGTGATCCTGGGCCTCGCCGCGACCGGCTTTCTGGAGCTCTTCCAGCGCGCCAGTGTCGCCACGCGTGACACCGCCGAGTGGTCGCGCGCGGTGCGCGTCGCCGAGTACACGATGGAGCGCGCGGTGTTGGCGCCCGAGGCGCTGCGCGACACGCTCGCTGGCGTGTCGCGGCGCGTGGAGGTGCAGGCGTGGGGCGCGACAGGCCTTCGACAGGTGACCGTCTCCGTGGATCTGGCGCCATCAGGCACCGCAAAAGTCACGCTGCACCGGCTGGTGGCCGCACGCTGATGCAGCGCCGTGGCTTCACGCTGATCGAAGTGATGATCGCGCTGCTCATCGGCAGCGTCGTGATCGTGCTGGCCTATGCCACGCTCTCCGCGGGGCTGGACACGCAGCAGCGCGTCGTCGCCGCTCGCGAGGCGGATGCATCAGCCACTGCTTTTCGCGCGTTCCTGGTGGACGCGCTGCGTCACGCCGTGACCGGTGACGCCGAGGATCCGAAGGGCATGCACACGGATGAAGGCGGCACGACGCTGGCGTTCGTGACCCGCGGCGTCGAGGCGCCGCTGGGTGGCAGCGCACGCTGGCGCGTGTCGCTCACGTCGGACACGGGCGGCGTGGCCATTCGCGCCGATTCTCCTGATGGCAGCCGTGCGCCGCTCCAGCTCACCATGCGAAGCAGCCGACAGGTTGCTGTGCGGTTCCTGCCGCTGGCATCGATGGAGTGGCGCGATCAGTGGAAAGATCCGGCACGGCTCCCCGACGCCGTCGAACTGCGCTTTCTCGACGCGAACGGGCGTGATGCCATGCCGCCGATCGTCACTCGTACCTCACCAGTGACCGGCACATGACCCCGTCCGTGCATTCGCGCCGCGGTGTGGCGCTCACGCTGGTGCTCTGGATGATCGTGGTCCTGGGTGGCGTCGCGGCGGCCGTCACGGGCATGTCGCGCAACAATAGTGAGGTCACGTCGAATGCGCGCGCCCGCACCATCGCGCGATACGCCGCCGAAAGCGGCATCGTGGCCGCGGTTCAGGTGCTGCAGCGTCAGCTCGAGGCGGCGGGCGACGACGCGGAACGTCGTCAGACGCTGCTCAACGACGCGGCGCACGCGCTCGGCGATGCGGCGTCGTTTGAGATGGGCGAGGCCAGCGTGCGCACCGTGATGGTGGACGCCAGCGCACGCATCGACATCAACGCCGCTCCGGAGGAAGTGCTTGCCGCCATTCTCGCCCGCAGTGGCGATGCGATGTCGGCGGCGAACTCGGCCCGGGTGATCCGTCGGCACATCGATTCGATCCCCGGGCGTGCACAACTGCTGCAGTCGCTCGACGAAGCACGGACGCTACCCGGCGTGGACGCTGGTGTCATGACGCGCGCGGCGCCGTGGCTGACGGTCGATGGCGATGGACAGGTGAACAGTGTCACCGCACCGGCTGAAGTTCGTGGCGTGGCGCGGGGCAGTCTGGTGACCGAGCCGACGCGGCTCGTGCTCATCGCGCGCGGCTGGCAGCGCGGTCATCCGCTGACGCACGAAGTACAGGCGGTGTACGCCGTGCAGGGCAACCAGCTTGCCTTCGTGCGACTGCGGGAGCGTGACCTGTGAGCCGCGTGGTCGGCATCGAGATCGGCGACACGCGCCTGCGCGCCGTCATTCGCCAGGGCCGTCGTGCACCGCAGACGTTCGAGCTGCCGTTCGACCCGGAACTGCTCGATGCGGCCGTTGCGGAACTCGAGGCACTGGTCGGTGACGTGACGCAGATCTCGCTGGCGATTGGCCTCGCCCATCTGCACGTGAAGCAGGTGAAGCTGCCACCCGTCGCCCGCGACGCGCGACGACAGATGCTGATGGTGGAGCCCGAGCGCTGGTTCGCGATGGCAGCCGGCCGCGACGTCGCGATCTCCCTCAGCGACGATGGTACGCTGGCGCATGCCGCCGATGGCCAGTTCGTCGAGGCGTCCGTGCGGGCATTTTCACGCTGGGCGCCGGTGCGGCGGGTGGAAGTCGCACCGGAGGCGGTGTTGCGAGCGTTCGTGTTGGCGGGTGTGCACAACGCATGTACGACGGTTGATGCAAGTGCAGGGGAAGTGGGCATCGTGCAGCTCGTGAAGGGCGCACTGTGCAGCGTGCGGCGGATTCGCGGCGCTGATGCGGACATGGACGCGATGGCGCTCACGACACTCCCTGACGTGGCGCCCGCGTGGATCGTTGCACATGGTGCCGCACTCGCAAGTGATGACGAGATCGCGACGATGCTGCTCACCACAGGACTCGAGCGTCGCTTTGCCGGTGTGCAACAGCGAAGGCTGGCCGGCTGGTCGCTGGCGGCCATTGCGGCGGCCTGCACTGCGGTGTGGTCACTCGGCGTGTCGCGTGATCGGATGCTCGACGCGCTCGACGTGGAAGTCAGCGCCGCACGACGCGAGTCAGCGGCGGGGCAGGCTGCGGTGCAGCGCGCACAGACGATCGATCGCGAGTTGGCCGCCATCGCAACCACGACCTCCGGTCGCACCGATGCGCTGGCTGCGCTGGCATCATTAGGCGCGAAGCTTCCGGTCGAGGCAGTGGCACAACGTGTGCGCATGGTGGGCAACGAATGGCAGGTGGAAGGCAATGCCGCCACGGCCAGTGCGGTGCTCGCGGCACTTGCCGGCGAGCCGCGTTTCGACAAGGTGCGTTTCCTCGCGCCGAGCAACCGGTTCCGTGACGGCACCGAAGACCGGGAGACATTTGCCATCGCCTTTGCTGTCCGCTGACGGCCTCTCGGCCCGCGATCGCCGCACCCTCACGCTGGGTGCGGTCGCGGTGTTTTGCGTGCTCGCGACGTATGCGGTGATCCCGGTGGCGCGACGGTGGGCTGAACGCGAGTCGCTGATTGACGCTCGTCGCACTGAACTCGCGCGGATGCGTGGGCTGGCGCAGGCTACGCCGGTGCTCCGGAACGCGGTGGCGCTGCGCGAAGCGCGCGCAGCGGAATTTCTGCAGCGACCGGTGAGCGCGGGTACGGCCGCGCTGGCGGCTGGTGTGCTGCAGGGTGTGCTGCAGCGGTATGCCGACGAGAGTCAGCTCAGCGTCAGCGAGTTGAACGTGTCCGGTGAGCCCGACACCACCGCGGTGCCGTTGGCGGTGATACCGGCAACACTCATCGCACTCGGCGACGTGTACGGCGTGGCCGACCTGCTCTCGCGAGTGCAGCAGGGCGGCACGCTCCTCGATGTGCGTGAGATGACGGTGCAGGTGAATCCTGCGCGTCGTGCGGATGGCGGCGGCGAGTTGCTGCAACTGACGCTGGTGGTCCGCGCACCATTCGTGCTGCAATGAGCGCGCGTCGCCATCTGGTGCCCGCATTGCAGGGACTGACGCTCGTCACCCTGTCGGCTGCCGCGGCGCTGCTGGCCTGGCCGCAGCGCGTCGAGGTCATCGCCGCGCCGCCGTCGCTGCCGTTGCAGGTCGCCGACGCGCCCATGTTGCCTGAGAGTTCCGGGACGCTCACCGACAGCATCCTCGACGCCAACATCTTCTCGCTGTCGCGCGAGGCGCCGGAAGAGCGCACGTTCGTCGCCGCCGCTTCCGATGCGGTGGTGGACGACGTCACGTCGGGCGAATATGGCGCCGACGCGGGGCTCGTCGACAGCACCGCGTCCTCATCGCCCATTGCGGATCCGGTACCGTCGCTCTACGGCGTCGTGAACGGCCCACCGGGTCGCGCGGCACTGCTTCGTCTCGATGCAAACACCGGTGGTGCACGACTCTTCCGTCTCGGCGAAGGCACCGCCGGTTACCGCGTGCGCAGCATTGGTGCCGATCGTGTGGAACTGAGCGGACCGTCTGGCTCCGTCGTCCTCGAACTGGTCGCCAAGGGCGGCACGCCATGACTTCCAGGGTATTCCGACTGCTGCGCCTCACCGCCGTCATCATGACCGCGACGCTGTGCGCGACACCGCCAGTGATGGCGCAAAGCGCGGTACGCGAGCAGGGCAGCACGCTGCGATTCTCGAATGCGCGCCTCGAGGACGTGATCGTCGCCATGGGACAGATGCTTGGCGTGACGGTCGTGACCACCGACGTGCCCGACAAGCGCGTCACGCTCAACACCGCGTCGCCAGTCCGCAGCAGCGAACTGAGTGGCGTGCTGGAGTCGCTGCTCGAGTCGCATGGTCTGGTGATGGTGCGCAACGGCTCTGTCGCGCAGGTCGTGCCGGCAACGCAATCACCGGCCGGCGGACAGCTCGGCATCGGCTACGATCTGCCCAGCCCTGTGCCGGTCGGTATCATCTCTCGGCTCGTTGCGCTGCAGCACATCCGCGCTGATGAAGCCGTGGCTGCACTCAAGCCGATTGCCGGCCCGAACGCGCGGCTCGAAGCCGTCGCGCGATCCAACGCCGTGCTGATGACCGATCGCGGCGCGAACGTGGCCCGCTATCTCGACCTGCTGCGTCGCCTCGACCTTGCGACGCAGGGTGAGGATGGCCTCCGCAGCTACGTCGTCAAGCTGCGCTATGCATCGTCCGATGATCTGGCGTCGGTGCTGGGACAGCTCTACGGCGCTACCGTCGGCTCGCCGCGTCGATCGTCACTCGACGACGCATCGCTGTCGCGCAACGTCGGCGCGTTCCGTGAGCGCGAGGCGGAGACCATGCGACAGCGTCGCGACCTGCAGCAGACTATGCCCGTCGCCACCAGCACGGGCGCCCGCGACACGCTGCGTGGCGGGGCAGGCAACATGATCGGTCAGACCGTGATCGTGTCGAGCCCGCAGAGCAATTCGCTGGTGATTCGTACGGCGCCGTCCAACTATGCATTGCTGCGTGAGACCATCGACTCACTCGACAAGCGTCCGGTGCAGGTGCTGATGGAAGTCACCGTGGCCGAGGTGGTGCTGGGGCGCGGCACTGAATTCGGCATCAACTGGGCCGCGGCCACGTCCGCCGCCCGCAACCCGCGCGGCGTGCAGTTCGGTCAGCCGCTCGTACCCGACTCGCTCGACCCAATTCAGGATCTGCTGGGTCGTGTCACGCGGCTGGGCAAGATCGACGTGCGCGCCGTGCTTCGCACGATCGCCTCGAGTTCCACCGTGAACGTCCTGAGCACACCGGAAATACTGGCGGTCAATAACCGCGAGGCGCGTATCCTCGTCGGCAGCAAGGTGCCGTTCATCGCCTCCACTCGACTTGGCAACGACGTCGCCATCGATCGTGCGGTCCAGTATCAGGACGTGGGCACGCAGCTCACGCTGATCCCCACGATCAACGATGACGGCTACGTCAGCGTGCAGCTGTTACAGGAGGTCAGCAGCCTCTCCAACCAGACCGTGCAGGCCGCGCTGAACGCACCCGTGATCACCACTCGCGAGGCGTCCACACGCGCGATCGTTCGCGATGGTCAGACGGTCGTGATCGGTGGACTGATCGGCACCACCACCGAGAAGGTGTCCAGTGGCGTGCCGCTGTTGCGGGACATTCCGCTGCTCGGATACCTGTTCAAGCGGCAGACCACGGCAAAGAATCGCACCGAACTGGCGATCTTCATCACGCCGTACATCGTGCGCACCGACGCCGAGGCCGATGCGCTGTTCGAGCGTGCACGGAAGCGCACGCTGGATCCGGAACCCGGCGATGCGCGCGCACTGCGTCGTCCGCCGGCACCGCCGGTGCAGAAGCCGTGACGCTGTCGCACGCCGCGACACCGTCGCTGGCCCGTGACCTGCGCGATGCAGCCACGGGTGAGTACGCGCGTCGCCTGTCGCCCCGCTACCTCGAGGAGCACACGCTGCTGCCGTTGGGTGTCGATGACGACGGAGCCGTAGTGCTCGCCGTCGCCGATGCGCCCGACGTCACCGTCCTCGACGAACTGTCGCGCCTCTTCGATCGGCCGGTGCGTGTGGTGGAGCATGCCGCGGGTGAAATTCAGGCGGCGCTGCTCACCGCGGAACGCGAGGCTCCGGCTGCGGATTCCGCAGCGCTCTCGCACGAGGAAGGTGAGGAGCAGCCGCTGGACGATCTGCGGGCGCTTGCCGAACAGGAGCCGGTGATCCGGCTGGTCAACGTGACGCTGCTGGACGCGTTGCGGGCGGGCGCCAGTGACGTGCACATCGAACCGCTCGCCGCCGAGCTGCGCGTGCGCTATCGCCTCGACGGCGTGCTGCGCGAGATGACGCGCGTCGGGCGGCAGTATCAGGCTGCGGTGGTCAGCAGAATCAAGATCATGGCCGGCCTCGACATCGCCGAGCGTCGGAAGCCGCAGGATGGTCGCATTCGGTTGCGGCTCGCCGAGCGCGACGTGGATCTGCGTGTCTCCACGCTGCCCGGTCTGCACGGCGAAGGCATCGTGCTGCGCCTGCTCGATACCGGTGTCACGACGCCAGACCTGCGCACGCTCGGCATGCCCGGTTTCATCCGCACGCAGGTGGAGCAGCTCGTCTCGCGCACCGGTGGGCTGATGCTCGTGACCGGTCCCACCGGCTCGGGCAAGACGACGACGCTCTACGCGGCGCTGGCGAAGCTGAATACGTCGGCCGTGAAGATCGTGACGGTCGAGGATCCCATCGAGTATCGCATCGACGGCGTCACACAGGTGCCCGTGAACGTCAAAGCCGGCATGGGATTCGCCGCGGCGTTGCGATCGATCCTGCGTCACGACCCCGACATCATCATGGTCGGTGAGTTGCGCGACGCCGAGACGGCGACGATCGCGATTCAGGCCGCGCTCACGGGTCATCTGGTGCTGAGTACACTGCACACGACGGACGCGGTGGGTGCCGTGACGCGCCTGGTCGACATGGGGGTCGAGCCGTATCTCGTGTCGGCGACGCTGCAGGGCGCGCTCGCCCAGCGACTCGTCCGTGTGCTCTGCACCGACTGCGCCACGCTACGTGCGCCAACGGCGATGGAGCTGCAGCGCTGGATCGGAGCCACCACCCGACCGCATGAGGCGCGTGGCTGCGAATCCTGCGCTGGTACGGGCTACCGCGGCCGGCGTGGCATCTATGAGCTGTTCGTGCCCGATGAACATCTGCGTACCGCGATCGTCAACGGCGCGCCATCGGATCAGTTGCGTGCGCATGCGATCAGCACCGGGACGGTGCCGCTGCGTGAGGAAGGTTGGCGACTGGTCGGTGAAGGCATCACCACGCCCGAAGAACTCGCGCGCGCACTCGGCGCCGACGCCACATGACGACATCGATCGCCGCCGATCCGTCGTCGTTCCGGTATCGCGCCTCCACTGACGCCGGCGACATCGTCGAGGGGGTGTTGCGCGTGGCGACGCGTGATGCGGCACTCCGAGAATTGCGTCGCCAGCAGCTCTGGCCCGTCGCGGTCGATCCGGTCGCCGTTCATCCGCAGCGTGCGTTTCGCTGGCCTGGCGGTGCTGCCGGGCGTCGGCGCGGCGTGGCCGCGTGGGTCCGCACCGTCGCGACGCTGATCGAAACGGGCGCGCCGCTCGATCGCGCGCTTGGCGTGGCGCACGGTCAGGCATCGCATGACGACGTCGCTCGTGGCGCGCTCGCCATTCGCACGGCGGTGCAGGGCGGTCTGTCGCTGGCCGAGGCCATGCGTCTGCAGCCATCGCTCTTCGATGGGCTGCATGTGGGCGTGGTGCGTGCCGGTGAGGCCGCGGGTGCACTCGACACGTCGCTCGATACGCTGGCCGGCTATCTGGAGGAGGACATCACGCTGCGTTCGCAGCTCACCTCCGCGCTCGTCTATCCGGCACTGATGGCGACGGTCGCCACGCTCGGCACGCTGGTGCTGCTGCTCTTCGTGGTGCCGCGTTTCTCGGCGTTGCTCGCCGACCTCGGTGGTGCGATGCCGACGTCAACGCGGGTGCTGATCGTGCTTGGCGCGATCGTGACGCGCGGGTGGTGGATCATCGCGATCGTCATTATCGCGCTGGTGTTTGGGACACGTCGTGCGCTGTCGTCACCCGACACCCAACTGGCGTGGCACGCGCGACGCTTGCGATTCCCGGTGTCGGGCCCGCTCGAGCGCGCCATGACCACCGCACGATTCACGCGGGCCCTTGGGCTCATGCTCTCCGGCGGCCTGCCGCTGTTGCCGTCGATTCGCCTCGCGCGGACCGGTGTGACGAATCTCGCGCTGTCGGCTGAACTGCAGCGCGTGACGCAGGACGTCGCGCGAGGTCAGCGGCTTGGGCCTTCGCTCGCCGGTGTTCTGTCGCCGATGGCCGTGCAGCTGCTCTCGGTCGGCGAGGAGAGCGGACGCCTCGACGCGCTCTGCCTCCGTGCCGCCGCGCAGCACGACGAGGAAGTGCGCCGCACGCTCCGGACCTGCGCTTCGCTCCTGGAACCCGCCCTGATCGTGCTGTTCGGAGCCATCGTGGGCTTCGTCGCCCTGGCCATGCTCCAGGCCATTTATGCCGTCAACGCCGGGATGTGACACCATGCAGAATGCCGGAAGTGCTGGAAACCGCCGAGGCTTCACCCTGCTCGAACTGCTCGTCGTGCTGGTGGTGCTCGGCCTGCTGGCAGGGCTCATCGGCCCGCAGCTCTTCGGACGGGTCGGCGACGCCAAGTCGACCACGGCGCGGACGCAGATGGAACTGATCGGCGTCGGGCTCGATGGCTACCGGCTCGACAACGGGGCCTATCCCGTGACGGCGCAGGGACTCGACGCACTGACCGCCCGCCCCGCACGTCAGCCCGTGCCGCTGAATTGGCGCGGCCCGTACCTCCGGAAGTCAGCGCCGCTCGATCCCTGGGGGCGACCCTACCTGTACGCAGCACCGGTCGCGGGTTCGGAGGGCTACAGCCTGCGCTCACTGGGAAAGGACGGTCAGGATGGAGGCACCGGCGAGGACGCCGACCTGGGCAATACCCCGTCCGTGAAGGTTCGCTAACCAAGATCTGCCGCAGTGGTAGGAAACTTGCACCGGACTCATCAGGTGTGCCCGGTCGAGTTCGCTCGACCGGTGCAGGGTCACAGCCGATCGCGTTTGCCCGCGGACACCGGGCGCGCACAACGACTCGGAGGATGGATGGCAACGACGCTCGAGCACGACGCCGTGCACGGGGCCGACCAGCAGGGAACGACGAAGCCGGATGCCGTCGACTCACCACAGGCCTCGCGCCGCCGCTTCTTCACCACGGCCGCCACGGCCGCCGCCGCCCTCGTGGTGGCGACACCCGGGAAAGCCCAGGCGCAGGGCATCCGCCGCGCCAGGCGGAAACTCCCGGAACCGGTCCGCGGCGTCTCCCTGGCGCTCGCCAGCGCGGCGGCACCGCCCGACGCGCAGCTCGCCGTCTGGCGTGATCCCGTGGGACGGCTGGTCCGACGCGTGACGCTCGGCATCACCAGGGACGAACTCGAACGGGCAAAGAAGCTCGGCTTCGCGAAGTATCTCGACGAGCAGCTGAAGCCGGCCGTGATCGACGATCGCGCCGTCGCCACGTTCGTCGCGACGAGCTACCCCACCCTGCGCATGACGTCGGAGGAGCTCTACGGCGCCGATCAGGGCAAGGTGAATACGGAGTTGCAGGAGGCCACCATCTACCGGGCGGTGTTCTCCAAGCGGCAGCTCTACGAACGCATGGTCGAATTCTGGACCGATCACTTCTCCATCGACACCGACAAGGTCGGCTACCTCAAGAGCACGGACGATCGTGACGTGATCCGTCGGCACGCCATGGGCAAGTACCCGGCGATGCTGCGGGCCAGCGCGCACAGTGCCGCGATGATGGAGTACCTCGATCAGCCATCGAGCCGCCGCGGCAATCTGAATGAGAATTACGCGCGCGAGATCATGGAGCTGCACTCCGTCGGCGTGGACGGCGGCTACACGCAACAGGACGTGAACGAACTCGCACGCGTGCTCACCGGATGGACCGTGAGTGGGCGCGGCATCTTCACGTACGATGCGCAGCTGCACGATTTCGGGCCGAAGAACGTGCTCGGTCGCACCATCCCCGCCACGGTCGCGGCCCGCGGGCTGGCCGGCAAGGGTGAAGCCGACGCCATCATCGACATGCTGGCGCTGCACCCGAAGACGGCGCACTATGTCGCGATCAAGCTCACGCGCTTCCTGCTGCAGTACGATCCCACCGATGCGCTGGTGCAGAGCGTCGCCGCCGAATTCACGAAGACGAAGGGCGACATTCCGTCGATGATCCGCGTGATCCTGACGGAGCAGAACCTCATGGCGGCGCCCGCCAAGTACAAGCGACCGTTTCACCTGGCCGTGTCGGCCGTGCGTGCACTGGGTCCCACCGTGGCCAGCACGTCGTACGTGCGCTCGCAGATCGATGCCATGGGCCAGTCGCTGTTCCGCTGGGAAACGCCGGACGGCTATCCCGACAAGATGGAGTTCTGGTCGGGACTCGCGCTCTCGCGCTGGAACGCGGCCATGGGTGTCGTCGGCCAGACCGGCGCGAACTTCAATTTCGACGTGACGCCATTCGTCGGCACCAGCGCCGAAACCGGCGCGGAACTCATCATCGATCGCCTTTTCGGCGGTGAAGTCCCCGAGTCGCTGCTCACGCGACTGCAGGCGTATCTGCGCACGAGTCCCACCAACACGGCCCGTGTGCGCGAGGCGGTCGGCCTTGCACTCTCCTCCGCGCAGTTCCAGTGGTACTGACGGGCGACGCTGCCCTCGATCCTGAGGTTTCACCTGATGTCAGAGCATGAACTGAACGGCGGATGTGATGAGTACAACTCGCTGACACGGCGCGCCTTCGTCGGCGCCGCCACCGGCCTGGTGGCCGCAGCGAGCATGCCGGCCTGGTTGCCCAAGGTGGTGCTCGCGCAGAGCGCCGCCAGTCGCGACATCATCGTCTCGATCTTCCTGCGCGGCGGTGCCGACGGGTTGTCGATGGTCTATCCCTTCACCGACACCAACTACTACACGGGTCGGCCGAGCATCGCGATCCCGCGGCCCGACAGCACCAACGCCAACCGCGGCGTCGCGCTCAACGGACAGTTCGCGATGTCGCGCGCGATGAGTGCACTGCTGCCCGCCTATCAGGCCGGCAACCTGCTCGTCGTGCACGGAGCGGGGCTCGTGAACAACACGCGATCGCACTTCGACGCGCAGCGATTCATCGAAGTGGGCAAGGCCGCCGATCCGAACCTCGTCACCGGCTGGCTCGGCCGACATCTCGCCACGTCCACCCCGATGCGGTCCAACGCGCCGCTGCGTGCGCTCGGACTGTCGCAGGGATTGCCGCGTACGCTCGTCGGTGCACCGAAGACGATCCCGGTGCCCAACCCAGCCAGCTTCGGACTTGGCGGCAGCACCACGACGCGTGCCGAACGCGCGGCATGGCTCACTGCGGACTACACCGAGGTGGACACCTCCATCGGTGCGCCGGCGCTTGACGCGCTGAATACGGTGTCGCTGCTCAACGCCATCAACTTCAACGGCTACGCACCGGCTGGTGGCGCCGTGTATCCCACCACCGGTTTCGGGCGCGGCATGCGCTCGGCCGCCGCGCTGATCAAGGCCGACATCGGCATCGAGGCACTGCAGCTCGACATCGGTGGATGGGATACGCATTCCGCGCAGGCACCGGTCACGGGCAGCATGTCGCGTTCGATGCAGGATCTGGCCAATTCGCTGGCCGCCTTCCACGCCGATGTGCTCACCGGCGGCGTGTCGTACAACGTCACCGTCGTCGTGCTCTCCGAGTTCGGGCGCAACGTGCGCGAGAATGGCAGCCAGGGGACCGATCACGGACGCGGCAGCTGCATGCTCGTGATGGGCCCCGGCATCGCCGGTGGGCGCGTGCTCACCAACAACTGGGTCCCGCTGGCGCGCGAAAATCTCGAGTCGCAGCAGGACCTGCGTGTGACGATCGACCATCGTGACATCCTCGCCGAAATCGTCCAACGCCGACTTGGCAACAACAACCTCGGGGTCATCTTCCCGTCGTACGTCCCGACCGTGCGCGGGGTGACGTTGTGAGCACCATGCGCGCGGTCCGGACGCTGGCGCTGGGCGCGGCGCTGCTGCTGGCCGGGTGCGGCGGCGACGCCGCGTCGCCGACGGGCGTTCCCGTGCCGGCACAGGTGAAGATCATCGCACCGGCCACCGAACTGTTCGTCGGTCAGTCGATCCAGCTCACGGCATCAGCGCTGGATGGCGCTGGCGCCGATCTCGCGGCTGGTGATCCAAGCTGGACGTCGAGTAACGCCGCTGTGGCGCAGGTGAGCGAGACAGGGCTGCTGAACGCGATGGCTCCGGGTGCGGCGACGCTCCGCGCGACGATCGCCGGGAAGAGCGCGACGGTGGGCGTGACCGTCGAGGAACTGCCGGGCTACGACGTGACGGTGCAGGTGACGGCGCAGTTCACGCCGGCCACGATCACGATCCGGCAATACGGCACCGTGCGATTCGTCTTCAATGGCATCCAGCAGAACATCACGTTCAGCAAAGCCTTTCCCGGCGCCCCCGACGACGTGCCCGGTACGACCACGGGCACGGTGGCGCGGCAGTTCGGGACCGTTGGCGACTTTCGGTTCGAATCGTCGCTCAACCCCGGTCTCGCGGGGCTCGTGCGAGTCCGCTGACCACTGACCACCGACCACGGTCAGGGTGCGCGCTGCACCTGGCCGCGGATCTCGCCGGCGGTGGACGTGGATGAATGCACGTCGACGTAGAGCCGTCCCGCGCGGAGCAGCGCCTTCACCGAGTCCATCGCCAGCCGCGGATTGCTGCGGATCCACGCCGGCTCGATGGTGCCCAGGCTGATCTCGCCATTGAGCGTCACGCTGGGCTGTTGCGCCGCGTTGCCGTTTACCGGAAGCAGCCAGGCCAGCGTCGGGCCGTTCGCGCCTGCCGCGGCGTTGTGCAGATGCGCCTGCGTGATGCCACCCATGTTTGCCACCGACAGCGAGAAACTCATCACCGAATCGCCCGGTGCGCTCTCGAAGCGGATCGAGCCGGTGCTCGTCGACGTCGTCGCAGGGACGACACTCGCGCCGTTGAGCACCGCAGTGAATCGCTCCGGTGCCGGACCGGCGGCGGTGTCGGCGCCGTCGTTGCCGCCACAGGCTGAAAGCGTCAGCAGAGCGAGGGCGGGCAGTGCGGTGCGTGCTCGGATCATGCGTCCCCCGGATGGTGTGAGTCGGTGCGCACGATCGTCGCGCACGGGCACTGCGATGTGGTGCGAGCAGCCGCCGTGTGGCCATACCCCACGGCGACGGAATGACGCATCACGCGCGTCCACGTCACGTGCGCGCGAAACCTTGGGCGACGATCCGCATCCATCGCACACTGGTGCACACTGGTGCACACTTCGTGCCTCAGGTCGCCACCGGCGCTGTGCACTGCTGGCATCCATGGCCATCTTTCAGTCTCAGCGGCGCGCCACCCAGGGTTTGCCGCTGTGAGCCACCCGATCCGTGCCCCCCGACGTATGACTTCATCGCCTGATCACTCCAATCCGATGCACGGCGTGACGCTCCAGCACATCCTCGATGAGCTGGTCGCGCACTATGGATGGAACGCGCTCGGGCAGATGATCTCGATCCGGTGTTTCACCACCGATCCGAGCGTCGGATCGAGTCTCAAGTTCCTGCGCCGCACACCATGGGCCCGCACGAAAGTCGAGAATCTCTACCTGGATCTGATGCGATTGCGCACGCAACAGGCCGGAAGCTGAGTCTGGGGAAACGAATGGCGCATGTGATCGTCCAGCGGAGTGGTGCCCCCGTGGTGTCGTCTCCCTGAACCGCTGCCTCGCCCGTGTCACGTCCTGTTGGCTTTCGAACACTCGTCGCCTTCCTCGTTGCCGCTGCCCTGCCGACCGGCATGGCCCAGGGTCAGCGCATTGTGCGATGGACTGATCTCAATGCGGCGCAACTCGCGTCGCTCGATCGTGCCTCCACCGCCGTGCTCATGCCTGCGGGTATCGTGGAAGAGCAGGGCACGATGCTGCCGGCGGGCGCGCAGCTGTTCCGGAGCGAGCGCCTGACTGCCGATCTCGCCGCAAGCATCGCCGCACGACCGGGATGGACGGTGCTCGTGCTGCCGACGATTCCACTCGGGAGTGACGCATTCGATCGGCAGAACGGGCGAGGTGGGTTCGGTGGCTCGCTGCCAGTCCGTGCGGCCACGGTGCAGGCCATCTTCTCCGATCTGGGAGCGGACCTCGGCGAGCAGGGCTTCCGGCATCTGTTCATCATCGATGGACACAGCGATCCCGTGCATGCGCGAGCACTCGATCTCGCCGGTGATGCGTTCGGCGCATCGTACGGCGGGCGCATGATTCACCTGCTCGGTCGTGCCGGATGTCAGGTGGATGGGCTCGAGCCACCGCCCATCACGCTCTACAGCGCGACGGCGATGACCGCCGATGCCGACTCGCCGCACGGCGGCACGCGGCAGACGGCGCTGTACTGGTGGCTTCGACAGGATCTGATCGACTCCACCCGCGTGCGTAGCGCGCCGGACATGCCGGCAGCCACAGCAAATCAGCGCGCGGTCACAGCGCGGCGCAGCGACTGGCAGGGCTACGTGGGCGCGCCGCGCTTCGCCACGCTCGAACTCGGCCAGTGGCTCTACGAGACGGAACTGCGGAATTGCAGCGCGCTTGCCAACCGCTTCCTCGACGGTTTGCAGGACCAGCGTGTCGCGCGCTACTCCGATCGCATGCGCTCGTACCCTGACGTTCGCGCGGCCATGGACGCCGCGACACGCCGGGAGAGCGGCGACACCGCGCGTCGGAGCCGGACGCCCGGTCAGGACACCGTGCCTCGGTGAGTCGAAGCCCCCGCCAGCGCCTCGCGGGGCTTTGGCGGGTCGCTATCTTCACCCCTCGACGTGTCCGGCCGCGGCCGGCGCCCAGCAGCCGCGTGTCCTTCCGGCCGCATCACCGCAGCGGAGGGTACCCGGTTGGCGAAGAAGCCCAATTACGACTTCGAGAAGCGACGCAAGGAGCTCGAGCGCAAGCAGAAGAAGGATGCGAAGCGCGAGGAGCGGTTGTACCGCAAGAAGAACGGCCTCCCCGAGGAAGGCGACGTCGTCGACGGTGAGCCGACTGACGGCGACGAGAGCGACACTGACGCCGATTCCGCTACCGGCGCGCCGGCGGCGTCGTAAGCCCGGTCCCGCGGCCGGACCGGGTCGGGTCCGGCGCTTTGGATTTCCGCCACGAGCTTTCCTGACATGATTCTGCGTCACGCCGTCCGGAACGTCGCCGCTCGTGCGGTCGTCGTCGCGACTGTTGCCGTTGCCACGACACTGCCGGCGCAGCGCGCATCGACGCGCGTGCCCGCACCGTACTACCCCGACGCCGGCGCCGCGTGGCAGCATCGCGCGCCGCAGCAGGTCGGGATGGACTCTGCGGGCGTCGCGTTGGCCGTGGCCTTCGCCATTGCCAGCGAGGTGAAGAACCCGCGCAGCATGGAAGAGAACCACTACCGCACCTTCGGTCGTGAGCCTTACGGCAACGGCGTCGGACCGTTCAAGGATCGTGGCGAGCCGACGGGTGTGATCCTGCGTCACGGATACATCGTGGCCGAGTGGGGCGAGCCTGATCGCGTCGACATGACGCACAGCGTGACCAAGAGTTTCCTGTCGTCCGTCGTCGGACTGGCGTACGACCGGAAGCTGATCCGAAGCCTCGACGACTCCGTCTTCCGATACGTGGGTCCGGTGATGGCATTGCCCGGCGGTCCGGGCACCAGCGCCGCCACGCCGCTCGAGCTCTTCGCCACGGCGCACAATCGCAGCATCACGTGGGATCACATGCTGCGGCAGGTGAGCGACTGGGACGGCACGCTCTGGGGCAAGCCGGAGTGGGCCGATCGCCCCACCGGCACACCGGCTGAGTGGCGTACGCGCCCACGGGTCGCACCGGGCAGCGCGTACGAGTACAACGACGTGCGCGTCAACATCCTGGCGCTGGCGGCATTGCAGGTCTGGCGACGTCCCCTGCCATCGGTGCTGCGTGAACACATCATGGAGCCCATCGGCGCCTCCACCACGTGGCAGTGGACCGGCTACGAGACGTCGTGGGTGCTGATGGACGGGCAGGCCGTGCAGTCGGTGTCAGGCGGCGGTCACTGGGGCGGCGGCATGTTCATCAATGCGCACGACATGGCGCGCTTCGGCTATCTCACGCTCCGTCGCGGCAAGTGGAAGGACCGGCAGCTGTTGTCCGACGAGTGGGTGACGCGTGCGCTCACGCCGACCCGCGCCCAGCCCACGTACGGGTTCATGAACTGGTTTCTGAACACCGATCGCAAGTACGTGCCGTCCGCGCCCGCCTCCGTCTTCGTGCACGTGGGCAACGGTACCAACGTCGTCATCGTCGACCCCGCGCACGACATCGTGGCCGTCGTGCGCTGGATCGAAAACGGCGCCGTCGATGGATTCGTGCAGCGACTGCTCGCGGCGATTCCGGCGCGCTGACCGGCCGTGCGCGACGCCGTGCAGCGCCTCTTCGATCGGCAGCCGCTGATGGCCACACTCGGCGCCACGCTCGCCCGCGTGGCCGAGAGTGAAATCGAGATCCACCTGCCATTCCAGCGCGCGCACACGCAACACAGCGGGGCGCTCCACGCCGGCATCGTCACGGCGATCGTGGACAGCGCCTGCGGCTTCGCAGCAGCCACGACGCTCCCGGCTGGACGGAGCGTCGTCAGCGTCGAGTTCAAGATCAACCTGCTGAGTCCGGCAATTGGGGATGAAATGCGCGCAATCGGGCGGGTGATCCGTGCCGGTCGTACGCTGACGGTCTGCAGCGGTGAAGTCTGGGCCACCGTGGGCGACTCGCGGACCCTCGTCGCGGTGATGCAGGCGACGATGATGAGCGTCGCCGACGCCGCGGAACGCGACACACAACGGACCGACGCATCGGCTGAACGTTAGGCGTGTCTCAGAAACAACGCGAAACCCTGCTTGCTTCGCGTCACCCGGACTCGTTACTGTGAATGGGTGAATACCACCCGGCCACAGACCTCGTCGATCACCTTTTCGTGTGATCTGGCGACGGGGTGCCGCACCGCGCGTTTCGTCGGTGCGATCACCGACCGCGAGCTGATCGACGCGTACGAGCGTCTGCTTCACGACCCGGCGTACGATTCGACGCTGGATGATCTTATCGATCTGCGTGACGTCAAGCACATGGGTGTCTCCAGTGCGGGCTTGCACCGGCTCATTGCACTGTACGACGAACGTGGTCCGGCGCAGCAGCACACGCGCAACGCGATCATCGCGCCGACCGACGTGCTCTACGGCGTGTCGCGCATGTTCCAGACCCTGCGTGGCGATGGGGAGCCGGCGGAGCTCGAAGTGTTCCGCACCTGCGATGAGGCCGAGCGCTGGATCGCCGGCCGTCACACGACGGGCGAGTAGCCCGCTACGCTGTGGCCTGACGCTCGCGGCGGAAATGCCGGACGGCCAGCACCAGCGAGATCGCCTGCAGCAACGCGCAGAAGTAGAACGGCGCGCCGATCCGCCAGTCACCACGCGGCATGTCGGACACGAGGCTCAGCAGCGGTGCGCCGAACATCGGCGCCAGCACTGCCATCAGGCTGTTCAGCGACGCGACCGCGCCGAGTGTGCGCCCCTGCGTACTCGCATCCGCCGCCGACGAGATCAGGCTCTGGATCGACGCACTCACGGTGAAGCCAAGCACGTTGATGAAGATGGTGGCGTACATCATCCACCCGTCGGTGGCCAGACCGTACAGCAGGTTCGCGGCGGTGGCCGAGACGAGTCCGCGCACCACGAGCCGCTGCGCAGAGAAGCGCTTCAGCAGGGGGCCGAGCAGAAAACCCTGCACGATCACCGACACCACGCCCACCGCCGCCAGTGACCACCCGTTTTCCAGCGGACCCCAGCCGAACTTGAACGTCGTGTAGAGCACCCACGACGTGAACAGGATATATTGCGCGAGGACGCTGAATGCGACGACGGTGACGAGTGGGCCGACCTTGCCGAGCTTGGACAGTGCGGCGAGCGACGTGATCGGATTGGCCGCCGCAAGACGGAACGGCCGCCGCTTGTCGGCATCCAGCGACTCCGGCAGCACGAAGTAGCCGTACAGGAGATTGAGCAGCGACAGCCCGCCTGCCACCACGAAAGGCAGGCGCAGATCCACGGCGCCGAGCAGCCCGCCGGCAACGGGACCGATGATGAAGCCGACGCCGAACATCGCGCCCAGCATGCCGAACCGCTTCGCGCGCAGCTCGGGCGGCGTGATGTCGGCGACGTACGCGTTGCAGACGGCTGCATTGGCCTGCATCGCGCCGCCGATGAGCCTCGCGACGATCAGCATCCACAGTGCCGTGGCGTAGGCGGTGGCGAAGAAGGTGAGCGCGAGGCCGCAGAAGCCGAGCAGCAGCACTGGTCGGCGGCCGTACCGGTCGGAGAGCGCGCCCAGCACCGGCGCACCGAAGAAATTGGCGAAGCCGAAGGCCGTGCTGACGATCCCGAACCAGAGCGCCTGATCATTCTGCGAACCGGTGAAGCCCCCCACGATCGATGGCATGACCGGCACGATCAGCCCGATGGCCGCCATGTCGATCAGTACCGTCAGCATGATGAACGGCATCGCCGCCTTCCGGTCGGCGGCGCGCGGCAGACGGGACTCGACAGACGGAGTCGTCAGCTCGGACTCGGTCATCGGTGGAAAGCGTGGGCGGGCCGCAGGTACATCAGGGCAGGGTAGCGACCGCCGGGCCGAAACCGTACCCCCGCGACTGGTGCTCGGGACGGCGGCGTGGCCTCGCGCTGTCCCCGAACGCATTATGCCGCTGCACCGTACACAGCCGGACACCACTGCCGTTCGCTTCCTCCATGCCCCGACCGATGCTTCGTCGATTCGTCTTCACCGCCGCCGCGCTGAGTTGCCCCGCGCTGAGTGTCGCTGCGCAGGAGACCCTCCTCCTGCGGCAGCCCACCGTCAGCGAGCGCCACATCGCCTTCGCGTACGCCAGCAACATCTGGATCGTGGACCGCAGCGGCGGACAGGCCCGGCGGCTCACGTCCTTTCAGGGCACGTCGGCTCAGCCCAAGCTCTCACCCGACGGTCGGACCGTCGCGTTCACCGGCACGTACGCCGGCAACGCCGACGTCTACACGGTGCCGGTGGACGGCGGCGAACCCACGCGCCTCACCTGGCATCCGGGCGCCGATGGCGTCACCGGCTGGACGCCCGATGGGAAGCGCGTCGTCTTCACCAGCGCGCGCCAGACGCATGCGCCATCGCCGGCGCCACGCTTCTGGACCGTCGGCACCGAGGGCGGTCCCGAGACCGTAATGGCGATGCCGCGCGCCTTCCAGGGCCACATCAACGGCAGCGGATCGCACGTGGCCTATCGCATGGCCAGCTCCTGGGATGACGAGCGTCGCAACTACCGCGGCGGCCAGAACAAGCCGATCTGGGTGCTCGACCTGAAGAGCTATGGCCTCGACACGATCCCGCGTCCGGTCAACTCCAAGGAACTGGATCCGGCGTGGGTCGGTGATGACGTGTTCTTCATTTCCGATCGCGACGGCGTGCAGAACGTCTGGAAGTACGATGGACGCACGAAGGCGGTCACGCAGATGACGCGCTTCACCGACTTCGACGTGAAGACGATGGACGCCGGTGCCGGCATGGTCGTGTTCGAGCAGGCCGGTCGTCTGCATCTCCTCGATCCGAAGACGGCGCGCGCGACGCCGGTGTCGGTCACCGTGCGCGGCGACTTTCCGTGGATGATGCCGCAGTGGAAGGATGTGTCCACGCGCGTCACCGGCATCGCGCTCTCACCCACGGGCAAGCGCGCGATCGTCGAGGCACGCGGTGAGATCTTCACCATCCCCGCCGAGAAGGGCGACGTCCGCAACCTGACGCACTCGAGCGGCAGCGCCGAGCGCGCGCCGATCTGGTCACCCGATGGTCGGAGCGTCGGCTGGTTCAGCGATGGCACGGGCGAATACAAGCTGATGATCGCGCCGCAGGACGGGCAGGGCGAGCCGCGCGCCATCGCGTTGCCGGGCATGAGCTTCGCCTACACACCCGCATGGTCACCCGACTCGCGCAAGATTCTCTTCACCGACGTCGGTCTCAAGCTGTGGGTCGTCGACGTCGCGACGGGCGCATCGAAGAAGTACGACGGTGATCCATACATGAATCCGCAGCGCAGCATGGATCCGGTCTGGAGCCCCGATTCGAAGTGGATCGCGTTCACCAGGCGCCTGCCGAGCCTGTACCGTGCAATCGTCGTGCTGAATGCGGAGACGGGTGAGCAGAAGCAGATCACCGATGGCCTCGCCGACGCCACCTCACCGGCCTGGGATGCCAGCGGCAAGTATCTCTGGTTCCTTGGCAGCACGGACTTCGCGCTGCGTTCGCAGTGGCTCGACATGACGTCGTACCAGCGTCCGCGCACCAACGCGTTGTACGTCGCCGTGCTCAAGGCCAGCGAGCCGACGCCGTTCACGCCCGAGAGCGATGACGAACCCGCGGTGCCGACGCCTGCGCCGGCACCGGCCGTCGCCGCCACGCCGGGTGCGCCGGCGGCACCGCCGGTCACGCCGCGCACGCCAGTCGTCACGATCGATTTCGAGAACCTCGCGCGCCGCATCATCGCCGTGCCCAACGTCGCCGCACGCGATTACGCACTGCTCAAGGCGGGTGCCGCGGGCACGTTGTTCTTCTGGGAAGCGGTGGACGCCGTCGGACCCACCGAACCGACGGCACCTGGAGGTCCGCTCTATCGCTACACGCTGAAGGATCGCAAGGCGGTGCAGTACGCCAGCGGCGTCGCCGCGTATACCATCAGTGCCGACGGCCGGAAGCTGCTCTATCGCACCGGCGGTCAGCAGGCCGCGCTCTTCCTCGTCGATGCCACCGCACCGACGCCTCCTGCCGCGAATACCGGCCGCATGGCGGCACAACTCCGCATGTGGTGGGAGCCGAAGAAGGAATACGCGCAGATCTTCGAGGAAGCCCGCCGCAAGGTGCGCGACTACTTCTACGTGCCCAACCTGCACGGCACCGACTGGACCAAGGTCGTGGCGCAGTACCGTCAGTTCGTGCCGCACGTCGCACATCGCACCGATCTCAATTACCTGCTCGACTGGATGGGCAGCGAGCTCGCCGTGGGCCACTCGTACGTGAACGGCGGTGACTTCCCCGAAGTCCCCAACGCCAACGGCGGCCTGCTCGGCGCTGACTTCACCGTGAACAACGGGCGATACCAGTTCGCGAGGATCTACGACGCCGAAAGCTGGAACCCCGACCTCCGCGCGCCGCTGGCGGCACC
>JAYWIJ010000285.1:0-88129 GCA_043788935.1 Gemmatimonadaceae bacterium | reverse complement strand
ACCTACCGCTATCAGCTGGCGACCGTGCGTGGCATCGACACCTCGGCCTTCGGTCCCGAAGTGGTTGGCGCAACGCTGACCGCTGGCTCTGGCGGTTCCATCGATGTGTCGGCAGACATTACGGCCAACACCACGTGGACTGCGGATCGTGTGTATCGTCTGACCCGCATCATCTCCGTGGCCAATGGCGCAGTGCTGACCATCGAACCCGGGACCCGCGTCACCGGTGCTGCCGTGGCCAACGGGACGAACCCGACGGTCACTGCGCTGATCGTGCTCAAGGGTGCGCGCCTCGTCGCCAACGGTACCCGCGCGAACCCGATCGTCTTCACGTCGGCGGCCGCGGAAGGCAGTGCGGCACCGGGTGACTGGGGCGGCGTCGTGATGGTCGGCAACGCCACATCGAACCGCACCGGTCGTACGGTCGTCGAGGGTCCGACGCCGGCCGACACGATCAGCTGGAACGGCGGTACCGCTGATGGCGACAACAGCGGCTCGCTGAACTACGTCCGCATCGAGTTCGCCGGCGCAGCCGGCGCGCTGAACGTGGAACTGAACTGCCTCTCGATGTATGCCATCGGGCGTGGCACGAGCATCCAGAACGTCGAGTGCCTTCGCGGCCTCGATGACTCCTTCGAGTGGTTCGGCGGCACGGTGGACGGTCGCAACCTGATCTCGTACGAAGCGGGCGATGACCACTTCGACGCTGCCGAAGGCTACCGTGGTCGCAACCAGTTCCTGATCGCAATGCAGACGGGCCCGCGCGTCAGCCCGCGTCCTGGTAACGTCGGTGCGCTTTCGGCGGAACAGAGCGGCTTCGAAGTCGATGGTTGCGGTGCAACGTCCGGTACCTGTGCGGCTGGCTTCAACAGCACGCCGTTCACGATGCCGGTGTTCGCGAACTTCACCGTGATCGGACCCGGCCCTGGTGTGCTGCCGGTGCGTGCAGGCCGTGACGGTGGTCTGGGCGCCAACATTCGCCGCGGCTCGGGCGGCGTCTGGATGAACGGTGTCATCGCCCGCTGGCCGGAATCGGCGCTCTCCGTCTTCCAGCAGGAGACCGCCGACCGTCTGACGGCCGACTCGCTCGACATCCGCAACCTGTTCTTCGTCGACAATGCACGGAACTCCGACGAAGCGGGCGCGGAAACGGCCACCGATGTGAATGCACGGCGGTTCTTCCAGCAGACGCGCTGGACCGGACGCTCGATCGACTCGGCGACGACAGCCACCGATGCGGCGTTCGCGAGTGTCCCGGCAGCAAGCGTGGCGATCGCCAATGGTGCCACGTTCGACTTTACGCCGGTCAGTGCTTCCCCGGCGCGCACCGGCGGACTCACCACGCTGTCCACGCGCATCACGGCGCGCACCAGCGGCTTCTTCGGTGGCACGTTGGCGGGCACCGCGTTCCGCGGTGCCGCTGACCCGGCTGTCGCGCTCGCGTCGCAGTGGTGGACCGGCTGGACGTCGTACCGTCGCAACTGATCCCCTGCCCTGATCGACGGGACGTCACCATGTCACACGGGCGCCGGAGCATGATGCTCTGGCGCCCGTGTGACATTTCGAAGGCCGTGGCGTACACTTTCGTCGCATTGCCTCATCCAAATGACATCGATCTCCGAAATGATTCGTGCTGGCATGATCGTTTTTTCGGCATTCCTGGTGGCGTGCGCCGGGAGTGAATCCTCGGCGTCTCGATCGCCGGCCGACGTGTCCCCGATGCTGGAGCGGCGCGCCGATGGTGTGCTCGTGGCGTCGGCCGAATCCCTGCGAAAGATTCCGGGCTACGTGGTCGACAGCATTTTTCCACCCGCGGAGGCACTGCGCCGGTTTCGCGACGCGTCCGGCACATCGCGTCCGGCAGCATTGACGGACGGGGATACGTCGGTGACCGCGCTCTTCACGGGATACGTGGCGGCACTGCGCGCCCGTGACTCCATCGCCGTCCTGCGCTACGCCTTGACGCGACCGGAGTATGCATGGCTGTACTTCGACGGGTCACCCGAACAGCAGGCAGGGCTCGTCCCGCAGGCGGCGTGGGCCTTGACGGAAAGTCGCAGCAACGTCGGCCTGGGCCGAGCCGCTGGACGCGTGAGCGCGGTCGATCGTGCGCGCGTGGTGAAGGCCACCTGCGGTCCGACCACGGTTGCGATGGCCGCTGCCGAGCTGATCGGACCGTGTGTGGTCGTGCTCAGGGCAGCAGACGGTACGACGACGACCGTTCCGCTGGCGCGGATGGTGATGCGACGCGACGGTCGTGTGAAGCTCGTCAGTTTTGCGAATGACCTGTAAACGCTCCTTTGAAGCGCGCGGCGCCGCAACGGCCCTGCTGCTGATCGCGGCGCTCACGTCATGCACGCCTTCCTCACCTGACACGGTGACGCTGCCCGGACATGCGGGCGTGCAACTCGTGGGTGCCGGCGCCACCTTCCCGTATCCCGTGTACACCCGCTGGTTCACGCGGCACGCCGAAGCCGGCGGCGCGCGCATCAATTACCGCTCCATCGGCTCCGGTGCCGGCATTCGCGCACTGCTCGCCGACTCGGTCGACTTCGCGGCCACCGACGTGCCACTCGACCGCGCCGAGCGCGCGGCGCTGGCCACGCGCGGCATCCGGCAGGTGCCCCTCGTGGTCGGCGGTGCTGCCGTCACGTACCATCTGCCGACGCTTGCGCAGCAGTTGCGCCTCGACGGCATCGTGCTTGGCGACATCATGCTTGGCCGCATCGTCACCTGGAACGACGCGCGAATCGTGGCGCTCAACCCGGACGTGGAGCTGCCGGCTGAGCGTGTCCGCGTGATCACGCGCGCCGACACCAGCGGCACCAGCTGGATCATCACCGATTACCTGTCGCGGCAGAGCGAGGGCTGGGCAGCGGGACCGGGACGCAGTCGCTTCCCGGCGTGGCCGGTCGGCACGCGGGTGCGCGGGAACGAAGGGGTCGCATCCGAAGTGAAGGTCACGCCGTTCTCCATCGGTATCGTCGAGGCGGTGTACGCCATGCAGAACCACCTGCCTGTCGCCCGCATCCGCAACCACGCCGGCGCATGGGTGACTCCGCAGACCGGTGGTCTCCGCGCAGCGGCTCAGGCCATGCTTGGCTCGATCGATGACACGGTGGAGTTCGCGACCAGCATCAGCGACGCGCCCGGCGACGCCAGCTATCCGATCGCGTCGCTGTCATGGCTCCTCGTGCCGGCCCGCGGTCGCGACTCGGTGCGTGTCGCGGCCACGGCGGACTTCGTGCGCTGGGCGCTCGAGCGCGGTGCGAACGATGCGCTGGCACTTGGCTACGCCCCGCTGCCGGACAGCATGCGCGCGACGCTCCTGCGAGCGTGGAAGCCCGTCGCACCATAAGGCGAGTGCGCAGGCGTGGTCATGTGGCACCGGTGATCGCGCTCGGTAACTTGCCGTCAGCCTGATCCCCTGACCCCGTCCGCATGCACGCTCGGCCACAACGTCGCGCCACGCCTTCCGCACTACCGGCGGTTGATTCCGCCGGCCGCGTCCGACGCATCGCGGCCATCGACATCGGCTCGAACTCGATCCGGGCGATCGTGGCCGACGTCACACCGACAGGTCAGATCCGCACGATCGACGAGATGAAGGCCGCGCCGCGACTGAGCGCGGGCGTCGACGAGACGGGGCATCTCTCGCCGGAGAATGCGCTGGCCGCGATCGAGGCGCTGCAGCGCATGGTGACGCTCGCCACCCAACTCGGCGCCGAACGCGTGGAGTGCGTGGCAACCAGCGCCGTGCGTGATGCGGCCGACGGCGCGGCCTTCGTCCGGCAGGTGAAGAAGTCGGCAGGGCTCACCGTGCGCGTGATCAGCGGCGAGGAGGAGGCGCGCTTGTCGTTCCGCAGCGCGCAGGCGGCGTTCGATCTGGCGCACGGTCGCATGGTGACCTGCGACATCGGCGGTGGGTCGGTGGAACTCGCGCTCTCCGCTGATGGACTCGTGGAGCGCCTGCTGTCGATGCCGTTCGGCGCCGTGCGCGCCACCGAAAGTTTTTTGCGGAAGGGCATCAAGCTTGGCACGGTGAAGAAGCTGCGAAAGGCGCTGCGAGAGGAAATTCGCGAACGATTTGCGGTCAAGGAATGGCGCGGCGCCGGTATGATCGGCTCAGGCGGCACATTCACGAACGTTGCCAGCATGCTGCTCGCGCAGCAGGGTGTCGCCACTGCACGCACCGTGCATGGCAAGGTCGTGAAGCGCGGTGAGCTGGAGCACCTGCTCGACCAGCTCATCGAGATGCCTCCAGTGGAGCGATTGACGGTGCCGGGACTCAATCCCGCGCGCGCCGACATCATCGTGGCCGGCATGGCCGTGGCCGCGGAAGTCATGTCGTTCCTCGACATCCGCTCGTTTCACACCTCCGCCTACGGCATCCGCGAAGGTTTGCTGCTGGAGGCAGCCGAGGTGTCGCCGCAGGCGACGGATCCGGGCGAGGGGCGTCGGCGCAGTGTGCAGCAGTTCGCCGAGCGCACGCAGTTCGAGGAACCGCATGCGAGACATGTGCAGAAGCTGGCGCTCCAGCTGTTCGATGCACTCGGCACGCGCATCGGTTGTGCGCCCGAGGATCGCGACACCTTACGCGACGCGGCGCTGCTGCATGACACGGGATACCACATCAGCTACAACGATCACCACAAGCATTCATACCACCTGATCGTGCATGCCGAGTTGCTGGGTGTCTCGCCGGAGGAACAGGTGGTCATGGCCAACGTGGCGCGGTATCACCGCGGTGCGGAGCCAAAGGAGAAGCACCCGACGTTCGCCATGCTGACAGCAGATCAGCAGGCGCGGGTGCGTCGACTCAGCGCGTTGCTTCGCGTGGCCGACGGCTTCGACCGTGGGCATGTGTGTGCGGTGCAGCAGGTGAAGGTGCGCTGGACGGAGCGGGCACTGCGCCTGACGCCCGTGCCCGACCCGCGCGCGCGATCCACGCGCTTGGAGCTGTGGGGTGCAAGCCGCAAGAGTGACCTGCTGGAGAAGCTGCTCGACTTCCCCGTGCATGTGATCGGCCCTGACGGAAAGCCGGTGGAATTCGTGGCGAACGACTCCGTGGACTGAACGCTCGCGGCGCTCACGCTCGTCACGACGCGACAGCAACGCCGCGAACGCATAAGCCGCCCTGTGCGCTCGTCAGATCACGACGAGCATCCACAGGGCGGCTTTCTCGACGGTCCCCTTCGCCAGCGCGAAGGTCAGACCGTCGGGCGAATCACGCCTCGCAACACCCGCAGCAGCAGGGCGACTCTTCACAACAGCCGCAGCAGCAGCCCAGCGAGACCAGCACGATGACTTCCGACATGAAACGTTCCTCCGGTAGATGAACGACACGACTCGGGGTGCCGCAAAAAGTACGGAGCATCTCCGACACTGAAACATACCCCGTCGTCCGCGCACCGGCGCAAGGTGTACCGCATGAACGGTGGACCGAAGCCGGAACCTCGGCGTCGACGGCGCGCCACATCAGCCCGGCGCCTCGTCGTCATCGGCCGCTCAGGGCGCTCTGCCCCACGGGTCGCGGAGCAGGCGCGCATGTGTACCGCGCTCGGCCTCACCTTCAGCGGGCGTGCGCTGCACGTAGGTGCCGTCGGTCTGCAGCATCCACGCCTGCCGGTTGTCATCCAGACAGGTGCGCAGCAGCGACTCGAGACGCTCGTGGAGCGTGGGCGATTCGATCGGCACCACGGTCTCCACGCGGCGGTCGAAGTTGCGCGGCATCCAGTCGGCGGACCCGAAATAGTATTCCGGTTCGCCGCCATTGCCGAAGCAGAAGACACGCGAATGTTCGAGGAAGCGTCCGATGATGCTGCGCACCGTGATGTTCTCGCTGACACCGGGCATGCCGGAGCGCAGACAGCAGACGCCGCGGATGATCAGGTCGATCTGCACACCGGCCGCCGAAGCGCGGTAGAGCGCGAGGATGGCGTCGGGGTCCACGAGCGCATTCATCTTCGCGACGATGCGACCGCCGCGCCCTTCACGGGCATGCGTCGCCTCGCGGTCGATCAGCTCGATGATCCGGCGTCGCATGTTCGCCGGCGCCACCAGCAGCTTGCGGTACAGCTGCTGTCGACTGAAACCGGTGAGGGCGTTGAACAGATCACTGACGTCGGCACCAATGCTGGGGCTGCAGGTGAACAGTCCGAGATCGGTGTACAGCTTGGCCGTGCGGGAGTGATAGTTGCCGGTGCCGATGTGCACGTAGCGCCTGATCCCATCGGGCTCGCGTCGGACCACCAGCGCGGTCTTGGTGTGCGTCTTGAGCCCCGGCACGCCATACACCACATGCACGCCGTAATTTTCGAGCGTGCGTGCCCAGGCGATGTTGTTGGCTTCGTCGAATCGCGCCTGCAGCTCGATCAGCACGACCACCTGCTTCCCGCGCTCCGCCGCCTCGATGAGCGACTTCACGATCGCCGTCTCACCCGACGTGCGATACAGCGTCAGCTTGATCGCGAGCACATGCTCGTCAGTCGCGGCGCGTTCGAGGAAGTGTTCCACGGTGTCGCGGAAACTCTCGAACGGATGATGCACCAGGATGTCATGTTCCCGGATGGCATCGAAGATGTTTGCGGCGTCCGTCAGCTCTGCGGGGATCACCGGCACGAATGCCGGATAGCGATGGTCCGGCAGGTCCACCGCCGACGCCAGCGACATCAGGTCGCCGAGATCGAGCAGCGTGCCGGGTTCGTCGACGTCGCGCGCCTCGAGCGGCAGTGCGAGCACCCGCGCATCCTCTTCGTCGCGCAACTCTTCCATGAGCAGCGTGCGCAGTTCCTCGGGCATGCCCGTCTGCACTTCCAGCCGGACGACCTCGCCGAATTTCCGCTCGAACACCTGGCGCTCGACGACCGACAGCAGGTCATCGTCTTCCTCGACGCCAGTGAGCTCGAAATCGGAGAAGCGCGTGATGCGGAAGGCGTGCCAGCTCAGCACTTCCATGCCGGGGAACAGCGCGCTGAGATTCACGCCGATGACTTCCTCGACCGGCACGAAGTGATTGGGCTTCCCCGCAGGCACCCACCGCGCGAGCGACTTCGGCACCTTGACGCGTGCGAAGTGCTCGAGCCCCGTGTGCGGATCCCGCACGCGCACCGCAAGCGAGAGCGACAGATTCGAGATGTACGGGAACGGGTGCCCCGGATCCACCGCCAGCGGCGTGAGCACCGGGAACACCTGCGACTCGAAGAACGCGTCCACCACCAGCCACTCGGCGGGCGACAGATCGTCCATGTGCACCAGCTTCACGCCATGCGCCGACAATGCGGGCAGCAGGTCGTCGGTGAGACAGGTGCGCTGCAGATGCAGCAGTTCGTTGACGCGCTTGTCGATCGCGGTCAGCAGTTCGGCAGGTGTGAGGCGCTCCTGCGGATATCCGCCCTGCCCGGTGCGCACTTTCCGGCGCAGTCCGCCAACCCGGACCATGTAGAACTCGTCCAGGTTGGAACTGAAGATTGCCAAGAACTTGAGCCGCTCGAGCAGCGGCGTCCGGACGTCGCGTGCCTCGTTCAGCACGCGCGCATTGAACTCGAGCCAGCTCAGCTCACGACTGAAGAACAGGTGCGCTTCGCCCGCTGCGCCCACCGAGCCCATGGCATCGGCATCCGCATCGCCACCGCGTCGCACCTTCTTCCGTCGTGTCGCCATCCACTCCCCGCTGGTTCAAACGCCGACCCACCTGGTCGGCGCGACGTCAGATCGTCAGGCCGGCCGGCCGACCACGACGACTGCATTCAGGATCCACGCGCTGATCGCCGAGAGCAAGGCGGCTGCGGGGATGGTCACGATCCACGCCCACACGATGTTGCCCGCCAGCCCCCAGCGCACGGCGCGCACGCGATTGGCTGCGCCGACGCCAACGATCGAGCCGGTGATTGTGTGCGTGGTGCTCACCGGAATGCCGAAGTGTGACGCCGTCAGAATCACGATCGCGCCGCCGGTCTCGGCACAGAACCCACCCACCGGACGCAGCTTCGTGATGCGCGTGCCCATCGTATGCACGATACGCCAGCCACCGAACAGCGTTCCAAGCGAGATGGCCGCGTACGCGCCGATCTCGACCCAGATCGGAATCGTCGACATGTCCGACACGTACAAGTGACTGAGCACGCCGGTCGTGTATGGCTCGAACAGCTTGCGGACGCTCGGAGCCGAGAGCAATGACACGATGATGCCCATCGTCTTCTGCGCATCGTTGCTGCCATGCGCCAGCGAGAGCAGACCGGAACTGGCGAGCTGCGCAGGTCGGAAGAAGCGATCCACCTTGCCGGGCGAGGCCTTCGCCGCGAGTCGGTACACCAACGCCATCAACGTGAGCCCAAGCATCGCACCGAGCGCTGGCGAGAGTGCGATCGCTGACAGCGTCTCAATCCACTTCGGCCCCCAGTTCAACGCGTCGAAGCCTTTGCTCGCCACCGCAGCGCCGGCGAATCCGCCGATGAGCGCATGCGAGGAGCTCGAGGGAATACCGTACCACCACGTGATCAGATTCCAGAACACCGCGCCGAGCAGCGCTGCCGCGATGACGTTCGCGGAGATGGCATTGGCATCCACGTAGCCGGAACTAATGGCTTTCGCGACCGCCATCGTGGAGAAGAACAGCGCCGCAAAATTGAATGTCGCCGCCCAGAGCACCGCCTTGAACGGCGTGAGGACGCGCGTGCCGACGATGGTCGCGATCGAGTTGGCCGAATCGTGGAAACCGTTGATGAAGTCGAAGATGAGCGCGACGACGACGATTCCTATGACGTACGCAATCACGGCAACTCAGCTGTTCTTGAGCGAGATGCTCTCGAGCGCCAGCGACACGTAATGGCACTCGTCGATGGCGGTTTCGAGACAGTCGTACAGGTCTTTCCACTTCATGACGGTCAGCGGGTCAGGCGTGCCGGCGAAGAGGTTTCCGAGCGTCTCGTGATAGATGGCATCGGCCTGCTCTTCGAGCCGCTTGATGCGCACGCCATGCTCGTAGACCATCTGCGGCTTCTTCATGGCGGCCACGGCTTCGCGGATCTGCACGCAGGCCTCGCCGAGGATCGAGCAGAGTCGGATGGCCGGGTCGCGCGCTTCCGTGATGCGGTAGATCTGGGCGCGGCGGGCGCAGCCATCGATCAGGTCCACCACGTTGTCGAGTCGCGTGACGAGCCCGTGGATGTCTTCGCGGTCGAGCGGCGTCACGAAGGTGGTATCCACCTTCCGGTTGGCTTCGGCCGTCAGCCGATCAGCCTGGTGCTCGAGATTCTTGATGTTGGTCTGGAATTCATCCAGACGCGCCGGTTCGGCGAACAGCTGCTGCAGCGTATTGGCAGACTGGACAAGGATGCCAGCCATCTCAGCGAACAGATCGAAGAATCGATCATCGCGGGGAATCAGACGCACGGAGGAGGAGCTCCAGAGGAAAATAGAGGTACCGGCCAGTCGGCGCCGATACGAACCACGCGGAAAAACTACCGGGCCGGTGCTGTGTCACGGACGACCGACACGCGTTTGTTACATGAGTACGCGAGTACTTGCAGCGAGCTGACGCGCCTGTCGGCGCTGGAGTCGATCGGGCAGCGCGAACCGTCGCACCAGCAGTACGCCTGCCACGAAGCCGCCGACATGTGCCCAGACCGCCACGCCTCCCGATGGATCAGCGGCGAGCATGCTGAGCTGCGGGAGTCCGGCCATGACCTGCAGCGCGAACCACCAGAGCAGCACCAGCCACGCCGGGAAGTGAAACAGGAAGATCGGCGGGAAGAACATGCGCACCCGGTGCCGTGGGAACAGCACGAGATAGCCGCCCATCACGCCTGAGATCGCGCCGGAGGCGCCGACGGTCGGGATCGGTGAGGCGGGCTGCAGCGCGACATGCAACGCGGCGGCCGCGAGTCCGCACACGAGATAAAAACTGAGGAAGCGCTGCTGTCCCATCAGATCTTCGACGTTGTCACCGAAGACCCAGAGGAACAGCGCATTCCCGAGCAGGTGGCCCCAGCCGCCATGCAGGAACATGGACGTGAGCGGCGTGAACCAGTTGATCGCCGACCGGTCCACCAGGCACGCCCAGCCCGCGCCCATGGGTACCGCCTGACCCACGGGGGCGCGCTGCGTCACTTCGCCAGGGACGAGACCGAACTCGCAGACGCTCTTGATGAGGGCAGTTCCATCAGCGCCGGCACCCTGCGCGAGGATCCAGGTCGCGACAATGACACCGAGGATCGCCCAGGTCATGATCGGGCGATTGTCGGTCGGATTTTCGTCGCCGATCGGGAACATGGGCTCGCGGGTAGCGGTGAGGCGGGGAAACTAATCCTTCCCGGAGCGCGGCGAGGCCTGCGTGCACGGGAACGCGATCATGAGGGCAGACAGCATGGTCGGGGTGTCTGCCCCCGTGGTCGGGCTGCTGCCAGAGCCTGCACAAACTTCTGCCAGTTCGGCAGAGATCGTCGGTGCCGAACTTGCTCCCCTCTTCGCACACGGCTGAGCTTGTGCCCGGTTTGGCACTGCGACGGCGACGAAAGCTCCGGCTTCCTGCCTTGGAGCATGCGTGATACGACTCTCGAGGACGCAGACGAATGGCTGACAAGGTGATTGGCATCGACCTCGGCACCACGAACTCCGTGGTGGCCGTGATGGAAGGCGGGGATCCGGTCGTGATCCCGAACGCCGAAGGCGGGCGCACGACCCCTTCGGTGGTGGGATTCTCGAAGGACGGCGAGCGCCTCGTGGGTCAGATCGCCAAGCGGCAGGCGGTCACCAACCCGACCAACACGATCTTCTCGATCAAGCGCTTCATGGGCCGCAAGATGTCCGAAGCGACCCAGGAGAAGGGTCGCGTGCCGTACACGATCGTCGCCGGCCAGAACGACCTCACCACCGTCGAGATTCAGGGCAAGCGCTACACGCCGCCCGAGATCTCCGCGATGATCCTGCAGAAGATGAAGCAGACCGCCGAAGACTACCTCGGCCACGGCGTCACCAAGGCCGTGGTCACGGTGCCGGCGTACTTCAACGACTCGCAGCGTCAGGCCACCAAGGACGCCGGCAAGATCGCCGGCCTCGACGTGCTCCGCATCATCAACGAGCCCACGGCCGCCGCACTGGCGTATGGCCTCGACAAGAAGAAGGACGAAAAGGTCGCCGTGTTCGACCTGGGCGGCGGCACGTACGACATCTCCGTGCTCGAGTTGTACGACGTGGACGGCTCGCGCCAGTTCGAGGTCAAGTCCACCAACGGTGACACGCACCTCGGCGGCGACGACTTCGACCAGCGCGTCATCGACTGGCTGGTGGCCGAGTTCAAGAAGGATCAGGCCATCGACCTGTCCAAGGACCCGATGGCACTTCAGCGCCTCAAGGAAGCCGGCGAAAAGGCCAAGATGGAACTGTCGAGCACGCAGTCGACGGACATCAACCTGCCGTTCATCACTGCCGACGCCAGCGGCCCGAAGCACCTGAACTACTCGTTGACGCGCGCCAAGTTCGAGCAGCTGGTGGACGACCTGATCGCGCGCACGATCCCGCCGATGGAGAAGGCGCTCGCCGACGCCGGCCTCAAGCCGTCGGAGATCGACGAGATCCTGCTGGTGGGCGGATCGACCCGCATCCCGAAGATCCAGGAGACGGTCAAGAAGTTCTTCGGGAAGGAACCGAACAAGGGTGTGAACCCGGACGAAGTGGTGGCCATCGGTGCCGCCGTGCAGGGTGCCGTGCTGACCGGCGAACAGAAGGACGTGCTGCTGCTCGACGTGACGCCGCTCTCGCTCGGCATCGAGACGCTGGGCGGCGTGATGACCACGCTCATCCCGCGCAACACCACGATTCCGACCAAGAAGTCCGAAACATTCAGCACGGCCGACGACAACCAGACGCAGGTGGAAATCCACGTGCTGCAGGGTGAGCGCGATCTGGCCGTGTATAACAAGACCATCGGCAAGTTCCAGCTCACCGGCATCCCGCCGGCAGCGCGCGGTCAGCCGCAGGTCGAAGTGGTGTTCGACATCGACGCCAACGGCATCCTGCACGTGACGGCGAAGGACAAGACGACGGGCAAGGAACAGAAGATCCGCATCGAAGCCTCGAGCGGGTTGTCCGACGGCGAAGTGGATCGCATGGTGAAGGACGCCGAGAAGAACGCGGAAGAGGACAAGAAGCGCCGCGAGCAGATCGACGCCCGGAATCGTCTCGACAGCATGACGTACGACGTCGAGAAGAACGCGAAGGAATGGTCGGATCGCCTCGCGCCGGAAACGAAGACGAAGCTCGAGGAGTCCGTCGAGCGCGCCCGCAAGGCGCTGCGCGGCGAGGATCTCGCCGAGATTCAGGCGGCACAGGAAGAACTGAGCCGCATTTACAGCGAAGCGGGTGCATCGCTGTACGCACAGTCGGGCGCCGCCGACGCTGGTGCCGCTCCATCGGCGGATGCACCGCCGGCAGGAGAGGGGTCGCCCAAGACCGAAGAAGTGGTCGAGGCGGACTACGAGATCGTGGACGACAAGAAGTAAGGCATCACGTTCGAGGGCGCAGATCCGCTGGCCGGCTGGTGCCGGTGCGGCGGATTTCCCTGGCGGGATTCGCCCTCATTCCGGAGATCCGGGATGGGGGCGACGCCGTCGGGTGCCGTGATTTCAGGTTAGCATGCAGCAACGCCGGAACGGCGAGGAAACTGTGGTGGTTCTATTCGGGTACTGGCGAACGACTCTTCCCGGATCTCTGAGCACGCTATGAGCATGATGACACGCGCGAAGGTGGCAGGCGCCGTTACGGCGGCATTCGTTGGCGGATTGGGCATTGCGACGGCGTTCGAGTTGCCGCAGTCCAGTTTCGCCCAGAGCTCACGTCCGGCCGCACGCGTTGCGAGCGGGCCGCGTGATGACGGCGGCGCACCCGGCTTCGCCGATGTCGCCGAACGCGTCACACCTGGCGTCGTGTCCATCCAGGTGGAGAAGGACGCACCGACGCGTACGCAGGCGCGTCGTCCCACGAACGTGCCGCCAGGCATGGAAGAATTCTTCAACCAGTTCCAGGGGCGTCAGCCGCGGCAGCCGATGGAAGGCAGCGGCACGGGCTTTCTCATCTCGCCGACCGGGTACATCCTGACGAACAATCACGTCGTCGGCGATGCAGACCGGATCAAGGTGATCCTCACGGATCATCGTGAGTTTGCAGCGAAGCTGATCGGCAAGGACCCGACGACTGACGTCGCCGTGATCAAGATCGAAGGCAGCGGCTTCCCGACACTGTCGTACGGCGATGACAACGCGGCGCGCATCGGCAGCTGGGTGCTGGCCATCGGCAATCCGCTCGGCCTCGACTTCACCGTCACGGCCGGCATCATCAGCGCCAAGGGCCGCGGCGGACCGTCGCTGTCACGCGCGCTGGAGAATCGCTACGCGATCACGGACTTCATCCAGACTGACGCCGCGATCAATCCGGGCAACTCCGGCGGGCCCCTGGTGAATGCGCGCGGAGAAGTGATCGGCATCAACAGCATGATCGCGAGTGAGACGGGCTACTACAGCGGCTACGGGTTCGCGATTCCGATTTCGCTGGCGAAGGCGGTGTCGGATGATCTCATCGCACATGGTCGCGTGCGTCGGGCGGTGCTCGGCATCCAGATCAAGGAAGTGACGGCCGAAGAAGCGAAGGCGGCGCAGCTCGCGACGATCGCTGGCGTGACGGTCGGCGATTTCGATGGCACCGCGTCCAGCCCGGCGAAGGCCGCGGGTCTGGAACCGGGTGACATCATCACGGCGATCGACGGCACGCCCGTTGAGCGTGTCGGTGCACTGCAGCGCGTGGTGCGGATGAAGAAGCCGGGCGACGTGGTGACGGTGGACGCGATGCGCTTCGGCGAGCGGAAGTCGTTCCGTGTGAAGCTGGCGGAGGCGCCGGCGGAGGCTGTCGCGAGCGCGGCGGGTGCGGTGCCGATGCCCGTCGTCGAGAAGACGGAAACGGTATCCGCCGACAAGCTGGGCATCACCGTCGAACCGCTGACGGATGCGTTCACGCGTGCGGCGAGCATCCCCGCTTCGGTGAAGGGTGTGCACGTGACGGATGTCGCCGTCGGCAGCGGTGCCCGCGGCAAGTTGTTCGGCAGTGATGTGATCACCGAGATCGTGTATCCGCGTCCGCGGCGTGCGGTGCGCAGCACGGCCGACCTGCAGCAGGCGCTGAGCGGGCTGAAGACCGGCGACGTGATCACGCTGGGCGTATACAATGCGGAGCAGAAGGCCAACCGGGTGGAGACGATTCGCATCGGCGGCAACTGATCGGGACTGTGTGCACAAAGGCGCGGCGCGCGGAATTCTGCGCGCCGCGCCTTCGTGCGTGTCGGCAGCAGTGGCGGGCAGAATTGCCGCCACGTCGCTGCGGACATCGAGCCGCAATACATTGCGCGGCAGGACACGCCAACGTGGTGGAACTGGTAGACACGCCAGACTTAGGATCTGGTGCTTCACGGCGTCCGGGTTCGAGTCCCGGCGTTGGCATGGAACGACGGTTAGCCGTCCACGATTGCGGGGCATGATGTCTTGCCGCCCTCTCCCGCGGCGCTTACGATCTGTGGTGTGAGCCGCCATGCGGCATCACGAGGACTTGCTGCAGCATCCGCTCGTTCACTCTCCCTCTCCGGCCCGCTCAGATGACCTCATTCGGCATCCTTTTCGTTCTGATCCTGGTTGTTCTGGTCGCCTTCCTGCTCGATCACTACAGCCGCCTGAAGAAGATGGGCTGGGCGCCTGAGCTGATGCGTGAGGGACGGTCCGCGCTGGACCCCGTCGGATCCGCGCTGGGTGAACTGGGCCGCGCAGACATGCCGTACAATGCCGTTGCGGCGGTCTTCGGTGCGATTGGCAAGGCCAGCGAGATGCTGTACGCCCCGATCGGCGCCGGACTGAGCGGTCTTGGGAAGGCGCTCGAAATGGTGTTCGCACCCATTGGCGCGGTTCTGGGCATGGTCGCCGGCGCGAAGCGCTGAAGTTTCCCGCGACCGGGGCCTCCCGCCCCGGTCGCCGAGCACGGTAGCTTATGGCCTCCGGGGCCGCACGTCGGCGACGGCGAGCGGCCCCGTTTCGATCTTCGACCCGGAACTTCATGCGCGCCGACGCGTTCAGCTGGCAGACCCGCCCGGCCTTCATCGACCTCACCCCCGACCAGTTGTCCCGCGATGAGTGATCGTGATGCGCAGGTGTGCCAGCGCATCGTGCGCGAACATGCACGCACGTTCCATCTGGCCAGTATTTTCCTGCCCCCGCTCAAGCGACGCGCGGCCTTCGCGTTGTACGCATTCTGCCGGGTGGCGGACGACATCGTGGATCGCGCCGACAATGCGCGCGTCGCGGGAGCACATGCCGACCCCGAAGTGATCGCGGCGCTGGCGGCGCATGAACGCAAACTCCAGAACGCACTGGCCGGCACGCCGTGTGATCCGGTGTTCCGCGAGCTCGATCGCGTGATGAAGGAATTCGGCGTCCCGGTGGCGGTGCTGCGCGAGCTGCTGGATGGCGTGGCGATGGATCTCGAGCCGGTGCGCTACGACACGTGGGAGGAGCTCTCGCGGTACTGCGAGGGCGTCGCGGCGTCCGTTGGCGAGATGTGCACGTACGTGTTCGGCGTGCAGGGCGACGCTGAGGTCCGGAAGACGGCACTGCGATACGCACGCACCCTCGGCCTCGCGATGCAGCTCACCAACATTCTCCGTGACGTCGGCGAGGATGCGCGACGCGGCCGGTGTTACCTGCCGGTTCAGGATCTCGCCGAGCATGAGTTGACGACCGCAGACATTCTCGACGGTACGCTCGTCGCGTCCGATCCGCGCTGGCAGCGCTTCATGACGGCGCAGGTCGCACGCGCACGCGCCCTGTACGATGCGGCGATGCCCGGCATTCCGTTGCTGGCCGCTGACGCCCAGCGCTGTGCGCTGGCCTGTGCCGTGGGATACGCCGGGATTCTCGGCGCTGTGGAACGGATCGGCTTCGACAGTCTCACCCGCCGCGCGCGGCTTGGAACATCTGAGCGCGTCGGCGTCCTCCTCAAAGTGTGGCAGACGCGTCCAGTCTCGAATCGGCTCCGTTCACTGCCAGTCGTGGCGGGGCCGCAACTGGCCTGGGATCAGGCAGACGGCGCCGCAGCGGACGAACTGGTCCGCCTCGCCTGAACTTCGCGCTTCCTGATTGACGCGCTTCCACATCTGTGACATGCTCAGCATGACTTCTTCTGTTTCTGCCTCGACCCGAGGAATTGCACGGTGACGGCTGCCTCCGAAACGCTGCTCGACGACAGCGCGCCGCTGATGCGCATCGCATTCGCGTGCCTGCTCGCGCATTGCGCCATGATGTTCTTTTCGGGGATCGCGTTCGCGACATTCCTGTCGCCTCCGTTCCCCGACTGGCTGCAGACGCCGCAGAACCAGAAGATCATGTTGTTCGGCTACAAGTGGGGCGGGCAGACCACCGTGGTACTGGGTGCGCTGGCCGGCCTGCTGCACTCCATGGGGCGCCTCGGCCGTCGCACGGCGATTCTGGTGTTCATCGCGAGCTTCGGCATCTCGCTCGGTTCCGAGCTGCTGGGCACCAGCACCGGGCTCCCGTTCGGCCCCTACAGCTACACCAATCAGCTCGGCTACAAGATCCTCGGCCTCGTGCCGTTCAACATCCCGACGTCGTGGTTCTTCATGCTGTACTGCTCGCTCGCGATTTGCGGGCGTCTGCTGCCGGTGACGGACGATTCGATAAGCAAGTGGTGGTGGTCGCTCGTCGCCGGACTGGTGCTGACGGCGTGGGACGTGTCGATGGATCCGGCGATGGTGGCGAGCATCCACTGGTTGTGGCACCTGCCGTCGCTGGAAGGGATGCCGCTGTGGCAGAACATCCTGATCGGTGGGCATTTCTATGGCATGCCGCTCACGAACTGGTTGGGCTGGCTGCTCACCGGCATCGTCGTCTCGCGCGTGATGCTGATGATCGTGCCGCCGTCGCGCTGGGCGCGTGATGTGTCGCCGTCGAATTTCCCGCTGGCGTTGTATGCGGTGAACGCCGTGCTGCCGCTGGGCATCTGCATCGGTCGCGGGCTGTGGGCGGCGTTCGTGCTCGGTGCCATCGCGATGGCGATTCCGCTGTATCTCGCGCTGAAGAAGGGACCGAAGCCGGTCGGCAGCGCCACGCGTCCGCAGGGTGCCATCGGCGACGTCGCCGTCGCCGGCCGCTGATCACGTCCGGCGCATCGGTGCTGGACTGGCTGCGTGCGCCGCTGCTGTATGACGCGATCCTCGCGTTGCTGGTCGTCGAAGGGGCGGTTCTCGCTCGTTTTCATCGCAGCACCGGTCGCGGCATGCCCCCGTCGCAATTGGCCTGTTTCCTTGGTGCCGGTGCCGGGTTCACCATCGCCTGCCGAGCATTTGCGGCAGGTTGGCCGTCGTGGACGCTGGCGCTGGCGTTGAGCGCCTCCGGCATCTGTCACCTGTTGCATCTCCGCGCGAGCCGCTGACCCGCCGCGCAATTCTCAAGGACTTTCGGTCGAATGCGCATCATCGTCATCGGCAGTGGATTCGGCGGGTTGTCCGCTGCGGTCCGGTTGCAGGCTCAGGGTCATCAGGTCACGATCGTCGAGAAGCTCGACAAGCCGGGCGGCCGCGCCTACGTGTTCGAACGCGACGGGTTCTCGTTCGATGCCGGGCCGACGATCATCACGGCGCCCTGGATGATCGATGACATCTTCGCGACCGCCGGTGCGAAGACCAGCGACTACGTGCAGATCGTCCCGATCGACCCGTTCTACAATGTCCGCTTCGAGGACGGAATGGTGTTCCACTACAACGGTGAGCGCGAGCAGGTGCTCAGCGAGATCCGTCGCTTCAACCCGTCGGACGAAGCAGGCTACGAGAAGTTCTTCTCCGAGACGGAGAAGGTATTCGCGGCCGGCATGTCGCTGGTGGACCAGCCCTTCAGCACCGTCAGCAGCATGCTGAAGGTGGCGCCGAAGCTGGCGATGCTGCAGGCGCAGCGTTCGGTGGCGACATTCGTGAACAAGTACATCAAGGATCCGCGACTGCAGCAGGTGTTCAGCTTCCATCCGCTGCTGATCGGTGGCAACCCGTTTCAGTCGAGCTGCCTGTACACGCTGGTGCATACGCTGGAGCAGAAGTGGGGCGTGCATTTCGCGATGGGCGGCACGGGCGCACTCGTACGCGGACTGGTGAACTGTTTCACGAGCATCGGCGGGACGCTCACGCTCAATGCGGAGGTTGGCGAGATCGTCGTCGATCCCGCCAGCAAGCGCGCCACCGGTGTCACGCTTGTGAGCGGCGAGACGCTGAAGGCGGATGCCGTGGTATGCAACGGCGACGTGGCACGCAGCTACATGGCGCTGGTGAAGCCGGAGTTCCGCCCGAAGAACACCGATGCGCGCTACGGCAAGCTCGATTATTCGATGGGGCTGTTCGTCAGCTACTTCGGCACGCAGGGCACGCGCGACATGTGGCCCGACATCGCGCACCACGAGATCATCATGGGTCCGCGCTACAAGGAGCTGCTCAGCGACATCTTCGACCGGAAGCACCTCGCTGACGATTTCTCGCTGTACCTGCATCGTCCGACGGTCACCGACCCGTCACTGGCACCCGAAGGTGGCGACGCGTTCTACGTGCTGTCGCCCGTGCCGCACCTTGGCGGTACCACCGACTGGGCGGCGACGCATCAGCGCTACACCGATCGCATTCTCGACTACCTCGACGCGCGCTACATGCCGGGCCTCAAGTCGAAGATCGTCACGGAGCACCACGTCGACCCGCGCTATTTCCGCGACACGCTGAACAGTCATCTCGGCAGCGCCTTCAGCGTCGAGCCGACGCTGTTTCAGTCCGCGTTCATGCGGCCGCACAATATCAGTGAGGACATTTCGAACCTGTACTTCGCCGGCGCGGGCACGCATCCGGGCGCGGGGCTGCCCGGCGTGATGGGCTCGGGGAAGATCGTTGCGGATGCGATCGGTATCGCGACAGGGGCCAAGCTGCGTGGGCGGCAGTCGAAGTCGGCGAGAGAGGCCGTGGAAGAGTTGCAGGCCGTCTAGCGCTGCCGTTGACGGCACGGGGCCAGGGAGTTGTCTCGCCGGCCCCGTTTTTCGTTCCTGCGGCCAGTGTTCAGCGCACGGGACGCAGCACGGCTCGCGCCGGCGCCCCTTCATGGCCCGCCACCTTGATCGGCAGAATGATCAAATCGTAGTCGGCGGCCGGCGCTGCGCTCAGATCGAGCCCCTCGATGATCGGAATTCCCTTCCCCAGCAGCGCCCGGTGCGCCAGCGGCTCGGGGGACGCGAACTGTTCGGCGCTGATGTAGTCCACGCCGACCAGCTTCACCCCGTCATCGGCGAGTGCCTGTGCGGCATCTCCGGTGAGGTAGGCGAAGTCGCGATGGAATGTTGACGAATCCATCCAATGCCCCGACGTGCTGCGCGTGCGGAACAGGATGCGTTCGGCGCCCTTCCACTCGTGCCGGTTCAGCTCAACGGCATCGATGACCTGTACGCTGTCGTCGATCTGGATCACGCGCGCCGGTCCGATGAGCGACGTGAGCGCCACCTGATCGACCGGCGCGCCATCCTTCACGAAGTGCATCGGCGCATCGAGATGTGTGCCGCTGTGGGCTCCCATGTCGTACTTCGACAACGTCAGCCCGTCGCCCTTCCGCATGTCCTTGAGTAAGGTGAACACCATTGGCGCATCACCTTCGTACACGGGTGTGCGGCCCTCCTGCAGCGTCGCGGTGACATCGATCCAGCCATCCTGCGGCACCCGCACGGCGGCCGCGGACTGCGACGCAGGCTCGACGGTTTTCACCGTGCACGCCGCGGTGGCGACGAGGAGCGCGGTGAGCAGCTGTGTACGCGGTAGCATTTGTGAATCTCCGGTGAATCGTCGTGGCAGCCGTGTGCCGTGAAGTTACAGGACGGCGGCGAGCATCAGCGTGAACATGAGCCCCGCGACACCGACGATCGTCTCGACGACGGTCCATGTGCGCAGCGTCTGCGGCACCGACATGTTGAAAAACTCCTTGATCAGCCAGAAGCCCGAGTCGTTGACGTGGCTCAGTACCAGCGATCCCGCGCCCGTGGCCAAAACCAGCAGTTCCGGTGAGGTGCCGGGTCGCAGCACTGCAATCGGGGCGACGATACCGGCGGCGGTGGTCATGGCGACGGTTGCCGAACCGGTCGCCACACGAATCAACGCCGCGATGATCCACGCCAGCAGCAGTGGCGATGCGTTCGTCTCCGTCGCGACGCCGGCGATGGCGCGACCCACGCCGCTGTCGATCAACACGCGATTGAATCCGCCACCCGCGCCGATCACGAGGAGGATCGTGGCAGTCGGCGCGAGACAGTCGTTGCAGAACTTCAGCACCTGATCCTTCGTGAACCGCTGCGCGGCACCCAGCGACCAGAACGAGAACAGCAGCGCGACGAGCAGCGACACGATCGGGCTGCCGACGAATGCGAACACCTGCCGCACTTCACTCGTAGCGGGCAGCAACACCTCGGCCGCACTGTTGCACAGCATCAGCAGCACCGGCAGCAGCACGGTGAACATCGTGATGCCGAAACCGGGCAATGCGCGTGACTCGTCGCTCTGGAACTGCGCAGCGAGAGGATTTTCTGCCGGCAGCGTGATGCGTGGTGCGATCCACGTGGCATACACCGGACCCGCCAGCGCCGCCGTGGGCAGACCGACGAGCAGCGCGTACAGGATCGTCAGCCCGACATCGGCCTTGAACGTGGCAACGGCAAGCATGGCGGCAGGATGCGGTGGCACCATGCCATGCACCACTGACAATCCTGCCACGAGCGGCAAGCCGATCTTCAGCAGCGGCGTGCCCGTCTGCCGTGCGATCGTGAAGACCAGCGGGATCAACAGCACGAAGCCGACCTGAAAAAACACGGGAATGCCGACGATGAACGCGACGAACATGATCGCCCAGTGCACATGCGCCGCACCGAACGCATCGATCAACGTCTTCGCGATCCGCGCCGCACCACCCGACTCGGCCATCATCTTGCCGAGCATGGTGCCCAGCCCGACGACGATGGCGATGAATCCCAAGGACGTGCCGACGCCGTCCTGAAACGCTTTCACCACCGACGCCAGCGGCATGCCGGCCGCCACGCCCATGCCGAGCGACACGGTGATCAGCACCACGAACGGATGCACCTTGAAGCGTGCGATCAGGACGATGAGTGCGATGACGGCGAGGGCCGCGTACAGCAGCAGTATGGAATCGCTGATGGCCGGTGGAGTCATGTCGCGGAGTGCTCCTGCAGATGGCGCAACACAGCGGCGACGATGTCGTCGGGCAGCATGCGTGCGTCGAAGGTCCACGCGTGCTCATCGTCGTGGGGCGGTTCGAGCGCTTCCAGTTGGCTGTCGATCAGCGACGGCGGCATGAAGTGACCGGGGCGTGCGGCAAGTCGTTCGCGAAGCACGTCGGCGTCGGTCGTGAGGAAGACGAACCGCACGTCGTCGTCACCGGTGCGGAGGATGTCACGATAGCGACGCTTCAACGCGGAACAGGCCAGCACGACACCCTGCGATGCGGTGCGGGCCGACTGCAGTTCCGCGGCGAGGGCCTGCAGCCATCCGTGTCGGTTCTGATCATCGAGCGGAATTCCGGCAGCCATCCGCGCGATGTTTTCGGGCGGATGAAATGCGTCGCCTTCCACGAACGGCACGTCGAGAGCGACGGCGAGCGCCGATCCGATGCGGGATTTCCCCGCACCGGCGGCGCCCATCACGACGAGTGCGTGCTGCATGCGACGTGTCCTGCTTCGCTCACGACCGTGGCGCGGCGAGCCGCCGCTTCCAGATCAGGTACGCCGGCGCACCAGCCAGCACCACCGCGATACCGATGGCCGACTCACGCGGCTGCGTGACTACCGTGTTCAACACGATCACCGCGCCGGCGAGCACGAAGATGACTGGCGTCAGCGGGTACAACGGCACGCGAAACGGCCGCACGGCAGCGGGGCGCTTGATGCGCAGCGAAATCACGGCCGCAGCGCCGAGTGCGTAGAATATCCATCCGATGAACACCACATGTGTCAGCAGTTGCTCGAAGGTTCCGGTCAGCGCCAGCAACGCAGCCCACGCACAACTCGTGACGATCGCGATGGCCGGTGTGCCGAATCGTGGATGGATCTCGGTGAGGCGCCGGAAGAAGAGACCATCCTGTGCCATCGCAAAATAGACGCGCGGCACGGTGACCACGGTGGCGTGTGCGGCGCTGTACATCGACACGATGATGGCGGCCGCGATGACCCATCCGGCCGCCGGTCCCATGACCGCCGCCACCGCTTCACCCGCGACGCGCTCCGAAGCCGCGACCCGCGCCGGACCGAGCGCCGCGAGATACGCGAAGTTGGCGATGAGGTAGATCGCGATGAGCAGCAGCGTGCCGATGGTAATGGCGCGCGGCATCGAGCGCTGCGGATCCTTCGCGTCGGCTGCCACGAACGTGACGTACTGCCACCCTTCATACGCCCAGAGCACGGAGATGACCGACAGCCCGACCCCGGACGCCGAGACCGGTGTGACGGGACGCGACACCACGTCGGCTGGTTGTCCTTCGCCGAGCACGAACATCACGGCACTGATGCCAAGGATCGCGCCCACCTTGATGATCGTCGCGACATTCTGCACCATGGCGCCTTCGCGCGTGCCCTTCACGTTGATTGCCGCCATCAGCACGATCAGCGTCACCGCGACCACGTCTTTTTGTACGGACGTCATCGGCGTGAATTGCGTCATGTAGCTGGCCGCGGCGACGGCGAGCGTGGCGATGGTGCCGGCGCCGATCACGAAAAAGAGCGTCCATCCATAGAGGAATGCCGGGAACGCGCCGAAGCCGTCGCGGATGAACGCGTACAGTCCACCTCCGCTGCCGGTGCCCTCCATGGCACCGAGTTCGGCGTAACTCAGTGCGCCGAGCAGCGAGAGGATGCCGCCCACCAGCCAGACGGCCATGGCGATCGGCACCGACACACCGCTCTGCGCCAGCACGGACGACGGGACGAGAAAGATTCCCGAGCCGATCACGTTGCCGACGACGAGCAGCGTCAGATCGCGGGTGCCCAGCGTGCGCGCGAGGGTGTCGGCCATGTGCGGGGCGATGAGGCGTGCAGCGAGGGGCACGGAGCGTCGTGTCAGAGCAACGTATCCCCGTGCCGCAGACGCTGCAGTGGGCCATTGCGACCATCGGAGGCGCGACGTTGGTTGGACATCGGCTGCAGGTCCCTGCCACTGCCGACACACCACGCCGCGGGCCCCGGAGCGCTGCACCGCATGTTCTCCCGCTTCACGCGCGCCATCGTGCGCCATCCTGCACGCACCTTCGCCGACGGACTCACCACGGTCAGCCGCGGCGTACCCGACGTCGAGCGCGCGTTGGTGCAGCATGCGGCGTACCGTGATGCACTCACGCGACACGGCTGCGAAGTCTTCGCGCTCCCGGCCGATTCGGCGTATCCCGATTCGACCTTCGTCGAGGACACGGCGTTGATTTTGCCTGGGCTAGGCGCGCTGCTCACGCGACCCGGCGCCGCGAGTCGCGCGGGCGAAGTGGAGGCCATCGGCGTGGCACTGCGGCCGTTCTTCGCAGGCGTGTCGCAGATCGTCGCGCCAGGCACCCTCGATGCCGGTGACGTGTGTGAGGCGGGCCCGCACGTGTTCATCGGAATGTCGCACCGCACGAATGCGGAGGGCGCCGCGCAGCTCACCAAGTGGCTGGCGCAGTTCGGCTACACCGCATCAACCGTGGACATCCGTGAGACCACAGGCATTCTGCACCTCAAGAGCGGCATCGCCGCCATCGAGCCGCGACGGCTCGTGCTGATCGGGGCACTGGCCGATCACACGGCGTTCGCGGGCTCCGACGTCGTGCGCGTGCCCGTTGGCGAGGAGTACGGCGCGAACTGCGTGCGTGTGAACGACGTGCTGTTCGTATCTGCCGGGCAGCCGCAGCTCACCGCGCAGCTTCGCGCGCTGGGCTTCACGCTCGAGGTGCTCGACATGAGCGAGTTCGCCAAGATGGATGGTGGGCTGAGCTGCCTGTCGCTGCGGTTCTGACTGACGTCATTGCGGACGATCATGACGTCGCTCGCGCAGAACCGATCACGCCGGCGTCAGCGTCTCGATCTCGTCAGGCGTCACCGGGCGGAAGGCCACGTCGAACGTGAGCCAGAACACCTTGGCGAATGGCAGCAGCACCACCGGCGCGAGGGCAATGCCAAGCGGCATGGCCCACGTGAGCGTGTCCCATGGCACATCGGGCCACGACGTGATGAGCACCGTCGCGAAAACCAGCGCGAACAATCCCTCCGCGACGGCCAGGTTGGTGAGCATCGCGCCGGAGAAGTAGGAGTCGCTGCTCCTCTCGAACCGGAAGCCGCAGTGCGCGCAGTGGTGATGCACGGTGGCGTACTGGCGGAGGACGGCCCCGACGCCGCAGTTCGGGCAGCGGAGGCGCAGGGCGCGTCCGATCAGGCGGAAAAGATGCCCCCACGCCGGGAAGTCCAGCGCAGACTCGGTGGTGCCGCCCGACTCGGGCATGGCGGGTGCCGTCCGCACGGTCGGCGGGGTCTTGTAACGGTCGGGGTCGCTCAGCTCCTCGGGATACAGCATCCCGGAATCTAGGCCGGACGCAGCGCTGGAGGCCGGAAAACGCCCCCCGATCGGCCACTGCGTATCCCGCCCCGGGGGGCGTTAGCTTGTGGGGATGCGCCGCGTGACGTGCGGCGGTTCCGTTCCTCCTGATTCCGACCCGACGATGTCGTTTGAAATTGCCGTCAAGAAGGCCGAAGGCGTCGAGCGCCTGCTCGGCGTGACCGTCTCCCCGGAGGCCGTGAAGGCCGCGGAAGACAAGGCCGTCAAGCGCTACGCCTCCGCCGCCCGCATGCCGGGCTTCCGCCCGGGCAAGGCGCCCATCCACCTGATCAAGAAGGCCTACGCCGCGCAGATCCGCGAAGAGGCCGTCGAGAGCCTCGTGCAGGACGCGTGGAAGCAGGCGCTGGATCAGGAAAAGCTGGAGCCGATCGCGCAGCCGCACGTCCACGACCTGAAGTTCGAGGACGGCCAGCCGCTGACCTTCGACATCCATCTCGAGGTCCGCCCGGAGATCGCCATCGAGACCACCGATGGCTTCACCGTGGCCCGCCCGTCGGAAGTCGTGACCGAGGAGATGATCCAGGAGCAGCTCGAGACGCTCCGTGAGCAGCGCGCCGCGCTGGCCCCGGTCGAGGAGAAGCCGCAGCCGGGTGATCAGGTCCGCGTTCAGATCGCCTCGCAGGAAGAGGGCGGCGAGATGCCCGAGCAGCGCGAGTATCCGCTGGAGCTGGGCAAGGGCCAGGCGATCGCCGGTATCGAAGAGCTGATCATGGAAGCCACGCCGGGCACCACGGTGGAGCGCCCGGTGCGCTGGCCGGACGACTTTCCTGACGAGGCTCAGCGCGGCAAGTCGAAGCTGACGCGCGTGACCCTGCTCGAGGTGAAGCGAAAGAGCCTGCCTGCGCTGGACGCCGCGTTTGCGGCCGAGCTCGGCGACTTCGACAGTGTCCAGGCCCTGACCGAAGCCATCCGCAAGGACATGGGTGAGCACGTCAAGCGCGAAGCAGACTCGGCCGTTCGGGAGCAGCTGCTGGATCAGGTCATCGCCGCCAACCCGTTCGAGATTCCGAACGCGTGGGTCCAGCAGGTGATGGGTGCCTACATGCAGATGTACCAGGTGCCTGAGGGCATGCACGAGCGCTTCGCCGGTGAGTTCCGCCCGATGGCGGAGCGCCAGGTGCGCCGCGACGTGGTGATCGACACGATCGCCGAAAAGGAAGGGCTGGTGGCATCGACGGCCGACGTGGACGACAAGGTGGCGCAGATGGCAGCGGAACGAAGTGTCGAGACTGGTGAGTTGTACGTACAGCTGGAGAAGGCCGGCCGACTGAAGGAGCTGGAGCGGACGGTCACGGACGAGAAGGTCTTCGGTTGGCTGATTGCACGGAACACCGTGAATCAGGTAGCGTAGAGCAACAGGAGTTCTCATCGGGTCAGCCCCGGTGCCTCAACCTCAGCAGGAAGCACGAATCATGGCCAGCATTTACGCTCCGTATGTGATCGAACGGTCCAGCCGCGGTGAGCGGTCGTACGACGTGTTCTCACGTCTGCTCATGGACCGGATCATCTTCCTCGGCACGCCGATCAATGACGACGTCGCGAACATCGTCATTGCCCAGCTGCTGTTCCTGCAGGCCGACAATGCGGATCGCGACATCTCGCTGTACATCAACTCGCCGGGCGGCAGCGTATCGGCCGGTCTGGCGATCTACGACACGATCAATTTCATGTCGGCGCCGGTGAACACGATCTGCATGGGAATGGCGGCGAGCATGGGCGCGTTCCTGCTGAGCGCGGGACGCAAGGGCAAGCGGTCAGCACTGCCGCACAGTCGCATCATGATTCACCAGCCGAGCCAGAATGGCGGCGGCGGCATGGCGTCGGACATCGAGATTCAGGCCCGCGAAATTCTGTATCTGAAGGGCAAGCTGAACGAGCTGATGTCGAAGCACACCGGCAAGCCGGTGGAAGTGATCGAGCGCGACACCGATCGTGATCGGTTCATGAGCGCGCAGGAAGCGCTCGACTACGGCATCATCGACACGATCGTGACGAACCGCAGTGAGTTGAGCGTGGACAGCAAGCCGGCCGTCGTCGCGGCAGGCTGAGCGGGACATGGTCTGGACGACGCGCCGGTAAACGGCTGTCGTGCCGAGACTTGGGAGGGGCTGCACCGTCTGCGGTGCGGCCCCTTGCCATCTCGGGGAGGGTCGGATCGGATTGCGATCCCCCGCCCGGGTTGTAGCTTCGACGAGTGGGATGTGATTGGACGAGCCTCCATGCGGGGGGCTCGCCGTATGCTTTTATGCCGGGTCTCGAATGTCGCACGACAAGCATTTGCGCTGCTCGTTCTGCGGAAAGTCCAAGGATGCCGTCCGGAAGTTCATCTCCGGACCGTCCGTGTACATCTGCAACGAGTGCATCGCGCTCTGCAATGAGATCCTGGCCGAGGACGAGGAGCGCGAGGTCGCGGAAGCGATCACGCAGGTTCCCACGCCGCAGGAAATCAAGGACATCCTCGATCAGTACGTGATTGGGCAGGAGCGGGCCAAGAAGGCGTTGTCGGTGGCGGTCTACAACCACTACAAGCGCATCAATCTCGGCGCGTCGCGTGACGAGGATGTGGAACTCGAGAAGTCGAACATCCTGATGATCGGCCCCACGGGTGTCGGCAAGACGCTGCTCGCGCAGACGCTGGCCAAGATCCTGGACGTGCCGTTCACGATTGCCGATGCCACCACGCTGACCGAGGCCGGCTACGTCGGCGAGGATGTCGAGAACATCCTCGTGCGTCTGCTGCAGGCCGGCGATTTCAACGTGCAGGAGTGCGAGCGCGGCATCGTCTACATCGACGAGATCGACAAGATCGCGCGCAAGAGCGAGAACCCGAGCATCACGCGCGACGTGAGCGGCGAGGGTGTGCAGCAGGCGCTGCTCAAGATCCTCGAGGGCACCGTCGCCAGCGTGCCGCCACAGGGTGGTCGCAAGCATCCGCAGCAGGAATACATCCAGATCAACACGAAGGACATCCTGTTCATCTGCGGTGGCGCATTCGACGGTCTGGAAAAGATCATCGAGTCGCGTGTCGGCAAGCAGCGCATCGGGTTCGGTGGCGCCGACAAGGCATTGCTGGAACGCACGGCCAAGGAGCCGTTCGCCGATGTCGAGCCGGACGACCTGCTGCGCTTCGGCATCATCCCCGAACTCGTGGGCCGTCTGCCGGTCGCCGTGCCGCTCGAGTCACTGGACGAGGACTCACTGGTCCAGATTCTCCGCGAGCCGAAGAACGCGCTGGTGAAGCAGTACCAGAAGCTGTTCGCACTCGAGGAAGTGAAGCTGGATTTCGAGGACAGCGCGCTGCGAGCCGTGGCCGCCAAGGCGCTCAAGCGCGGCACGGGCGCGCGCGGTCTCCGTGCGATCCTCGAGGAGATCCTGATGGACGTGATGTTCGACCTGCCGAGCCGCGAGGACGTGACCGAAGTCCGCGTCATCGAGAGCTGCGTGACGAGCCGCGCGCAGCCGTTGCTCGAGATTTCTCCCGCTCGTCGCAAGAAGGAAGCGTAGCCCTGAGCCCGGTCTTCCGGCGCGAGGGGGACAGGATCGAGACGCCGGAGCGGTTGCCTGTGGTGCCGCTTCGCGACGTCGTGATCTTCCCCCACGTCGTCATGCCCCTGCTGATCGGCCGCGCCGCCAGCCTCGCTGCCCTCGACACGTCGGTCGCTGACGACTCGCTCGTGTTGCTGGTGGCACAGAAGCGCGCTGACACCGAGGAACCCGGAAGCACCGATCTGTATCGCGTCGGTGTGGTCGCCCGCATCCTCCAGATCTCACGACTGCAGAACGGCACCACGCGCGTGCTGGTCGAATCGCTGGCTCGCGCCAAGGTCACGCGCTACGCGATGGCCGGTTCGCATCTCAAGGCGAACATCCAGCCGTATCCGCTGGATGCCGTGCCGCTGAGCGAAGATGAGGAGCGTCAGGCCCGTCGCGCGATCGCGTCATTCGAGGAGTACGTGGCGTTGCACCGCCGTCTCCCCGACGAGATCGTGCGCCTGATTTCCAGCGCCGAGTCGCATGAGCAGCAGGCCTGCCTGATGGCCGCGCATTTGAGCGTCAAGCTCGAGACACGGCAGCGTCTCCTCGACGCGCAGAATCTCGGCATCCTGTTCGAGCAGCTGACGATGACGCTCGCGGGCGAGGTGGAATTGCTGCGCCTCGAACGGAAGATCGAGGACGACGTGCGTGGTGCGCTGTTCCAGAATCAGCGCGAGTTCTACCTGCAGGAACAGCTCCGTGCGATCCACCGCGAGCTCGGCAACGACGACGGCGACGACGTGCAGGAGCTGGACGCACAACTCGTCGCCGCCAAGCTTCCCGAGGCGGTGCTGACGCGTGCGCGTCGCGAAGTGCGGAAGCTGCGGAAGATGGCGCCGATGAGCCCCGAGGCGACGGTCAGTCGGACGTTCCTGGACTGGGTGCTGACGCTGCCGTGGCATCAGCGCACCGAGGACACGCTTGATGTGACGCACGCGCGGAAGGTGCTGGACGAGGATCACTATGGGCTCGAGGATGTGAAGGACCGCATTCTCGACTACATCGCCGTGCTGCAACAGGTCGGCAAGTTGAACGGGCCGATCCTGTGTCTGGTGGGTCCGCCGGGCGTGGGCAAGACGTCGCTCGCGCGTTCGATCGCCGGCGCGCTGGGGCGCAAGTTCGTGCGCATGTCGCTGGGCGGTGTGCGTGACGAGGCCGAGATTCGCGGGCATCGTCGCACGTACATCGGTGCGATGCCGGGCCGCATCATCCAGTCGATGCGCCGCGCCGAAAGTGTGAATCCCGTCCTGCTGCTCGATGAAGTGGACAAGCTCGGGGCCGACTGGCGCGGCGATCCGTCGGCGGCGTTGCTCGAGGTGCTGGATCCCGAGCAGAACACGGCGTTCAACGACCATTACCTGGAGATCGATTACGATCTCAGTCAGGTACTGTTCGTCACGACCGCGAACTCGTTGAGTGGCATCCCCGAGCCGCTGCGCGACCGGATGGAGATCATCCGTCTCACCGGCTATCTCGATCAGGAAAAGCTCGCGATCGCGACGCAGTACCTGGTGCCGCGCACGCTGAAGGCCGTCGGAATCGAGCCGGAATCGGTGACGTGGGAGCCGGATGCGCTGCGCACGATCTGCCGCGGCTGGACGCGTGAAGCGGGTGTGCGCGATTTCGAGCGCCGACTGGCGCGCGTGGCGCGCAAGCTCGCACGGCAGCGTGCGGAAGCTCCCGCATCGAAGAAGGGGGCGGCACCGCTGGTGGTGCGGACCGGGGAGCTCACCACACTGCTCGGCGCGATGCAGTTCGATCCCGACGAAACGTCGCTGGATGACAAGGTGGGCGTGGCGACCGGCCTCGCCTACACCACCGTCGGCGGCGAGACGCTGGAGATCGAGGTCAGCGTGGTGGAAGGACGCGGACGTCTGCAGCTCACCGGCACGCTGGGCGACGTGATGAAGGAGTCGGCGTCGGCGGCAATGAGCTACGCGCGCCAGCGTGCGGTGCATCTGGGCATCGCGCCGGACTTCTACAAGACAAAGGACATCCACATTCACATTCCCGCCGGTGCGACGCCGAAGGATGGCCCAAGCGCCGGTATCGCGATCGCGACCGCGGTGGTGAGCGCGCTGACGGGAACCCCGGTGCGCGGTGACGTGGCGATGACCGGCGAGATCACGCTGCGCGGCCGCGTGTTGCCGATCGGTGGCGTGAAGGAAAAGGCGGTTGGTGCGCATCGCGCGGGCATCAGTCATGTGCTGCTGCCGAAGGGCAATGTGCGCGACCTCGACGATGTGCCGCAGGAAGTGCGCGACGACATCACGTTCCACTCCGTGGGCAGCATGGACGAAGTGCTGGCGCTGGGATTGCGGACGCCGTCATCGGTGGCCGTGGTGTCACCGCCGCCGCCTCCGGCCGCTGCCGCCGTACCGCCGGCCGCCAACCAGCCACGCCGTGAGCGTGGTCGGCGAGCGCCCGTGCACCCTCACTGAGATTGCGTGACTGACGACGACGTGCCGAACACCCCGCCCGACATGGCGGCCACACCCTCTGCACCACTGGTGATCCGCTCGCTCACCTTCGCCGGTCCGATGGCGACGGTGGACGGATGGCGCCCGGAGCCGCAGTTACCGGAGATCGCGTTCGCAGGCCGTTCGAACGTGGGCAAGAGTTCGCTGCTGAATGCGCTGGTGAAGCGGAAGGCATTCGCGCGCGTGAGCCGCACGCCGGGCCGCACACGCGAGCTGAACTTCTTCCGCGTGAATGATCAGTTCATGCTGGTGGACCTGCCGGGGTACGGCTACGCGAAGATCAGCAAGGAGCGCAAGGCGGCGTGGCGTCCGCTGATCGACAACTACCTGCACAACAGCCCGTACCTGCGCGGCGTGGTGTTGCTGCTCGACGTGCGGCACGACCCCACGTCGGACGATCGCATCATGCTCGAGACGCTCGGCGAGATCGGCGTACCGACGCTGATCGCGCTGACGAAGGTCGACAAGCTCGGCGTACAGGCCCGCGCCAAGCGTGTGACCGAACTGTGCGCGGCTGCAGGGCTCGACGAGGATCAGGTGATTCCGTTCAGTGCCCACGACAACATCGGGCGTGATGAGCTGGCCGATACGCTGATGGCGCTGCTGGATGCCGGGCCGTGGCGCGAGGAACCGGTGTACGTACCGAAAGTCGATGGTGCGAGCGAGGTGCCGGCGTTCGAGGAGGTGCCGGTCAGTGATGTGGACGACGATGAGACGGGTACGTCTGCAGAGCACGACGACGGCGACGGCGACGACGATGCCGACCCGGCCCGCGACCACGACGACGAAGACGACGCGTAGGCAGCGCCGCAGCGCTGCGCCTGCTCGGCGCTCCGTATGATGAAATTCGGCGCGTATTCCCTGCTGCTCGCGATCGCGGCGGCCAACGGTGCGTTCCTCGCCATGCTGCTGCTGACGCGGACGGGTCGTCACCGCGGCTCGGTGTGGCTGGCGGCCCTCACGGCGGGCATGTCATTGCGCCTCATGCCGTACATCCTCGGTTTCGCCGGCGCGTACGATCTGCATCACTGGCTGACCTTCGCGCCGTTCGACCTCACGCTCGCGTGGGGACCGCTGCTCTGGCTCTACGTGGTGACGCTGTCCACGGGAGCCGCGCCGCCGCGGTGGCGCCTCCATCTCGTGCCGGTTGCGGTGCAGCTCGCGTATCAGCTTATCGCCTTTGCGCTTCCGATCGAGGCGAAATGGCGTTGGTATGGAGGTGATCACCTCGACGTCGTCGAGCCGATCGGCACCGCGCTGGTGCTCGTATCGCTCGCAGGGTACGGGCTCGCGGCCTTCAGGCAATACGACCGCTGGCAGTCGTGGCTGGATGCGAACGTCAGCAATCGCGAGGAAAGTCGACTGGGCTGGCTGCGAATCGTCCTCGCGGGCTTTGCCGTGGTGGGCGCGATCGGTGTACTGCTCGCCGTCGTGCACTGGACCATCAGGCCGCTGGACTACTTCGCCCGGCTGCCGGTGATCACCGCGCTGGCGGTACTGTCGTACCTCGTCGCGCTGCTCGGCTATCGCTTCGGTGGTCTCGCACTTCCGATGACGACCGTTGCCGCGGGTGATCCGCGCACCCTCGGGCACTCACCGGCGCCGTCGCTCCCGACATTTACGCCGGCGCCACCGGGCGATCGCGCCGCGCCAGCCGTGAAGGACTATGCTGCACAGGCGCTGGCGTGCCGGCAGCGGATGATCGCCGGCGGGTGGCATCGCGATCCCGGACTCACCCTTGCCCGCCTGGCCGCACTCCTCGACACGTCACCCCGTTCGGTCTCCCGCACGCTGAACGAAGGATTCGCCGAGTCGTTCAACGAGTTCGTGAACCGGGCGCGGGTCGAGGAAGCAATCGTGTTGCTCGCGCGACCGGACGCACCGGAGGTCCTGCGGGTGGCGTTCGACGTCGGCTTCGCGAGCAAGGCATCGTTCAACCGGGCATTCCAGCGTCATGCGGGCACCACACCGACCGACATCCGGCTGCGCGCGCGCGATCGGACGTCTCAACTTCCGCCAGACTGAGATCTGGCGGAAGGCGCGACGCAAACTCCTCATGTCGAGCCATGGTTGTGTGCACACCCTCAACCCTGCTCCTCATGTATTTCCGTGATCTGCGTGTGGCGACCCTCGCGTGCGTCGCCACCGTCGCGTGGCATCCTTCTCCCGCCGCGGCGCAGGTGCCACGCGTGGTGGACAGCCTGTTCGCGAAGATGCGGACGGCCTCCGAGCCCGGCTGCGTCATTGCGCTGGACTCGGCGGGCAGAAGACGCTGGACCTCGGTGAGCGGCACCCGCGACCTCGAGCGCGGTGGGCTGAACGACGCCGCGACACGGTTCGAGGCCGGCTCGGTGTCGAAGCAGGTCGCCGCCGCGGCCGTCGTGCTCCTGTCACGTCAGGGGCGGCTCTCGCTCGACGATGACGTTCGGCGGTGGATTCCCGAATTGCCCGACCTCGGCCGCGTGACGGTGCGCATGCTCCTCACGCACCAGAGCGGCTGGCGCGACTGGCGCGACCTGGCCGAGATGGGTCGGTGGACCAGCGAGGATGCCGCATGGACCAACGGCGACGTGCTGGCGATGCTCACGCGGCAGCGCGCGCTGAACTTCACGCCCGGATCGCAGTACGCGTACAGCAATACGAACTACGTGCTCGCCGCGATCCTGGTGGAACGCGTGAGTGGCCTGTCGCTCCGGGACTTCACCAGGCGGGAGATCTTCGCGCCGCTGCGGATGCGCGCGACCACCTGGCGCGACGAGCCGCGACAGCGTTACCCCGGGCGGGCGCTCGGTTACTCACTGCGTGACGATGGCGCCTTCCGCCACGACACGCCGATCGAGAGCGTCGTGGGGCCGAGCGGGTTGCTGACGACGGTGTCAGACCTGCAGCGGTGGCTGCGGAACCTCGACACCGAGCAGGTGGGCGGCCCGGGCTTTCGCGCCGCGATGGAGCGCGTCGGCGTGCTGTCGTCGGGGCGACAGACGGCCTACGCGATGGGTCTCGAGATCAGCACGCTGGGGGGCCAGCGTGTAGTGAGCCACGCCGGCTGGACGGGCGGATACGTGGCGTATGCCGGACGCATGCCGGCGCGTCGCCTGTCGCTCGTGGTGCTATGCAACGGCAGCGCCGTAAACACCGAGGAACTCGGCCCCGCGCTGCTGGCGCGCGTTGCTCGTGTGGCTGCACCCCCATCCGACGTACGACCGGCCCTTGGCGACACCATCACCACCGGCGACGGTGCGAGAGCCGCCGGCGTGTTCAGGAACGCCCGCACGCGGCAAATCGTCACGGTGCGCGCGTTCACGCGCGGACTCGCGATCAACACGTGGATCGGCTATACACCGGTCGCCGTGGACCGGTACCGCAACGCGGATGGCACGCGCGAGCTCACGCTGCAGTCCGACTCGTCGGGACTGGTGAGCGGGTTCATGCTGAGCGGCGATGGCGGCGACTCGGTGCAGTACGTTCGCCTCGACGCCGCGGTGGTGAGCCGGCTGCCGAGCGCATACGCGGGACGCTTCCACAACGCCGATACCGACGCGACGATCGAACTCGTCGCACGCGATGGAGGGCTCATCGCCGTGCGCGGTGCCACGCTGCGCGATGTGGCGGTGCCGATCTTCCGTGACGGATTCCGCGTGCCGTCACAGGCGTGGGTTCTCACGTTCCAGCGCGCAGCCGACGGGACCATCAGTGCATTCGATCTCTCGTTGCCGCGCACGCGGCAACTGCTCTTCACGCGCCTGCCGTGACGGCAGCGTGCACCTGCACCGTCAGCACACGCGCAGCACATCCTCCACAGCCCCACCGTCGCGCCCGTTCCGCAGCAGGTGCGCGACGTGCTGCATGGCCTCGCGCTCGCGGGGCCATGCGCAGCGCTCCATCGCGTCGGCGAGGGGCAGCCACTCGAATTCATCGTGCTCCTCGCCGAGCGTCGGTGCTGCTGCAGCAGCATCGACGATCGCGCAGAACACCACGGTGAGACTGAGCACGCCTTGCTTGTGCAGGTAGAACCCGCCCAGCGTGATGTTGTAGAGCCGCTCGCAGGCGAAGCCCGTCTCCTCTCGCAATTCACGCAGTGCGGCCGCGTCGGGCCGTTCACCCCATTCGATCTTGCCGTGCACCATCTCCCACGCACCGGTGCAGCGCATGCCCGGTGCGCGGCGCATGAGCAGCGTCTCCAGCCCGGTCGCCCCGAAACGCACGACGAGCAGATCGACGATGCTCAGCTGCACCGGTACGGTATCCCCACCATTCACAGAATTCTCCAGAAGTCGCGCGTCACGTCCACCGAAAACATCCATCGGCCGTCGCGCAGGCCGCGCGCGACATCGAGGCGCAGCAGATTGAAGAGGCCGATCGCGCCGATGCCCACGGCGGGGCGAACGCCGTCGGTGGTCGAACCGATGCGGGTGCGTCCGTCGTTCCATGCGATGACGGTGAATGGCGCCAGCACGATCTCGCCGGGCACGCGGCCGTAGCGACCGAGCGGGATCACCGGGCCGCGCACGCCATGCTGCCATTCGATGCGTTGCGAGACGCCGGCGCGGCCGCGCACGGAGTGGAAGTCATACCCCGGCAGCGTGACCGGGCCGCCAAACCAGGTTTCGTACTGCACCGGCAACACGCGTGGGCCCACGAGCCCGGCACCGATGGTTCGCAGCACCAGCCGATCACGACCGATGGGCCGCTGAATGTCGACGTCGAGCATGCCACGTCCGAAGCTGTATGTCGTGCCGCGCGCGCGGAACGCGTCGATGGTGCTGGTGAGCGCGATCTCGCTGCCGAAGATGCCAAGCGCCGTGGGTCGCCGGACGAACACCGACGTACGGATGAAATCTTCGTCGGCGATGGCTGGTGCCACTTCGTACGACCCGCGTGATGGGGACGCGTTCACGAAGACGCGGCGGTCACGTTCGATGGCTGCCTCGAGCCCCACGCGCCAGCGGCGATCGCGTAGCGGTGGCAGGTCGATGCGCAACGCCACCTGTTCGCGCTGGAATGGGCTGGTCCAGTCGCTGCCGAACTCCTGCGCGGCGATCGAGTTGCGTGTGAGTGACACTTCCGGCACGACGCCGACGTCACCGAGCTGCCGTTCGGCGCGCAGCGACACACCGGCACCCGATGCACGCTCCCACGCCAGCGCTGCGCCGCCACGCAGACGCTCGTCGGATATGGCGTAGCGCGCCGTGGCGCCGATGCGCACACCACCACCGAGCCGCTGCGTGAGACCGGCCCCCAACGCGAGCCCTTCGACACGATTCACGCGGACGATGTCCGACAGGCTGCGCGCCTGAATCGCCGTGCCGCGCGCACGCTGCAGTGCCTGTGCGCGGACGAGCTCGCGCGCGGCGTCCTGCACGGCTTTCACGTCGCCATCGGTGACGGTGCGCACGTCGGGCGGCAGACCGTCAAGCAGTGCGCCGTCGAACTTGAACGCGGCCTGGCGATCGGGTGGCGCCTGCACGATCTCGTCGCCGCCGAAGAGCACACCGGGCAGGCCGGTGTTCACGTCGTAATCCTTGATCTCCCAGCGTCCGCGGATGATGCCGCGAAAGGGAAAATCGAGCCAGGTGCCGCTGCGCCGGATCTCGATCTGCTGGCGGCGCGGCAACCAGTAGCGATCCTCGATCAGGCCATTCTCGAGGATCACCGACACATCCTCCAGCGACTGGTCCTTCAGCGCCACGCGCGTGAACGAAAACGCCATGCGCACCACCTGCCCACTGCTTTTCTCCACGAACACGGCGCCAACGGCCCGTGGCGCGCGATCATTCTTCGGGCGGATGCTGAGCTGGAACACCTCGATGGTCCGATCGGCGAGACGGATCGCCAGTGAGTCGGCGATGCGGTAGTCGTACTCGCCCATGCCGCGCGGCGAGAGGGGATGCGGCACGTCCAGCACCTCGTCGCCATCCCCGAGCCGGATGATGTCGGGGAAGTTGTTCTGGACGATGCCGAGGTGATCGCGGTGGTAGTTGATGTCAGTGGGGAGCAGCAGCGTGTCGCGCCGACCGAGGATGCGCTGCTTGCTCTGGTCGGGTGAGCGCCAGAAGACCTCGAGGCCCAGCTCGTCGGCCTTGACCACCTTGGGCGGCTCGGAGAGCCCTTCGCCGGACTGCGCGAGAAATGTCACGTAGCCGCGGGCCCGCGCGCTGTAGTCGCGCAACGAGGTGTCGGCCAGCTGCGCGGTGCGGCGCGTGGTGGCCCGCTGCGCCAGATCGAGGGCGCGTGCATCATTCCATTCAGCCCGTTGGCCGAGTACGGTGCACGGGTGCAGCATGAGCATCGCCAGCATCACGACGCCGGCGGCATTGGTGGCTCGTCGCATCGGTGCAATCTCGCCGCGGCCGCTGGCGCCCGGCACCCACGTCCACTGCCCGTTACGCGTGTCCCTCGTCACATCGTTCGACGCATTCCGCGCCATGGCGGCGCCGGGCCGGCTGGTGCCGGTCTGGCACGACTGCCTGCTCGACCTCGACACCCCGGTCTCGGCGTTCGCCAAGCTCCGGCGTGGACCGTTCGCGTTTCTGCTGGAGTCGGCGCCGGCGGGCAGCGAGACGTGGGCGCGCTACACGTTCATGGGCACCGAGCCGCGCGCGGCATGGCGGCTGCGCGATGGGATGGTGGACCGCTGGACACCTGCCGGAGGATGGCACGGCGCCGAACCGGTGGCCGACCCATTCGACTCATTACGCGACGAAGTGTCACGCTACGAGCCCGTCGTCGTGCCCGAGCTGGGCGACTTCTGGGCCGGCGCCGTCGGCTTCTTCAGCTACGACGTGGTGCGCCACATCGAGCACCTGCCCGCTGCCCCGCCCCGCGGCACGGCCACGCCCGACGCGCTGTTCGTCAGCACGCGGACGCTGGTGGTGATGGACAACCTCAAGTCGCAGGCGCGGGTGGTCACGGCGGTGCCGGTGGATGCCGTGGACGAGGTGGCGCTGCGTGCCGCGTACGACGCCGCCGTGGCCGACATCCGCGACACGATCGCCCGGCTCCAGTCGCAGGCGACGCTCGAGCCGCTGGCGCTGGACGAGGCCGCCCCGATCGCGGAGGGCCGCTCGAACTTCACGCGTGAGGCGTTTGACGCGGCGGTGGAGCGGATCAGGGAGTACATCGTGGCCGGTGACTGCTTCCAGTGCCTGATCGCCCGCCGCATCACGGTCCCGCACGACTTCGACGGGCTCACGCTGTACCGCGCGATTCGGGCGCTGAATCCGTCACCTTACATGTACCACCTCGTCCTTGACGGGATGGAGTTGGTGGGGAGCTCGCCGGAGGTGCTGGTGCGACTGGCGGACGGGACGGTCACCGTGCGCCCGATCGCAGGCACGCGCCGCCGCGGCAAGACGCCGGCGGACGACGCGCGCCTCACCGAGGAGCTGCAGAACGACGAGAAGGAGCGGGCGGAGCATGTGATGCTGGTGGACCTTGGCCGGAATGACGTGGGGCGGCTGGCGACGTACGGCACTGTGCGCGTGACCGACTTCATGACGGTGGAGCGCTACTCGCATGTGCTCCACCTCGTGAGCCAGGTCACCGGCGAGGTCGGGCCGGAGATGTCGGCGCTGGATGTGGTGCGGGCGACCTTCCCGGCTGGCACCATGACGGGGGCGCCGAAGGTGCGCGCCATGCAGATCATCGATGAACTGGAGCCGGAGCGCCGCGGCCCCTACGCTGGAGCAGTAGGTTACCTCGCCGCTGGTGATCGCCGGATGGATCTCGCGATCACGATCCGCACCTGTGTCATCGCCGCCGGCGAGGCCAGTGTGCAGGTCGGTGCCGGCATCGTCCATGACTCGGTTCCTGCACACGAATGGCTGGAGACGGAGAACAAGTCCCGCGCGATGCTGACGGCGATCGGCCGGGTCCGCGCCCCGCGGTGAGTCCGGCGGATGCGGTGTCGCCCTTTGCGGGCTCACCCATCGCCACCCCGGGCGGGCTCATTCCCGAGGGCATGCTGCCGTCGGGCTACGCTCGCAAGCAGGTCCGGGACGCGATCGTGGTGGCACACGGCAGCGTGATGTCGTACTTCGACGAGATGCTGTACGACCATCGCACGCTGTACGAATGGGCGGCGGCGCAGCCGTCCAAGCGCGCCATGCAGGGCCGCACGACGGCGTGGGCCGTATCGCTGCCCGATGTGGACGTGGGCGTGGTGGTGCGCCACAGCACGCATGGCGGCATGCTGGGCGGCGTCACCAAGGACGTGTTCCGCAATCCACGGGCGCAGGACGAGCTGCGCATCAGCTGGACGATGCGCCACGTCGGCATTCCGACGCCGCGCATTCTGGGCTACGCACTCTATCCGACACTGGGCGGACAGTTCTTCCGCGCCGATGTGGTCACTCGCGAGATCGGCGAAAGTGCCGACCTCGAACGGGTGCTCAACAGCGGCGTGCCCGTCTTCGACCAGAAGAAGTGCATCGAGGCGACGCTGACGCTGCTGCGGCGTCTCGCGCGCACGTGGGCCTACCATCCGGACCTGAACATGAAGAACGTGCTGCTGGCGCCTTCGGAGAGCGGTGATCCGATCGCCTATGCGCTGGACGTGGACACGCTGCGCTTCGCCGAGAAGAATGCGGAGTGGATGAACGTGCAGCGGCTGCTGCGGTCGGCGCGGAAACACATCGAGCAGAGCGGTGCGCCGGGTGTGGCCGCATTGATCGAACGGCTGGGTGGCTGAGTGACGGAAATGCAATCGCCGCGCGCGACGGTCCGTGCATCGCTGGATCGCGTGTGCATCGTGATGATGAGCGCCGTGGGTGACGCGGTGCATGTGTTACCGGTGCTGACGGCACTCAAGCGTCATCGTCCGTCGGCGAAGGTGACGTGGATCCTGCAGCCCGGCCCGGCGACGCTGGTGCGCGGACACCCCGACATCGACGAGATCCTGCTGTTCGATCGCAGCAAGGGACTGCGTGCATTCAACGACATCCGGCGGCAGCTGTCGCCCTTGCGTTTCGATACGGCGCTGGCGCTGCAGGTGTATTTCAAGGCCGGCATGATCACGCGCATGGTGAAGGCGAAGGTCAAGCTCGGGTTCGACATGGCGCGCGCGCGCGATGCGAACTGGCTGTTCACCAACGCGCAGGTGCCGCCGCATCCGATGCAGCATGTGCAGGACCAGTATCTCGAATTTCTCGACGCGCTGGGCGTGCCGCATGCAAAGCCGGTCTGGCACCTCGGGCCATGGCCACACGAGCGTGGACAACAGGTGGAGCGGCTGCGTGCCTTCGACCGACCGATCGCGCCGATCGTGGTGGCCACCAGCAAGGCGCAGAAGGATTGGCTGCCGGAGCGCTGGGCCGCGGTGTGTGATGCGCTGTACGGCGATTTCGGTCTGCAGCCGGTGCTGGTCGGCGGACGAAGCGATCGCGAGGTGCACGCCGAGCGTGTGATTCTGCAGCAGGCGAAGGTGCCGGTGGTGAGTGCGCTTGGCAGTGGACTTCGAGGTCTGGTGCAGAACATCGACGGTGCCGCACTCGTGCTCAGTCCCGACACCGGTCCGCTGCACATCACGGTGGCGCTCGACCGTCCTGTGGTGAGCCTGATCGGCTACAGCAATCCGAAGCGCGTCGGGCCATACGCCAAGTTTCACGATCTGATGATCGATGCGTACGGCGAGCCGGGTGAGGACTACGCGATCAGCATGGAGAACCGGATGGACCGATTGCCGCGGATCTCCGTGGACGACGTGCTCGCGAAGGTGCAGGTCTGGCAACGCTCGTACGCGTCGAGCTACGGAGAGCGCAGCGTCGAGGCCGGTCGTAACCTGAGCTGAGAGCTACGACTGTTCTCGCGGAGATCGCCGAGGAGCGGAGGGGCGCGGAGAACAGCAAGGAAAATTGGAACTGCTCTCGTTGATCGACTGCAGTTCCCACATGCCTTTCTCCGCGTTCCTCCGCTCCTCCGCGATCATCGCGAGAACAGTTTACGATGCCTCGGTTCGGAGCAGCGGACCGAACTGGTACCGCATCCCCATCCGCTCGGCGAGCTGCACGACGGTGACGAGCGACAATCCCATCACGGCGAAATAGTCGCCCTCGATGTGTTCGACGATCGTGGCACCGTAGCCCTGGATGCCGTACGCGCCCGCCTTGTCCATCGGTTCGCCGGTGTTCACGTATCGTGCGATCGTGTCGTCGTCGAGTGCGCGAAAGCGCACCGGCACGCGCACCACGGCCGACTCCACGCGATCACCACAGGCCACGGCCATGGCGGTGCAGACCTCGTGTGTGCGGCCGCTCAGCCGCTTCAACATCGCACGCGCTTCGGGAATGTCGACGGGCTTGCCCAGGATTGCGCCGTCGATGACGACGATGGTGTCGGCGGCGATGACGAGTGCGTCGGGGGAGCGCGCGGCGATCACCTGCGCCTTGCCGCGCGCGAGGCGCTCGGTGTGTGACACCGGCTCTTCATTCGGCCAGGGCGTCTCGTCGATGTCGGCCGGCTGCACCTCGTGTTCGATGCCGACGAGGGAGAGGAGTTCGCGCCGACGGGGCGACTGGGAGGCGAGGATCACGCGCATCAGGATTCACTGTCCAGCATGAGGGTCACGGGTCCGTCGTTGAGGAGGTCCACCTGCATGTCCGCGCCGAACTCGCCCGTTTCGACGTGGAGGGCATGGCTGCGGAGCAGCGCGATGAAGCGCGCATAGAGCGGGATGGCGACGTCGGGACGCGCCGCGTCGATGAAGCTGGGCCGCCGCCCTTTCCGCGCGTCACCGTAGAGCGTGAACTGGCTGACCACCAGCACGGCCCCGCCCACGTCGGCGAGCGCGAGGTTCATCTTGCCGTCCGCGTCGGTGAACAGACGCAGGCCGACCACCTTCTCGGCCAGCTTGGCCGCTCGCGCCTCGGTGTCGTCGTGCGTGATGCCGAGCAGCAGCAGGTAGCCGCGCCCGATGCGTCCGGTGACGCGCTCCGCAACGCGGACTTCGGCGCGTGAGACGCGCTGGAGGAGAACTCGCATGTGGCCTCAAAGTTGACGCGCCGCGTGCCGTTGACCAGACTCCCGATCCCCCAATCCCCTTGGTGCATCGAGCGGCGGCCGACTCCGCCGGGCCGCACCGCGCCCGTTTGTTGCCGGAGAGCATCGCCTGTGAGAGTTCTGGTCATCGACGTCGGCGGTACCCACATCAAGGTTGCCGGCTCGTGGGACCGCGTCACCCATCGCATCCCGTCGGGCCCCACCATGACGGCAGCCGACATGGTGCGCGGCGTGCTCGCGCTCACCAAGGACTGGGACTACGAGGCGATCTCGCTCGGCTATCCCGGACCGGTGAAGGACAACCGTCCGTTCCGCGAGCCGATCAACATCGCCGGTGGCTGGACGACCTTCGATTTCCAGAAGGCGTTCGCCAAGCCGGTGCAGGTGATCAACGATGCAGCGATGCAGGCGCTGGGCAGTTACGCCGGCGGCCGCATGCTGTTCCTCGGACTGGGCACGGGGCTCGGCACCGCGATCATCGACAACTGGCATGTCGAACCGCTCGAGATCGCGCACCTGCCGTACCGGAAAGACAAGAGCTACGAAGACTATCTTGGCGACGCGGCGTTGCTGCGACTCGGTGACGAGCGGTGGGAGAAGCATGTGCACAAGGTGTGCGACCTGTTCCGCGCCGCGTTGCTCTGCGATGGCATCGTGCTCGGCGGCGGCAACGCGCGCAAGCTGACGCACCTGCCTGATGCCGCCACGCGTGGATCCAACGAGAACGCGATCCACGGCGGTGTGCGGTTGTGGGAACGTTCGGCGGAATCGACGCCGCTGGAGTTCACCGACGCGAAGACCGCGGCGCAGTCGTCCGTTGTGGCCGGTGCACGCCGCAGCGACGGCACGGAAACGGTCGCCACGCCGCGCACGCGGAAGACTCCGGTGAAAAGCGCGAAGAAGTCGGCAGCGAAAAAGTCGGCCACCAAGACGTCCGCCACCCGCCGCAGCACCACCCGACGCACACCATGATCCGACAGACCGTGACGCGCACCGTCCTCCTGCTCACGTGCGGTGTCACGGCACTGACGGCACAGACGCCGGCCGTGAATCCAGCCCATCGCGCGGAAGAACGTGCGATTCTCGCCGAGCTGGTGAACATCAATTCGTCGACCGGCACGCCGGGTGTCGCGCGCATCGGCGCTGCCGTTGCGGCACGACTGCGCGCGGCGGGATTTGCGGCGGCCGACGTGCAGTTGCTCGGTCCATCGCCGACCATGCGCGCCGTGGTGGCACGGTATCGCGGTCGCGCGTCAGCGATGAAGCCGATCCTGCTGATGGCGCACATGGATGTGGTGCCCGCACTGGCCAGCGACTGGACGCGCGCGCCGTTCACGTTCGGCGAGTCGGACGGGCACTACTACGGCCGCGGCGTCGAGGACAACAAGGCGGGACTGGCGGCGATCGTCGCCACGTTCACGCGCTGGAAGCGGAGTGCTTACGTGCCTGAGCGCGATCTGGTGGCGGTGCTGACGGCCGACGAAGAGACCGACGGGCAGTCGATCCGCTGGCTGCTGCAGAACAGGCCCGACCTGTTCAAGGCGGAGATGGCGCTCAACACCGACGCCGGCGGTGTGTCGATGGAGAAGGGCAAGGCGCTGGCGTTCTCGATGCAGGCCAGCGAGAAAGTGTACGCTGATTTCAATCTGGAAGTGATCAATGCCGGCGGCCACAGCTCGGTGCCGCGACGTGACAACGCGATCTACGAGTTGTCGGCGGGGCTGTCGAAGCTGGGTGCCTATCAGTTTCCGGTGCGCCTGACCGAAATCTCGACCGCGTTCTTTCGGGAGTCGGCGGCGCAGCAGGAACCCGCACTGGGCGCGCTGATGCGCACGGTCGCCCGTGGGCAGACCGACAGCGTGACGGTGGCGGCGCTCTCGGCGCAGAACGCGTATTTCAACTCGGTGCTGCGCACGACATGCGTGGCGACGCGACTCTTTGGCGGCCATGCCGACAACGCGCTGCCGCAGAAGGCGACGGCGCTGGTCAACTGTCGCATGCTGCCCGACGATCCCGTCGACTCGGTGATGGCGGTGTTGCAACGTGTCGTGGGTCCTGGCGTGAAGGTGTCGCGCACACGTGAAGTGGTCCCGAGCCCGCCGTCGCCGCTGAAGGCTGAGGTGATGGCTGCGATGCGCGAGAACGCCCGCATGTTCTTCGACGGCGCGGCGGTGGTGCCGGAGATGTCGACCGGCGCCACGGATGGCCTGTTCACCCGGAACGCCGGCGTGCCGACGTATGGTGTGTTCGGGCTGGCCGGCGAACAGGACGAGCCGTCTCGCGCGCATGGACGGGACGAGCGGATCGGTGTGGCCGCGTTCCATGCGGCCGTGGCGTCGTGGGGACAGCTGGTGCAGCGTCTGGCCGGCCCGGCACCCATGGTGCCCTGACGCGCTACCGGACGCTGATGGTCGGCGCGGACCTTGCGAGGTCAGCCGTACGTTGATGCGTGGACGGGGAATGAGGCGTCTCTTCCTGGTTGGTCTCGCCACGTCGTCTCGCGCTGCATTTCTGCCTCCCGCTCCGCTGTGTTCCTCCCTGCCCTGCACCACCTGTTTCCCCGCCTGCGGAGCGTCGCCCTGGGCATCCTGCCGCTGGCGGTCGGCTTTGCCTGCACGTCGTCGGCCAAGGGTACGCCCGTCGAGCCTGGAGGCGTGGCGGGACCGCTGTCACTGACGGTGTCGAGCGTGAGCGTCAGCGAGGAAGTGGTGCCGGTCGGCGGCAGCATCGTGGTGACGGTCATCCCCACCGATGTGGCGGGACGCCGGCTCGGCGACGATCTCGAGGTCGCGATCACCGTCGGCGGTGGCACCAGCGTCGGCAGCCTGAGCGCGGTCAGCTTCTTCGCGTTCGACTCGACGTACCGCGCCACCTACACCGGCGAGTCGGTCGGCACGGCGCTCACCGTCGGCGCGACGATCAACGGTGGCGCCGTCTCGGCAACGCGGCGCGTGAGCGTGCAGGAGCCGCCGCCGCCGCTGTTCACGTTCTGCTCCCGCACCGGCGAGATCTGCAGCTTCACGGGGCTGCGCGACGTGCGGCTCGTGACCAGCGCCGGGCAGACGTACACGCAGACCTTCTACGGCGCCGTGCCGTGCGCGGCCAGCGGATACGACCGCGGCTTCACCGGAGCACCGGACGCCACCTTCGTGCGCTGCGAGTACGGCGAGCAGAAGTGGCAGACCATCACGAACATCATGCCGGGCATGGCTGGTCTCTCAGGTGCCACACTGCGGATTCCACGTGGTGACGTCGGCGTGCCGCGTCAGCTCGTGCGCGCCGCGGAGTTGCCACAGCCGCCGTCGGGGGAAGGCAGTTTCCGAATGACGTGCGACATGTCGAAGATGGATTTCTTCGATCCGATCGTCTATCCCGGGCAGGCCGGCACCGGCCACCTGCACATGTTCTTCGGCAACGTGGGCGTGTCACCCGGATCGACGGCGGCCAGCCTCGTGGCGACCGGCGCCGGCAGCTGTACCGGTGGCACGGTGAACCGCACCGGCTACTGGGTGCCCGCGCTGTTCGACGTGCGCACCAGCGACGTGATCACGCCGACGTTCGCCACGATCTATTACAAGACCGGCTTCAACGTCGATCCGGGCACGGTGCGCACCATTCCCGCGGGCCTGATGATGATCGCCGGTGACAAGGACAACGTCGGCAAGGCGCAGGTGATCAACCAGCTGGAGGTGGCGTCATGGGCCTGCGAAAAGACGACGATTGCGAGCGACGGAACCGTGCCGTCCTGTCCGGTGGGTGACGTGGTGCGGCTCACGATCAGCTTCCCGCAGTGCTGGGATGGCGTGAATCTCGATTCGCCCGATCACAAGCGGCACATGGCGTATCCGGTGTATCGCAATCCACCGCAGCGCTCGACGTGCCCATCGTCGCATCCGGTGATGCTGCCGATCATCAGCGAGATTTTTCAGTGGCCGGTGACGGCGGGTCAGACCCCTGCGTTCTGGCGGCTCACGTCGGACATGTATCCGATCAGTACGCGCGGCGGGTATTCCGCGCACGCCGACTGGATGAACGGATGGCAGCCGCAGTTCCTCGACGCGATCGTGAACAACTGCCTGAAGCCGGGGCGCGATTGCGGGGTGAATCTGCTGGGCGACGGGCGGGAGTTGTACTGACGCAACGTCGGGTGTGCTGAACGTGCGTGCAACGAACATGACCGCCGCACATCACCGCGAAATTTACGCGTCGTGGCTGCGAATCACTGTCAGGGCACGGACGGACCGGCAGCCGTCGCACGCACGCGCCAGACGACGTTGCCTACGTCATCCGCCACCAGCAGTGCACCACGGCCATCCATGGCCACACCCACCGGTCGCCCCATCGCCTTGCCGTCCGCCCCGACGAAACCCGTGAGCACATCGCGTGGCGGGCCCGATGGACGTCCGTTCGTGAATGGCACGAAGATGACGTCATACCCGCTGCGCGGCTTGCGATTCCACGAGCCGTGCCGGCCGACGAACATCCCGCTCCGCAAGTCGACGGGCATTGCGCCACCGTCCGACCACGTCAGACCCAGCGATGCCGTGTGGGCACCGAGCGCATAGTCCGGCACGATCGCACTCGCGACGAGATCGGGACGCGCCGGTGTGACACGGGTGTCGACGTGGTCGCCGAAATAACTGTACGGCCAGCCGTAGAACGCACCGTCGCGGACGGCGGTCATGTAGTCCGGCACCAGGTCTCCGCCAATTTCATCACGCTCGTTGACGGCGGTCCACAACATCTTCGTGGTGGGTTCAAACGCCATGCCGACAGGATTGCGTAATCCCGATGCCAGAACACGATGTGCACCTGTCACTGCATCGACGGCCCAGATCGCCGCGCGCTCCGACTCCGCCGCCATGCCACGCTCGCCGGCATTGCTGTTCGAACCGACAGCGACAAACAGCGTCGCGCCGTCCGATGACGCGACGACGTTCTTCGTCCAGTGGTGATTGATGGTGCCGGCGGGCAACGCCGTGATCACGGCACTGGGCGACGTGATGGACGTATCGCCGACGCGGAACGGAAATCGGACGAGTGCATCGCTATTCGCGACGACCAGACTTCCATTCACGAACACCATGCCGAATGGTGAGTACAGTTGTGCGAGCAGCACGTAGCGTCGCTCGGCCACACCGTCTCCATCCGCGTCCCGGAGCAGTGTGATCCGGTCTGCACTCGGCACGGCGCCGCCAGCCTTTTTCTGGAATCGCTTGAAGAACCAGCCCTTCACGCCCTTGGCGTCGTCAGGCCGCACGGGTGCATTCGTCTCGGCCACCAGGACGTCACCGTTGGACAGCACATACAGCCATCGCGGATGATCGAGGCTGTCGGCAAAGACGTTCACGGCAAGGCCGGCGGCGGCGACTGGCTTCGCTCCCGATGGCCAGCGATTCACTGAGGCGACATGCACCATCGGGATCAGTGCGTGTTCGGGCTCGGGCAGCACAGGCGTCGGCCCTGTACCCGCGGAGAGAGGCAAACGCGCCGCCGATCCACATGCGCCGCTGATGACGCTCATGACACCCACTGCCAGATGGACCAGCTGACGTGACGCAGAAACGTTCATGTCCACATGAAGACGGAGAGTCTGGGCTCATTGCACCCCAACCGCCTCATCAGGTCACCAGTCGGTACGCTGCTGCGGGCGTCGAGCGCGTTACATGCAGATTCTGCACCAGCCGCGCATCGATCACGGCGCACACCGCAACAAAACATCGGACACGACGTTGAAATCGGGAGCAGCGCTGCCGTACTGGTGCGCGAACCGCCTGCACTCAAATGTCATGCACACCACGATCGACCATGCACCGGCTGACGTAGGTCTCACACCAGCGGGGCGAGCTTGTCGAGGATGGTCGGGAAGAACTCCGTGACGGTCGGGTGTATGGGAAGCATGTCGCGCAGCGACTCGAACGGGACATCCGCAGCCATCAGGGCGCCGACGACCTGCACGATCTCATCCGCGTTGATGCCGAGCATCGTGATCCCTGCGAAGCGATGGGTGTCCGCATCCACCAGCACACGAATGACGCCGATCGTCTCCCCCTCTTCCTTGGCGCGGGAGACACGAGACATCTCATGCTCCGCAAACAGGAATCGTCGTCCACTCGCCTGCGCCGCCCGCGCATCATCTTCATGCATGCCGATCCGCCCCAGCGGAGGATCGGTGTACATCGCGTAGGTCGTGGTGCGACCCTCCACCGAACGCGTCACGCCCTCCAGATTGGCGAGCACGATCTGATGGTCCTGCCACGCGGTGTGCGTGAACGCCCCACGCCGGTTGACGTCCCCCAGCGCCCAGATGCCGGGAACCGAAGTGGCAAGGCCGGCATCGACCGGGACGAATCCCTGCGCATCCATGTCGACACCGACCGACTCGAGGCCCAGGTCACGCGTGTTCGGTGCGCGGCCTGTCGCCACCAATACGTGGCTGCCGATCAGCGTCTCACCCGTGGCCATCTCGACGTGCACGGCACCGGCAGCGTCGCGCGACACGGCGACGATTCGTGCCGCCGCGCGGATGCTGATTCCTTCCGCCTCCAGCATCGACGTCAGTCTGGCTGAGATGTCGTCCGTTTCACGGGCCGCAATGCGCAACGACGCTTCGACGACCGTGACTGCGCTGCCGAGGCGACGAAAGATCTGCGCAAACTCCAGCCCGATGTAGCTGCCGCCGATCACGATCAGGTGATCGGGTGCCGCCCGGAGCGACAGGATGCTCTCGTTCGTCAGCGGCAACGACGCAGCCAGACCGGGCACCGGTGGAATGACCGGACTGGTGCCGACGTTCAGGTACACGCGCGTGGCGGCGTACCGCTGGCGCCCCGCCTCGATCAGGAAGCGTTCGCCGTTGCGGCCCGAGAGTCTGGCCCGCTCACGGACGAGCGTGAGCCCAGACGTTCCGGAAAGCAATGCGGTGAGGCCCTCCCGCGATGCGGTCACCGTCCTCGCGACGCGATCCATCGCCACGCCGACATCGACCGAGACGGTGCCCACGGATACGCCGAACTCGTGTGCGCGCCGCGCGAGGTGTGCCACGCGTGCCGTTTTCCGCAGGGTTTTCGTCGGGGTGCAGCCGACGTTCACGCAGCTGCCGCCGATCGCCCCGGATTCGAACACGACGACGGACTCGCCGCGTGCCGCGAGCGCCGTGCTGAGTGCCGGCACGGCCTGGCCCGTCCCGATGGCAGCGACATCGATGTCGATGACGGGCTGCATCACGGCGTCACCGGTCGCGCGCCAACGGTGTCCTTCGACGGTGCCTTTCATTGCAGATCCTCGATTGCAGCGGGCATGGCGTGCTGGTCCGCTGATGGTACCCAAGTCGGCCGGCGCAACGGACTCGAAGCGGCTCGAATCATGGTACATCGCCGTGAAGTTTCTGTGCCGATCAGCAGCGCAGTGGTGCGTGCGCTTCCAACATCGGACCTCCGATCCGCCTCGTCCGCAGTACGCCGTACGACGACACGGGGGCGAGCCCGATTGGACTCGCCCCCGTGTCATCACTGCATGCCAGCGCGGTGACTCACTCCACCGTCACCGACTTCGCCAGGTTCCGCGGCTGATCCACGTTGCAGCCTCGCTTCACCGCGATGTAATACGCCAGCAACTGCAGCGGCACACTCGCCAGCACCGGTGTCAGCATGTCGATCGTCTCCGGAATGCGGAACTCGTAGTCGAGCAACCCTTCCAGCGACTCCTCCTCGCGCGTGGTGATGGCGACCACCGTTCCCTTACGCGCCTTCACCTCCTGCACGTTGCTCACGACCTTGTCGAACACGGCGTCGTGCGGCGCAATGAACACCACCGGCATCATCTCGTCGATGAGCGCGATCGGCCCATGCTTCATCTCGGCCGCGGGATACCCTTCGGCGTGGATGTAGCTGATTTCCTTGAGCTTGAGCGCACCTTCCAGAGCACTCGGGAAGTTGTAGCCGCGACCCAGGTACAGGAAATTCTGCGCGCGCTTGAATTCTTCGGCCACCGCTTCGACATCGGCGGCGCGCTCGAGGATCTGCGTGATCTGCGCGGGCAGCGCCGACAGTGCGGCGATGACCTGACGACCCTGCAGGATGCTCATCGTGCGCAGACGTCCGATCTTGAGCGCCAGCAGCGTCAGCGCGATCACCTGCGACGTGAACGCCTTGGTGCTCGCCACGCCGATCTCGGGACCGGCGTGCAGGTAGATGCCGCCATCCGCCTCGCGTGCAATCGTCGAACCGACGACGTTGACGAGGCCCAGCGTCTTCGCACCACGCGACTTCGCTTCGCGCAGGGCGGCCAGCGTGTCCGCCGTCTCACCTGACTGCGAGATCACCACGCAGAGCGTGCGCTCGGTGACGATCGGGTTCTTGTAGCGGAACTCCGAGGCGTACTCCACTTCGACGGGAATGCGCGCGAACTCCTCGAGCAACTGCTCACCGATCAGCGCCGAATGCCACGAGGTGCCGCAGGCGGTGATGACGATGTTGTCGATCTTCAGCAGCTGCTCGTCGGTGAGATTCAGGCCGCCCAGCTTGGCCGTCCCCTCTTCCTGCAGCATGCGGCCGCGCATGGTGTTCTCCACCGTGACCGGCTGCTCGAAGATTTCCTTGAGCATGAAGTGCGCGTACCCACCGCGCTCGATCTGGTCGATGTCCCAGTCGATCTTGCTGATGACCTTCGTGACGGTGCTCTGCGAATGGTCGATGACGCGGAAGCCGCTGCGCGTGAGCACCGCGACGTCGCCGTCTTCGAGGTAGACCACGTCGCGCGTGTGCGCGAGGATCGCCGACACGTCGCTGGCCACGAACCACTCGTCCTTGCCGACGCCGATGAGCAGCGGGCTGCCCTTGCGCGCGGCGACGATCTTGTCCTTGTCGCGGCTCGAAATCACCGCGATGCCATAGGTGCCTTCGACGCGCTTGAGCGCCTGCACCACGGCGTCCTCGAGATTGTCCTCGAACAGCTCCTCGATCAGGTGCGACAGCACTTCGGTGTCGGTGTCCGACGCGAAGATGTGACCGCGACCCTCGAGCGAGCGCTTGAGCGACGACGAGTTCTCGATGATGCCGTTGTGCACCACGGCGATGGTCTTCGCCTCATCCATGTGCGGATGCGCGTTCTTCTCACTTGGCGGACCGTGCGTGGCCCAGCGCGTGTGCGCGATGCCCACCGTCCCGTGTGTCGGGCTCGCGGCGATGGCCTGCTCCAGCTTGGCGATCTTGCCGGCGGCACGGCGCATCTCGACACCGCCACCATTCATGGTCGCCACGCCTGCGGAGTCATACCCGCGATACTCGAGGCGGCGCAGCCCTTCGAGCAGCAGCGGCGTCGACTCCTTGTTTCCGACATACCCAACGATTCCACACATGGCTCAATCCTTCCCTGATGACATTTGGTCCTGTGCTCAGCGCGCGGAAGCGCGCACGAGCTCGTCCAGCGGTACCCGCGACTGCGACACCAGCAGTTCCGCCCCGGCGCGCGTGGGCGCCTCGGCGATCACCCGCACGATCGGTTCGGTGCCGGACGGGCGAACATGCACCCAGCGATCCGACCACGACAGCCGCAATCCGTCCTGTGTATCGACCGCTGCGTCCGGAAATGCGCTCTGGAGCGCCGCATAGACGTCGCCCAGCGGGGCATCCGGACGGTCGAGCTTGTCCTTCACGATCTGGTACTGCGGCGATGCCCCCTTGAGCTGCGACGGAGTCATCCCGGTTTCACATAGCAATTGCAGCACCAGCGCGGCGCCAGCCGGAGCGTCGCGGCCCAGATGCAGGTCGGGCAGGATCACCCCGCCGTTCCCTTCACCGCCGATCGCCGCCTGCTCGCTCTGCATCGCCGACGCGACGTTCGCCTCACCCACCGGCGCCCGGACACAGCGCTGACCGCCGGCCAGTGCGGCGTCTTCCACTACACGGCTGGTGGAGAGATTCGTCACAACGACGCCGGGCGACTTCCGCAGCACGAGCGCCGTGGCGAACGCGAGCGTGTAATCCTCGCCGATCGGCGTGCCGAACTCGTCGACGATCGCCAGACGGTCCACGTCCGGGTCCACCGCCAGGCCGACGTCCGCGCCACTGCTTCGGACCAACGCGCTCAGGTCCCCGAGATTCTCGGCGATCGGCTCGGGCGTGTGCGGGAAGCGGCCGTCCGGCGTGGTGTGAATCGCCGTCACCTCGCACCCCAGCGCATCCAGCAGCGCCAGCATGATCGTCGCACCCGCGCCGTTCACGCAGTCCAGCGCGACCTTCAGCTTGCGAGCGCGCAGCGCCGCCACATCCACGTACTTGAGTCCCAGGATCAGCCCCAGGTGACGCTCCACCGCGTCGGCATCGAACGTCGTGCTGCCCAGTTCGTCCCATGTGGCACGGGCGAATCCCTTGTCGGTGGCAGCGCGGAAGCTGAGACTGTCGGCCTGATCGAGGAACAGCCCCGACGCGCCGATGAACTTGAGCGCGTTCCACTCGACCGGATTGTGGCTCGCCGTGATGGCCAGGCCACCCGCGGCATGATGATGCTCGACGGCGAGCTGCACGGTCGGCGTGGGTACAACGCCGATGTCGATCACGTTGCAGCCGACCGACTCGAGCGCCGACAGTACGACCCGATGGAACAGCGGACCAGACACCCGGCTGTCGCGCCCCACGACGATCGGCGCCCCGGGCTTGCGCGCTCTGGACCACGCGCCGAACCCGGCAGCGTAGGATGCGACCACTTCGGGCGTCAGTCCTGCACCAACCCGTCCCCGGATACCGGAGACGGAAACCATCAGACCTTCAAACGATGACATGACGAGAGCGTGGTGGGTGGGTGCGGTGCACGAGGCCGTCGCCTGAGACTGTGCTGCCGGTAGCAAAACCAATGTGCAGACTGCTTCGGACGCCGCCCCGTCACAAAGTTAACGGATTTTAAAGCATCGCCGTGCGGTCGGACCCGGGCGGTCCACCTCGTACGTTGTGCGGCGAGCGTCTGCCACGCAGATCAGCAATTTCACGCCGAAGGGGAACATGAGCAATCCATTAAGCCTCCTCCCCTTTGCGATGGGCGCGCACGGTGGCAGCCTCGACGGGATGCCTGCCGCGCAACTGGTGGCCGCCGGCACGACGCTGCTGCAGCGGTGCGCCCCGCTCTCCCGCGCCCTGTACGGCACCCGCGCGGCGCTGCTGCTGCCCACAGGTCCACAGTTTCTGGTGGCCCTCGCCGCAAGCGATGGCCGCGGCGCCGTGCTGCTGAATCCACTGGGATCGGCCGACGAACTGGCGTACCAGCTGCACGACGCGAACGTGGGCGCCGTGTTCACCGTGGCGGCGCTGGCCGACCGGCTGCCCTCCTCGCTGCTTCGGGTGCTGCTCGACGATGCGCCACGCGCCGCCGCGCTGCTGCGTGACGGCGTGATCTCCGCCATCGACCTGGGCTCGCACGTGGGGCTCGAGCTCGAAGGCGACGCCGAGCAGGAGGGGCTCGACGAGGAAGCTGCGGTGGTCTACACATCGGCCATGGACGGACGTCCACTCGGTGCCATTCTGACGCACCGCAGCCTGCTCGCCAACGGGCACGCCACGGTGCAGGCCGCGCAACTCACGGCCGCTGATCACGTGCTGTCCGTGCTGCCGTACAGTCATCTCTTCGGGATGACGGTCACGCTCACGGCACCGCTGCTGGCCGGCGCGCGCGTGACGACGATGGGCCGCTTCAATCCGCTGAAAGCGGTGGATGCGCTGGTGGACGACGGCATCACGATGCTCGTCGGCGTGCCGGCGGTGTTCATCGCGCTGCTCTCAGCCATCGAGCGACGCGGCGGCACCATCGACGTGCCGGCGCTGCGCGTGTGCATCTGCGGCGGCGCGGCGCTGCCGGTGTGGGTGCAACGCAAATGGGAGGCGGCGACGGGGTGTGCGCTGCGGCAGGGCTACGGGCTCACCGAAGCATCACCGGTGTGCCTGTTCAATCGCATCGATGCACCGAACCGCATCGGGTCACTCGGCTCGGCGTATCCCGGTGCCGAGGTGACGATTCGCAATCCGACGACCAGCGTGGAACTGCCGGTCGGAAGCAGCGGCGAAATCTGTGTGCGGGGCGCGCTGGTCGGCCCGGGGTACGTGTCCGGAGGCGAGGGCGGCTTACGGCGGGTGGATGGCTGGCTGCACAGCGGAGATCGCGGCAGCATGGACGCCGACGGGCACGTCGCGTTCGAGGGGTTGATCAAGCCGATGTTCACGCGCAACGGGTTCAACATCTATCCCGCCGAACTGGAACGCGTGATCGCCGCCATGCCGGGCGTCCAGCGCGTCGAGGTGACGGCCGTGCCGGAGCCGCAAAAGGAAAACGACATCGAGGTGACGGTGCACGGCGCGGTGGATGATGCCGCCGTGCGGGCGTGGTGCGACGATCGTCTCGCGTCCTACAAGCAACCCTCACGCATCACCGTCGTCGCCTGAACACGACGACGGCGGCCATCAGGCCATGATGTCGGTGCGTGGCAGCAGCGTGACTTCGCCCGAGTCGATCGCGTCGAGGAAGGCTGTCACGCAGTCGGGATCGAACTGTGTGCCGGCGCAACGTCGCAGCTCCTTCAGCGCCTCGGGCAGCAGCTTGCCGCCGTCGTCGCGGTAGCGGCGGCCGCTGGTCATGGCGTCGAAGCTGTCGGCCACCGACACGATGCGCGCCTCGAGCGGGATGTCGTTCCCCATCAGGCCATCCGGCAGCCCCGCACCGTCCATGCGTTCGTGATGGTGGCGCACGATGTTGAGCAATTCGGGCTGATCGATCACCATGGCCGAGAGGATGCGCCATCCCACCGTCATGTGCGTCATGACGTGGGCGTACTCCTCGGGCGTGAGACGAGCCGGCTTGGTGAGGATCTCTTCGCGCACGCCGATCTTGCCGATGTCGTGCAACCGTCCGCCGAGCGTGACGGCGCGCACCACCGCAACCGGGAGTTCCAGGCGACGCGCGATGGCCGTGGCATACTGACTCACGCGCACACTGTGTCCATGCGTGTACGGGTCCTTCGCTTCGAGCGCTTCGGCGAGCGCCTGCACGCCGCCGAGGAACTGCTGCTCGATGCGACGCGCCTGCGCCTGCACCTTCTGCTCCAGGCGGTTCTGGTATTCGCGATTCTCGAGTACCAGACGGCGCCGTTCCAGAACCGAGGTGATGCGGGCGCGCACCTCCTCGAGGTGGAACGGCTTGGTGAGGTAGTCGAGCGCGCCGACCGAGAGACAGCTCACGGCCGTCTGCACGTCACCATTGCCGCTGATCATCATGACGGCGGCGTCGGGCCAGCGTGCGCGGAGTTCACGCAGCAGCGAGAAGCCATCCATCTTCGGCATCTCGATGTCGGTGAGGATCAGCGTCGACGGATTCGCCTCCATCTGGGCGATGGCGTCGTAGCCGTTGCTGGCCTCATCCACGATGAAGCCGTCGGCGCGCATGACACGCACGAGGATCTGGCGCAGGCGTGGCTCGTCGTCCACCACGAGGCAGCGGGGCACGGCGGTGCTGGTGAAGGGGTCGCTCCCGGCGGATGGGGCGAAGTCGTGCGTGCGGATGGCGGTCATGCCGCGTCCCACGGGCCGTCGTGCAGCGGGTCGGACCCGCCGTTACGATTCCCCGGAACACTTTCCCGACTCCGATGACCCGCATTTTCGATACCGACCTCCGCGACGGTCCGTCCACGCGCGCGATTCACGCCGGCCAGAAGCCGGATGCGGTCAGTGGCGCGATCATGACGCCGCTCTACCTCACCAGCACGTACGTGCACGAAGAGTTCGGCGTGCATCGCGGCTATGAGTACGCCCGGGGCAAGAACCCGACGCGTGAAGCGCTCGAGCGGAACGTCGCGGCGCTCGAGGGAGGCACCCATGGTTTCGCCTTCGGCAGCGGCATGGGGTGCCTGACGAGCATCATGATGCTGTTCAAGTCGGGCGATCACATCATCGTCGGCGAGAATGTGTATGGCGGCACGTACCGGCTCTTCGACAAGCTGCTGCGGCAGTTCGGCCTGACCTTCTCGTACGTCGACACCCGTGATCCGCAGCGTATCGCCGACGCCATCACGCCGGACACCCGCGCGCTGATGCTGGAAACGCCGACGAACCCGCTGATGCGGCTCACCGATCTCGCGGCGGCCGCCGACATCGCGAAGCGCGCCGGCGCGCTGACCATCGTCGACAACACCTTCGCCACCCCGATCTTCCAGCGTCCGCTCGAGACGGGTGCTGACATCGTCTGGCATTCCAGTACGAAGTACCTGAACGGACACAGCGACATGATCGGCGGCATCGCGGTCACGTCCAACGACGACCTGGCCACGCGTCTGCAGTTCATCCTCAACGCCGCCGGCGCCGTGCCCGGGCCCTTCGATGCCTGGCTCTGCCTGCGCGGCACGAAGACGCTGGCCATCCGCATGAGGGCGCATGATGAAAACGGGCGCGCCGTGGGTCGGTGGCTGGCGGAGCGGCTCGGTCACGAGAACGTCATGTATGTGGGGCTGGACTCGCATCCGCAGCATGCGCTCGCGGCGCGCCAGATGTCGGGCTTCGGCGGCATGATCTCGATCGAGCTGGGCGGCCGGGAGCGCGTGAAGACGATGCTCGACCGGGTCCGGCTGTTCAGCCTCGCCGAGTCGCTCGGTGGGGTCGAAAGTCTGATCAGTCATCCGGCCAGCATGACGCATGCGTCGGTGGAGCCGGACCGGCGGGCACAATTGGGCATCACGGAGGGTCTCGTTCGCCTATCGGTCGGCGTGGAGGACGCCGGCGATCTGCTGGGGGATCTGGAACAGGCGCTCAGCGGGCTGTGAACTGGCGACTGGGCGATTGACACTGGAAGGCGACGCGCTGCGTAGGCTGATGAATCCAGCTCGCGCGTCGCGCCGGACCGACCCTTGCCCGCTTGAGTGTCGGAACGGAAGACGGCCCGCTGCAGTGATTTCGCGGTTACAAGAACCCAACGTTGCTCTTTCCGTCCGCCGAGGTTTGCCATGCCCGTGACACCGCTTCCCCAGATCGCATCGACGGCCTGGGAACACCCCGCCGATCGCGCCGCACTCAATACCATGCGAGCGTTGCCGGGCTTCGACGAGATCGTGCGCAAGTTCGCCGGCTTTTTCGGTGAGCGCGGCCTGCGGCACCTGTTTCTGGCCAACGCGGTCCGCACGGGCCCGACACAGCACCCGCGCCTGCATGCGATGGTGCGTGAGGCCTGCGCGGCGCTCGACGTGACGGTGGTGCCGGACGTCTACGTCACCCGCTCGCCGCTGGTGAACGCCATGGCGGTCGGGTTCGATCACCCGTTCATCGTCGTCAACACCGAGACGCTCGAGATTCTCGATCCCGACGAGCAGATGGTGGTGCTGGCGCACGAAGTGGGACACATCGCGAGCGGGCACATGGTCTATCGCACCATCGCGATCATCGTCAGCACGATCGGCTTCAGTGCCCTGCCCTTCCTCGCCGGGCTGGCGATCATGCCGTTTCACCTCGCGCTGCTGGAGTGGAGCCGCAAGGCGGAGCTGAGCTGCGACCGTGCCGCGCTGCTGGCGGTGCAGGATACGAATCTGGCGATGCGCACCTTCTTCAAGCTGGCGGGCGGCTCGACGGCGCCTGGCGAGGGTGACCTCGACGCCTTCCTGCAGCAGGCCGCCGAATACGAGAGTGAAGGGAGCGCGTGGGACACGCTGCTCAAGGCCATCAACACCGCGATGCGCGAACATCCGTTCAACACCGTGCGCGCGGCCGAATTGCAGCGTTGGGTGGCCAGCGGCACCTACGCCCGCATTCTCGCCGGCGAATACCCGCGTCGCGATGGCACCGGCCCGCAGACCACCTACGCCGACGACGTGCGCGGTGCCGCGGATTACTACGGCCAGCAGGCGCGCGAGACGTTCGGCAAGGTCGGTGATTCGTTCGCACGTGCGGCTGACGCGTTCCGTCGGAAGGCTGGCGGCTGACGCCGTTCCGGGGCTCATGGCGCGTGGTACATTCCGCGCCATGAAGCTCCTGCTCGTCGGCGGCGGAGGCCGCGAACATGCACTGGCATGGCGGATCCGCCATGAAGTCCCCAACTGCATCATGGTGGCCACGCCGGGCAACCCCGGCATGCGCGCGCTGGCATACTGCGACACGGTGCCGGTTTCCGACATCGACGGCCTCGTCACGCTGGCCTGGCGACAGCGCTTCGATGCCGTGATCGTCGGCCCTGAGGCGCCTCTCGCGGCAGGACTGGCCGACGCACTCACGGCGTACCACATCCCGGTGTTCGGTCCCACTGCGGCCGCCGCGCAGATCGAGACGTCGAAGGCGTTTGCGAAAGCGCTGATGCACGACGCCGGCGTCCCAACCGCCCGCGCGTCGATGCACACCGCCGTGGACGGCGCGAAAGCGGCCGCGCGGGAGTTCGGCGCTCCCGTCGTCATCAAGGCGTCCGGCCTTGCCGCCGGCAAGGGCGTGGTGGTCGCGATGACGCTCGACGAAGCCGATGCCGCCATCACGTCGATGCTCGAGGACGATCTGTTCGGCGACGCGGGTGCCGAGGTGCTGGTCGAGGAGTTCATGACCGGCGAGGAGCTGTCGCTGTTCGTGATCACCGACGGCGAGACGGCCGTGCCACTGCCCGCCGCGCAGGATCACAAGCGCGTGGGAGAAGGTGACACCGGTCCGAACACCGGTGGCATGGGCGCCTACTGCCCCGCCGATGCGGGCGATCCGGCATACACGTGGCGCGATGGCACCATTCCGCCCGGCATTCAGCAGGTGCTCGACGTGATCATCGCGCCGACGCTCACCGCGATGCGCGAGCGCGGCATGCCGTTTCGTGGATTGCTCTACTGCGGCGTGATGCTCACCCCGACCGGTCCGCGCGTGGTGGAATTCAACTGCCGCTTCGGTGATCCGGAGACACAGGCGGTGCTCACCGCACTCGCCGACGATGCGCCGCTGCTCCGTGTGATGATGCAGGTGGCGCGCGGCGAGCGCATCGACCCGGTGCCGGTGTTTGCACCCGCGCGACATGTCGTCACCACGGTGATCGCCGCCGAGGGATACCCGGGCACGCCGCGCAACGGCGATGTGATCACGCTGCCCGAGACTGGCGACGGTGAGTGGCTCTTCCATGCCGGCACGACACGGCGCGACGACGCGCTGGTCACGAGCGGTGGTCGTGTGCTGGCGGCCACCTCCACGGGCGCGACACTCGCCGACGCACAGCAGCGCAGCGGCGCGCTCGCGGCACGCGTGCAGTTCACCGGCGCGTTCCATCGGCGCGACATCGGCTGGCGCGCGCTGGCCCGCGGTGCCTGAGCTTCCCGAGACGGAGACGATCGCCCGCGACCTGCATGCGATGGTCGCCGGTGCGTACATCTCCGATGTGGTGGTGCTGCGTGCCGACGTGCTCCGCAGCGCGACGGCCGAGGAGTTCGTGCGACGGCTCCGCGGCGAAATGATCGTGCAGGTGTGGCGCCGTGCGAAGCTGATCATCCTCGATCTCGAGAACGCCGACGCGATCGTGGTGCAGCCGCGCTTCACCGGCGCCATGCTCGTGGAGACGCAGCCCGCCGACATCTCGCCTCGCGACCGCGCCTACATCACGCTCAGCGTCGATCTCGCCGACGGCCGCCGTCTCCACTATCGCGACATCCGCCGGCTGGGCACCGTCGCACTCCTCCGCCGCGCCGAACTGCGGGCGTATCTGTCCGACCTGGGACCCGAGCCGCTTGACCCGGACCTGACCGCCGAGCGATTTTCGGCTTCTCTTCGGAGTTCGCAGGCCATCAAGAAGGTGCTCATGGATCAGCAGGTCGTTGCCGGCGTGGGCAACATTTACGCAAACGAGTCGCTGTGGATGGCGGGCATCGACCCGTCGCGGCCTGCCGCGTCCCTGGACGGCGGCGACGCCGGGACACTGCTCGCCGCGATCCGTGCCGTGCTCACCGCATCCATCGCGGTGCGTGGCACCAGCTTCCGCGACTACGTGGACGCCAGCGGCGGGCGGGGTGGCTTCGTACCCTTTCTGCAGGCGTACGGACGCGGCGGTGAGGCGTGCACGCGTTGCGGCACCACGCTCGTCGACACCAGCGCCATCGACGGGCGCACGACGGTGTTCTGCTGGCGCTGCCAGCGATGAAGACGCAGACCACCGCGCATCCCGATCTCTTCGCCCTGTTCGGCATCGCGCCGCCTGCCGCACGCGGGCGCAGCGACGAACGGCTCAGTGTCGAGCGTGCCGTGACACTGGCCGAGCTGGAAGCGGCGAAAGCCGCGGCCACGCTGCCGGTGCCGGAGATGCAGGTGCTGGTGCAGGTGGATTTGCAGGTGGACCTCGACGATACCAGCGACGGTGAGGCCACGGCGCGCAAGCGCAAAGGCAAGCGCAAGCCGGTGACCGATCTCGACGCACTGCGCGATCTGGTGAAGGCGGGCACGCAGGATCGCCCGGGTACCTATCGCTTCCTTGGCAGCGAAGGATCGGTGCTGTACGTCGGGAAGTCGAAGCAGCTGCGCACACGCCTGCTCAGTTACTTCCGCGCCGAATGGCCGCACGACAAGGGGGCGCGCATTTTGTGGCGCGCGGCGCGCATCGAGTGGGAGTATCAACCCAGCGAATTCGCCGCACTCGTGCGCGAACTGCGACTGATCAAGCAGCTCCGCCCGCGCTACAACTGGATGATGAAGCGCGATGCTCGACACTACTGCTTCGTGAAGCTCACGCCGGGCACGGCGCCGAAACTGACCGTGACACGTGACGCCTCGGGTGACGAGCGCGGCATATACTACGGTCCGTACCTCAGCGCGGGCCGCATTGCGGGTGCGCTGCGCGAGCTGAGCGACGTGCTCGGACTGCGTGACTGCGCCAACGACGTACGCATGCATTTCCGCGATCAGGCGGAACTGCCGGTGGCCATTGCACCGCGCACACCGGGCTGTATCCGCCACGAGATCGGGAAGTGCCTCGGCCCCTGTGTGGCCGCGGTCACGGAGCAGGCCTACATGACGCAGCTGCAACTCGCCCGGGCCTTCCTGGACGGCAGCAGCGACGGCCCGATGGAGGCGCTCGAGGCACGCATGCTGGCACACGCCGAGGCACTCGAGTTCGAGCGCGCGGGGCAGATGCGCGACAAGCTGCACCGGATGGAAGTGCTGCGCGCGCAGTTCGAGAAGCTGCGTTTTGCGGTCGAGACGCTGACGTTCGCGTATCCGGTCACGGGCCATGGCAACGAGACGCGCGTCTATCTGGTGAAGCGCGGCACGGTGCGCGCTGACCTGAAATTGCCCACCACGCGGCGCGAGCAGCTCGAGTTCGCGGAGTGGGCACGACGTGTGTTCGATGGCCCTGAACGCCCGTCGCGCGCGATCCCCACGCACGAGATCGACGAGTTGCTGCTGCTGTCGAGCTGGTTTCAGCGAAACCCGGCGGAGTTTGCGCGCACACTCCCGCCAGCTGCTGCCGTCCGCGAGTTTGGCGCATGACGTTCTTCCAATTGCCGACGTGGGTGCTGGTGCTGGAAGCGGTGTGGGTCATCGCCATCTCATGCTACATCCTGCTCGAACGACGCCCGCCGCTGGCGACCGTGGCGTGGATCGTGAGCATGGCGACGCTGCCGCTGCTGGGCATGTTCGTGTACTACTTCCTCGGGCCGCGGCGGCTGGATCGCAAGCGCCGGCGACGCATCGTGGCACGCACCGCCAAGCGCAACCGGGCCCGCGGCACGAATCCTGACCGCGCGTCCGCCGTGGAGACACTCGGCATGACCGGCTCGCGACTCGCCGCCATTGCCGCCGGCACCGAACAGGCCCCTCCGCTGCCGTGCACCACGCTCGACATCCTGGAGACGGGCGGCGCCACCTACGATGCCATCGTCGAGGCCATCGGACAGGCCACGCACCACGTGCACCTCGAGTACTACATCTTCAAGGAAGGTGTGGTGGCGCAGCGGTTGCGCGCCGCGCTCATCGCACGGGCCAGCGCGGGCGTCGAAGTGCGCCTGCTGCTCGACGGACTCGGCACGTCGCGCATGGGTGACTTCCTCCAGCCGATGCGCGATGCCGGCATCGAGATCGCGCGCTTCGGCCCGAAGATGCGTCCGGGCTTCGTGAACTTCCGCACGCATCGCAAGATCGTGGTCTGCGACGGACGAATCGGCTTCACCGGCGGCATGAACGTGGATGACTGCCACGACGAGACGGTGGTGGGAGCCGAGGCGTGGCGTGATACGCACCTGCGCCTGGCAGGCGATGCCGTCGCCCCGCTGGCGCTCGCGTTTCTCGAGGATTGGCAGTACGCCACCGACATTGCGCTGGATGGCGAGCAGTACCTGCCATCGCTGACCGGCGAAGGCACGAAGATGGTGCAATTGTGCGCGTCCGGACCGGATGCCCATCCGCAGAGCATCCATGCGGTGTACTTCACGGCGATCACGACGGCACGGCAACGGGTGTGGATTTCGACACCGTACTTCGTGCCTGACGAATCGCTGCAGGCGGCGCTGAGCGGTGCTGCCATGCGCGGCGTGGATGTGCGTGTGCTGTTGCCGGCCAAGAGCGACCAGCCGCTGGTGGATGCAGCGGCGCGCAGCTACTTCCCCGAGTTGCTCGCCGCCGGTGTGCGGATCCACGCGTATGGGCCACCGGCGTTGCATGCGAAGACGATGCTGGTGGATTCCGACGCGGCCCTCGTGGGATCGGCGAACGTCGACAACCGCAGTCTCCGGCTCAACTTCGAAGTGCTCGCGATCTGTTACGGTGACGAGCCGGTGCAGCGGCTGCAGGCCATGTTCGAGGCCGATCTGCGGCATGCGCGCGAGGTGACGTCAGCCGATCTGCGCAAGGAGTCGCTGCCGCGACGGCTGTTCGAGGGTGCCGCGCGGCTCTTGTCGCCGATGCTGTAGGCACCGCATCGCTCGTCGTCGCTCCACGTGATTTCACGCCGCGCGCCCGCCTGGCGGTCCTGCTCCCGCGCGTCGTGAAGAGCAGCGGCGCACGCGAACGCTCGAACTCGGCCGCAGTCGCATCGGTCGACACGTCGCGTACGAAACGTCCCGCGCCGTCGAGCGTGACGTCGAACCGTCCGTAGAGCTGCTGCGATGTTCCGATGCGGATGCGGTACAGTCCCGCCATGCTGCGCCCTCGCCGGCGCGTGACGCGGAAGTTCAGGTCCATCGCCTGCGCCGTGTCGATCTGCGCGAACAGTGCGGCGAACGAGGCCCTGATCGCCGTACGTCCGCGATGTCGTTCTTCCGGCGCACCAGCGTATCGGTAGATCACCTCCGCCGAGTCGGCGTAGGCGCCGGCGGCCGCGCCCGCGTCACGTGCGGCATAGGCTGCGCGGAGCGTGGCGAAAGCGCGGTGATCCGTTTGTGTCGGTGGCACGAGCAACAGCATGGTGAGCAGCGTGAAGTTCACGGCACGTCTCCCGGTCCGGTTTCGTGATCACACTCGAGCGTGGCGCTGCACCACGATGCTTCAGGTCAGCGCGATGATCTCCGCGCTGACTACGCCGCCGCTGATCGTCAGTTTCGCCACGCTCGGCTGCAGGTCGAAGCGGCGCGCGCCGGCAGCACCCGGATTGATCACCAGCCGCCCGTCGACCTCGCTGATCAATTGCCGGTGCGTGTGCCCGTACACCAGCACCCGCTGCGGATACGCCGCCAGGAGCTTTGCCGGCGTCGGGCTGCCGACTTCGTGCCCGTGACTCACGTGGATGCTCACACCGCCCACGTCGAGCACCAGTTCGGCCGCGTGCTGCGGATTGCCGGGCCGATCGGTATTGCCATACACCGCGCGCACCGGCGCGATGGTCGCGATTTCGGTCAGCACGTCATCCGGACCAACGTCGCCGGCGTGCAGGATCAGCTCCACGCCCGCCAGCGCATCGAACAGCGATGTGCGCACCATGCCATGCGTATCTGACACCAGCCCGATGACGTGCGTGCTCCCGTCGCTCAATCGGTGTCGTCGCCCCAGCGCGGTGCGATGTCCACGTCCACCTGCAGGCGGTCCAGCATCCGCTGCACGATGAAGTCCACCAGCTGATCGATGCGCGTCGGCTGATGATAGAAGCCCGGTGCGGCCGGCAGTATGACGGCGCCCGCATCGGTGAGCCGCAGCATGTTCTCGAGATGAATGCGCGACAGTGGCGTTTCGCGCGGCACCAGCAGCAGCGGACGACGCTCCTTGAGTGCCACGTCGGCCGCGCGCTCCACCAGTGAACGGCTCGTACCCGCCGCGATCGATGCAATCGTGCCCATGCTGCATGGCACGATCACCATCCCTTTCACCTTGGCCGATCCGCTGGCGGGTGTCGCTCCGCGGTCGTTGTCGTCGAAGACGCGCACACTGCCATCGAAGTGGGCAGCGCCCACGTGCGCTCGCAGCGCATCGAGGTCGCCGATGCCGGACTCGGTCTGCAACAGCCGCCATCCATGCGACGACACGATCAGCCACACCGGCTGCTGCGCCTGCGCCAGCACCTGTAACAGCCGCACGGCGTACGGTGCGCCCGACGCGCCGGTGATCGCCATCACGATCGGCAGCGGCGCGCTCATGCGCCTGCCGTGAGCAGCGTCACCAGCGACGGCAGGTGCAGCACCCGTTCCAGCAGCACGAAGGTGAAGAACGTGATGCTGATGATGCCGTTCATCATGAAGAATGCGGCGTCGAGCTTCGAGAGATCGTCGGGCTTCACCAGCGAATGTTCATACGCCAGCAGCAGCGCGACGACCGCCACGCCGACGGCGTAGAGCACACCGCCGCCTGTCGCCAGGCCAACCAGCGCCAGCAGCAGCACCGTGCCCACATGCAGCACGCGCGCAACGGTCAGCGCACGCGGCGCGCCGAGAGCGGCGGGGAGCGAGTGCAGCTTGTTGGCGCGATCGAACGCGACGTCCTGCAGTGCATACAGGATGTCGAACCCACCCGACCACGTCATCACCGCCGTCGCCAGTACGGGCAGCATCCAGGCGGGCACGCTCCACGCGCCCGTCACCGCGAGAAAGCCACCGACCGGCGCGATGCCGAGCCCGAGGCCCAGCACCAGATGGCTCCAGCGCGTGAACCGCTTGCAGTAGCTGTAGAACAACACCCACGCGAGCGCCACCGGCGAAAGCATGCCGCACAACGGGTTCAGCATCCAGCTGGCCACGACGAACAGCACGCCGGCGATCACCACGCTCATCTTCGCCTGACCGAGCGGCAGCGCGCCGCTCGGAATTTCGCGGAGCTTCGTGCGCGGATTGATCGCGTCCACATCGCGATCGATGATCCGGTTGAACGCCATCGCCGCGAAGCGTGCAGCAGTGAACGCCAGTACCACCCAGCCGATCTGCCCGACCGTCGGCATCACGATGCGGCTCGCGAACACCACACCGGTCAGTGCAAATGGCAGCGCGAACACCGTGTGCGGCAGCTTCACGAAGCTCGCCCATCGCGCGGTCGCCGACGGTCCGGCGAACGTCTGTCCTTCCCGCTGCGGTACGGTCACGGGCGCCACGCCTTCTCGATGCCCAGCGACGCGTAGAAACCGTCCACCGATTCCTTCGTGTCGCCATTCATCTCGATCACGCGCGGCCACTGCCTCGTGAATCCCTCTTCCGGCAGCTTGCGCGTGGCATCGATACCCATCTTGCTGCCGTAGCTGAACGCGCGGCTGCTGTGATCGAGCACGTCCACCGGCCCCATGGTGAAGCGCACGTCGCGCTCGGGATCGATGTTGTTGAGCACCGCCCACCAGGTCTCGGTGATGTTCTGCACGTCGATCTCCTTGTCCACCACCACCAGCACCTTCGCCAGCGACATCAGCCCCGCGCCCCACAACGCATTCATCACCTTGTACGCATGGCCGGGATACTTCTTGTCGATGCTGACGAACACGAGGTTGTGAAACCCACCCTCGGCCGGCATGTGATAATCCACGATTTCCGGCGTGGTGAGCTTGAGCAGCGGCAGGAAGATCCGCTCGGTGGCGTGGCCGAGGTAGAAGTCCTCCATCGGCGGACGGCCCACGATCGTCGTCGCGTACACCATCTTCTTGCGCATGGTGACCGCAGTGACGTGCACCTTCGGGTACAGATCCGCTTCGGAGTAGAAACCGGTGTGATCACCGAACGGCCCTTCCACCACCAGATCTTCGCGCGGATCGATGTAGCCCTCGATCACGAGTTCGGCGTTGGCCGGCACTTCGAGATCGCAGCTCACCGCCTTGGTGAGATGCACCGGATCGCGGCGCAGGAAACCGGCGAAGATGAACTCGTCCACTGCCGGCGGCAGCGGCGCGCTGGCGCTGTACACGCTGGCGGGATCGGCACCGACCACGATGCACACCGGCATCGTCTCGCCACGCTCCGCCATCTCGCGAAAATGCTCGGCACCGGTCTTGTGACGCTGCCAGTGCATCGCCACGCTCTTCTTGTCGAGCTTCTGCACGCGGTACATGCCCACGTTGCGAATGCCCTTCGACGGGTCCTTGCTGACCACGGCGGTGAGCGTGATGTACGGTCCGCCATCCTCGGGCCAGCAGGTGATCACCGGAATCTTGTCGAGGTCGATCTCGTCACCGCGCCACACCACTTCCTGACACGCTGGCGATCCGCCCTTCACACGCGGCGGGAATTTCGACACTTCCAGCAGCCGTGGCAGCAGACCGAGCTTCGCCACGAAGCCGTCGGGCACCTTCAGGTTGAGCAACTCGGTGATGCGTGCGCCATGCTCGTCGAGATCCTTCACACCGAGCGCCAGCGCCATGCGCTGCATCGACCCGAACAGATTGATGGCGACCGGATACGCCGAGCGCTGGCCGCTGTCGAGGATGACATGCTCGAACAGCAGCGCCGGACCGCCGCCGGGCAACTTGCTGGCGCGATCGGCGATCTCACAGAGCTCCAGCTTCGCGCGCACCGGGTGCGTCACACGCACCAGTTCACCCATCGCGTCGATCGCCTCGATGTATTCCTGCAGACAGTTCAATGACACGTAAGATCAGCAAAGGAATTCATGACACGCCTATCCGCGCACGGAGACAGGCGAACTACAACAGTCGTTCAGGCAGGAAACAACGAAAACCGTTCACGCGGGGAACGGCAAAAACTTTTCACGCGGGGGACGCTGGGAACTGCGGGAGAAGCAACGACAAAGGCTTAAGGGAACTGCGCTCGCGACAGGCTGTGTCCAGAGCCGCCAGCGTGCTCCGCGTTCCTCCTGCTGTTACCCCGCGTCCCCCGCGAGAACAGTTTTCCGCCAAACACAAAAGCGAGCATAACGAAACCGCTTCACGCCACACCGACATGAATCGCCGCGATGCCGAAGGACAGCGGCGTCCACTGCACGTCGCGGAAGCCGGCGGCGGTCATGCGTGAGGCGAGGTCTTCTTCCACGGGAAAATGCGCCACACTTTTCGGCAGGTAGGAGTAGGCCGTCTTGTGCCCGCTCACCACCCGCCCGATCGCCGGCAGCACGCTGTGGAAGTAGAACTGGTAACCCGCGCGCACCAGCGGGTTGCGCGGCGTGGAAAATTCCAGGATCACGAAACGCGCGCCGGGTTTGAGCGTGCGACGCACCTCACGCAGCCCCGAGTCCAGCGCGGCCACGTTGCGGATGCCGAATGCCACGATCGCACCGTCGAAGCTGCCGTCGGCCACCGGCAGCTGCAGCGCGTCAGCGGCCACCGGTCCGAGTGAGCCTCGTGGCGCCTTGCCGTCGCCCATGCGCAGCATCGGCTCGGCGAAGTCGGCGGCCATCACATAACCCTCGAACCCCGTCTGCCGCACCAGTTGCGCGCCGACGTCCAGCGTGCCGGCGCACAGGTCGAGATACCGTCCCGTGGGCGCCGCCGTCCACGCCAGCGCCTCCAACGCACGGCGGCGCCAGCCCTTGTCGATGTTCATCGACAGGACGTGGTTCAGCAGGTCGTAACGGGGCGCGATCTCGGAGAAGATCTGCTGGACGTAGGCCCGCTTCTCCGCACCGCCGGCGGCGGCGGCATCGGCGCGCCGGAGGTCGGCGTCGAGTGTGCTCGGCATGAGGATACAAACCTCGCGGAACACCGGCGGGTGCCACAAGGCAGCCGCGCATGCCGAGAGCCGGGACTCGTCAGGGGGGTGCGAAAGCTCTAGGTTGGCATCGCACCACTGGACCTCGCACACCGGCGGGCGCCCGTGCGTGCCTCCCCGACGCATGCCCCGGCTCCTCGACGCTGCCAACCTCCCTGACGCTGATCTGGTCGCCCTGGCCCAGGAAGGGCGCGACGAGGCGTACCGGGAGCTGATCCGCCGTTACGAGCGCCCGGTTTTCTCGCTGGTCTATCGCATGGTCCGCGACCGCGAGGCCGCCGAAGACCTCGCGCAGGAGACCTTCATCAAGGTTCTGAACAACATCGAGAAGTACTCCCCGGAGTTCAAATTCTCGAGCTGGCTGTTCAAGATCGCGAACAACCTCGCCATCGACTCGCTGCGGCGGCGCCGCCTGAACACCGTCAGCATCGACGGGTCGGCGGGCGCGGCCACGCAGGCCGAAGTCGAGGCGACCAGCTTCGAGATCGGCGACCGCAGCGAGAACGCGCTCGACGAGATGGCGAACAAGGAGCTCGGCGCAGCCATCGAGGTCGCCATTGCCAAGCTCCGTCCGCTCTACCGGAGCTGCATCCTGCTCCGGCACGTCGATGGCCGATCCTATGAAGAGATCGCCCAGTTGCTCGACCTGCCCCTCGGTACCGTCAAGACCTACATCCACAGAGCCCGCCACGAGTTGCGGGAGGCGCTGGAGGACCTCAGATGACCCCATCCGACCATCCCTCCTCCGCCCCCGACCGCCGGGTCCGCATCCTTCCTGAAACCGCCTGCCCGCAGCCTCCGTACACGCTGCAGGACATCCAATGACACTCACTCGCCACCTCCTGCCGGACGAACTCGACCTGCTCCTCGACGGGGAGACAGGATTCGGGGTGCAGCAGCTCACCGCCCATCTGCGCGATTGCGTGCAGTGCCGCGAGGAGCTCGATGCGCTGCGCCTGTTCGTCTCGGACGTCGAGATGCTCCCCGAGATTGCCCCGCGCGCCGGCTTCGCCGACCGGGTCATGCACGAGGTGCATGTCTTCGAGCCATGGCACGTCGCCATCCGGACGAGCGTGGAGGGCTGGGTGCCTTCCAGCCCGGTCGCCCGGATTGCAGCGGGGACCGCCCTCACCAGCGCAGCGACGCTGGTGACAGGTGCGGCGGCGTGGGGCTGGGCACACCGCGACGCGACGATTTTCGTCGGCGGCATGGTGACCGAGCGGGCTCGCGAGGGGCTGTTCGCCTCGCTCTCGTCGGTGGCGCAGGGGCTGGTGGGGCCGCTCGGCGCCACGTTCGGGAGCGGCCTGCCGCTCGTCGGCGTGGCCGGAGCGACGCTGCTGGCCGGCGCCGGTCTTGGATTCCTCGGGCTCCGTGCGGTTGCCGCACGCGCCCGCCGTTTCGAGGTGTAGGGCCCATGCGCGCCACCATTCAGCTCGTTGCGTGGCTCGTGGCCGCTGCCGTGCTGCCAGCGACCGCTTACACGCAAGCGACCGCCGACGCGACGCCGTCAGCCTCCGCCTGCCCTGCGCGTCAGATCACGGGCCTCGCTGCGGCCGACGTCGAACTGCTCACGCGCGCCAGCCGCGACCCGATCGTCGGCTGCGCGGCACTCGACGCCACTTGGAAAACGGGCGACGTGACGGTCGCCGCCGCCGATACCGTGCGCGGCAACCTCGTGGTGCTGAATGGCACGTTGCGCGTCGTCGGCGTGGTGAGCGGCAGCGCGATCGCGCTCAACGGCGCCGTCGTCATCGACTCGTCCGGACATGTGCTCGGCGACGTGATCTCGGCCGAACATGGCGCGACCATCGCGCCCAGCGGCCGCATCGACGGCGAACTCCGCACCATCGATGCCCTCGCACCGCTCATCAGCGCGCCACGAGTCGCTGCCGTCACCGACACGCTCGCGAGCCTCAGGCAGACGGCGGCGTGGTTCGGCATCCTGATCCTCCTCGGCATCGGAGTGCTCATCAACTCCGGTGATTCGATGCAACGCGTCACGACGGCGCTGCAGGCCGGATTCGGTCGCAACGTGGTGGTGGGTGTGCTCGCGCAGATGGCGTTGCTGCCGCTGCTCGTGCTGGGCTGCGTGTTGCTCGCACTGACGCTGATCGGCATCCTGCTGATCCCGTTCGCGATCGTCGCCTACGTCATCGCCGTCCTCGGCTTGCTGGTGCTGGGTGGACTCGGCGCCGTGCAGATGGTCGGCGCCGGCATCGCGCCGCGCCGACAGGCGTCGTCGGAGCGCGCTGCACGGCTGCAGTCGCTCGTCACCGGCATGCTGCTCCTGTCGGTGCCATGGCTCATCGCGGCGGCACTGGCATCGATGCCGCTGATCTCTGCGGCCATTGCGACACTCGCGATGGGCATCACCTGGCTCGCGGTCACCGCAGGGCTGGGCGCCACGTTGCGCACGCGCGGAGGGACGCGCTCGCACGAGGAACCGTGGGGCGTGCGTCGGCCGGCACCCAGCGGCACGCCGCTGCCGGTGGAAGTCCCCAAGGCCGAGTGGCTCACGCCCACACCGCTCACCGGTGTCGTCGCGGTGAAGCGTCCGACCACGACCGGATCGGGGAGCGCGCGATGAAGCGCATCGACGTTGCAGTCCGTGTGATGCTTGCGACGACGATGGCGGCGGTGCAGGCGCAGTCGCAGCATGTGCGCACGCTCGAGTCGTCACGATTGCTCAATGACCCTGGTCCGGTCGCAGTCCGACTGCAGCTCGGCACCGGCACGCTCAGCGTCGGCGCCTCCGACGCGCCCTATCTCTACCGCAGCATCACGCGGTTCGGCGATTCGTACACGGCGCCGACGTCCGCATGGAATGCGTCGCAGCGTACGCTCACGCTGACGGCAGGCCGCCGCAGCGAATCGGCGGCCGCGCGACGGGACGACGACGCCAGCGAGCCTGCACCGGACTGGCGCGTGCAGCTCACCCGTCGTGCGCCCGTGGAGCTGACGATCGACGCCACGGCTGCCAACGCCACACTCGACCTGACCGGCATTCCGCTGCGTCGGTTCGCGCTGAACTCCGGTGCCGCCGCCGCCACGGTGCGCTTCGACGCGCCGAACACCGAAGCGATGTCGGTGTTCGATGCCAAGGTCGGTGCCGGTGGGCTCAAGCTGATCGGGATCGGAAACGCCGACGCCAGCGAGATGCGCATCGTGGGCGACGTCGGTGACATCGCGCTCGATCTCGGCGGACGGTGGCAGCGCGACCTGCGCGTGATGGTGAGCAGCATCTACGGCGGCATCGACATCACGGCACCCGCGACCATCGGCATCGAGCTCACGTCCGGCGGCCTGCTGTCGCGGGAGAGTGTGTCGGGCGATCTGGTGAAGTCAGGCGATGTGTGGCGCAGCACCGGTTTCGACGCGGCGCCAGTGAAAGTGCGGCTCGTCGTCAAGTCGATGCTTGGCAAGGTGACGCTGATTCAGCGCTAGCCGCCGGATTGGTTCAGCGCGTCACACGACGGCACGCCGCCAGCCGCCGGAGGCCCAGAGCACCATCATTGCCAGCGCACGCACGATCGCCGTGATCGAGATCACCCACCAGATCCCCGTGGTGCCCCACTCCGCTGCGGCCCATGCTGCGAGCGGCACGCGCGCGAGCGTGATCGCCGTGGACGTGATCATCGGTGGCAGCGTCCATCCTGCACCACCAAGTGCCCCTTCAAGTACCGTCTCACCGCTCACCACCAGCTGCGCGTACGCTGCGGTGCGCAGATAGCGCGTCGCTTCGGCCACCACGGCGACGTCGGTGGAGAACAGCCCCGCCAGCATCTCCGGCACGAAGAGCAGCGCCGCACACGCGATGATTCCGGGCACGCCCGTCATCGCGAGCGTCAGCCAGCCGGCGCGCGCGGCACGGTCCGGCTGTCCTGCGCCAAGGTTCTGGCCGACGATGGCTGCGGCTGCGGCGCCGAACCCGACGCCGATCATGTACATCCAGCTTTCGATGCGGTGGCCAAGCCCGATCGCGGCGAGTGCCGGTGTGCCGAAGTGTGCGGTGGTACGCGTCATGACCACGTAGATCAGCGAGAACACCACACCGGTGGCCGCCGTCGGAAGTCCCACCCGAACAATCGTGCCAATACGCGACCAATCGGGCGCTCCGAACGCAATCAGCTGTCGATGACGCAGCAGCAACACGCCCACCACGCAGAGTGACCCGCGCACGCACAGTGTGGCGATGGCGGCACCGCGGATGCCGAGTTCCGGGAATGGTCCCCATCCCGTGATGAGCGCAGGGTCCAGCAGGCCCGCGATGATCGTCGCGCAGAGCAGCATCACGAACGGCAGCTTCGTGTTACCCGCGGCGCGGAATGCCGCATCGACGACGAAGTAGCCGAAGATCAGCGGCGACCCGGCCAGATACGTGCCGAGATAGCGCATGCCCAGTGTCGTGACCTCGGGCGGAGTCTCCATCATTTCGAAAAGCTGCGGCAGGAACAGCAGGCCGAGGGCGGCGGTGACCACGCCGAGCGCGATCGAAAACACCAGCGCGTCGCCGACGGCGCGCGCGGCTTCGTCGTCGCGTCGTTCGCCATGGCGCCGTGCGGCCACGGCAGTGAGCCCGACGCTCACCATCTCGGCCAGCGAGATGATCACCCAGATCCAGAAGATCGACGTGCTCACCGCTGCCAGGCCTGCACCGCCGATGAAGTGTCCCACCAGCGATGCGTCGAGCGAGACGAACATGGTGAGCAGCAGCGCGCTCGCCACCGCGGGCAGCCCGAGTCGGATGACGACCCGGGGCAGCGCGTCGGTGGCGAGGTTTACATCTGTTCCGCTGGTGCTCGCGCTGCTCAACCGCGGGCGACGATCGCGTTCATGCCGTCCACCACGCGCGCAGCGAGTGCGGTGATGACCTTCGACGCCGCAGCCGTCGGCTCGACCGCCACCAGCGGACGGCCGGTGTCACCGCCCTCGGCGATCCGCGGATCGATCGGGATCTGCGCCAGCAGTTCCAGCCCGACCTCGGTGGCCAGCTTCTGTCCGCCGCCGCTGCCGAACATGGCGATCGGCGTGCCGGTCTCGGGGTTCTCGAACCAGCTCATGTTCTCGACGATGCCGAGCACCGGCACCGCCACGCGCTCGAACATCTTCACGCCGCGGAGCGCGTCACCAGTGGACACCTGCTGCGGCGTGGTCACGATCAGCGCCGCACCCACCAGCGTGGTCTGCACCAGCGAGAGCTGGGCGTCACCGGTGCCGGGGGGCATGTCCACGATGAAGTAGTCGAGCTGGCCCCACTCCACGTCCTTCAGGAACTGTCCGATCAGCTTCATCACGATCGGGCCGCGCCAGATGGCCGGCTGATCCTTCTCGATGAGGAAGCCGAGCGAGATCATCTTCACGCCGTAGGCTTCGAGCGGGATGATCTTCGCCTGCTTGTTGACCTCGGGCTGCTGGTCGAGGCCCATCATCAGCGGGATGTTCGGGCCGTAGATGTCGGCGTCCATCAGGCCGACCTTGTAGCCCATGCCGGCGAGGGCGATGGCGAGGTTCACGCTGACCGTGCTCTTGCCCACGCCACCCTTGCCGGAGCTGACGGCCACGATGCGGCCCAGGTTGGGCAGCGCCACTGGTGTGGGAGCCGCCACACGGCCGGGCTGCGGGGCAGGGCTGGCCTCGGGCGCCATCGGCAGGGCGCGCCCCGGACGCGCCGACGTGGGTGCCTGCTGGCGCGGATCGCGCACGTTGACCTTCACGTCGGTGACGCCGGCCAATTCCACGACCGCCTGCCGGACGTCGCGCACCAGCGCCGCGTCGTCCTTACTGTCGAGGAGCAGCGTGAACTGCACCTTCCCGTCCACCGTCGTGGCGATGTCCTGCACCATGTCGGCCGAGATGACGTCGGTATCGAGCCGGGCGTTACGCACGCGGGCGAGGGCGGTGGTGATCTGCTGCGTCAACGACACGGTCAAATACTCTGGGGCGGGGCGGGCTGGCACGCCGGCCGAGCCCGCTCGACGTGGGGGGCACCGGTTACTGCGGCAGGAAATCTGCAATCTAAGGCGTCAAGCCAGTGTTGCAGGGCAACCGTACGGTCGTCCTTGCCGCGAATCTGACGTGGGGCAGCCACCACAGGCCGTCGCGAGACGGTTGTCTGCTGGGCTGCGTCGTATTGCTGAGGACCGGTTATCGCTTGCGTCACCCCCGCGCCTGCGCGAGACTACCTTCCGCCCGCCGACCACCGTTCGTCTCCGCTGAGGGAGCCGTCCGAGCGGCACCATCTCGAGGCTTCGATGAACTTTTCGACCACCCAGCTGCGCATGCTCGGCAGCGTGATGTACTTCGCCGCGTTCACCGTGCTGACGAGCACGATCACCGATCTGGTGATCAAGATCTGGCCGTTCAAGATGTCGGAGCTGAACTGGCGGGTCGGTGCGTCCGGACTGGTGATGGACGTACTGGTGGCGGCCATCCTGCCGCTGGCACTGTTCTTCTTCTCGGCCTTCATGAACAACGACCGCAAGATGCTGCAGGTCATGCGGTGGGTCATGGTGGCGTTCGGCGTGATCGCGCTCGGCATGCTGGCGCTGTTCGCGCTTGACGCGGTGCAGATCCGCGCGCAGTTGCCGCAGAACGTGAAGGGGACGTTCCTGAAGGCGGCGCTCAAGGCATCACTGCAAGGCACGTTCGCCGCCTGCCTCTACATCTGGTTCGGCCTCACGGTGGGCAAGGTGATGAAGAGCTCGGGTCTCGCACGCGGCGTGGACGCGAAGGAAGGCATGCTGATGGTCGGTTCGCGTGAAGCGTCGCCGTCGCGCCCCAACCTGCGCGCCATCGACGCCACCGACAGCAAGAAGAAGGAAGGCACCGCCGGTCTCTCGATCGACATCTGATCGCCCCGCAGTGCCCTGCAGTGAGTGCGGCGCCCGATCGGTTTCTACCGGTCGGGCGCCGTCAGCATTCCGGCCTCGAGCGCGAGCGCCGTGAGCCCGGCCACAGTGCTCACCCCAAGCTTTCGCATCAGTCGCTCGCGATGCGTTTCGACGGTGCGCGGACTGATCCCCAGTGATGCCGCGATCGCCTTGTTGGTGGACCCGGACGCCACGCCGCGCAGCACGTCGCATTCACGCGGTGTCAGCTGCGCAATGCGCTCCCACGGCGACGGGCCAACGGGTTCGTCAGGCGAGCCGGGGGCAATGCGCGGGCCCACGGCCAGTCGCAGCTGTGTCGCGAGCATCGTCGCCGCGCTGTCCTTCACGACATACGCACTCGCACCGGCCACACGACTCTCGCGCGCGTACTCGGCGTCGTCGTACATGCTGAGCATCACCACCGTGAGCTCCGCGCGCTGCGCCTTCAACAGCCGCACGAGTTCCAGCCCCGACATGTCGGGCAAGCCCACGTCCACGACGGCCGCGTCGGGAAGCAGTCGTGCCGCGAGTGCCAGCGCCGTGGCGGCATCGCTCGCCTCGCCCACGACCTGCATGTCGGGATGCGACTCGAGGATGCGTCGCACCCCTTCGCGCACGATCGGGTGGTCGTCCACCACCAGCACGCGCAGCGCCGGTGCACTCATGACGCGTCCGCAGTCGCCAGCGGCGCGCCGGTGCCGACCACCACCAGCAGTCGTGTTCCGCCGATGGGCGATGGCTCCAGAGACATCCGTCCGCCGAGCGCCGCCAGCCGTTCACGCATTCCGACCAGTCCCACGTGTCCTCCCCGCTCCTGTACCGTCAGGTGCGCCCGTGACGGCGGCCCGATGCCGTCATCATCCACCGTCAGGCGCACATCATCGCCGTCCACCTGCATCGTCACGTGCAACCGCGTGGCCTGTGCATGCCGCAGCACATTCGTGATGCCTTCCTGCACCGCACGGAACAGCGCCAGTTCACGCTCACGCGGCAACGCCGCCATCGCCGACGGTGCGTCCAGCGTGGCCTGCACCTGCCCTTCGCGCGACAGCTGCGCCACCAGCGACCGCACGGCGCTCAGCAATCCAAGATCGTCGAGCAGCGACGGCCGCAGTGCCGCCGTCACGCGACGCAAGCTGGTGAGCCCGGCTGTGACGAGTGCATCCATGCGCGCCGCGACGTCACCCGCACCAGACACATCCTGCAACGCGCCCACTTCCATGCGCATGGCACTGAAGAGCTGACCGGTTTCATCGTGCAGCTCACGCGCCAGCCGCTTCCGCTCGTCCTCGTGCTGCGCCACGAGACGTGACGACAGACGCGCCAACTCGCCGGTCCGTTCCTCGAGTTGCTGCGTGAGTTCGGCCTGCTGCAGCGCCGAGCCCACCTGGCTTCCGAGCGCGCGCAGGAATTCCTCGTCGAGTGCGCTGAACGGGTCGCGCACGTCGCCAGTGAGCACGAGCACCTGCGTCACCGCGGCGTCATGGTAGATCGGGAGCGCGGCCACGAAGCGTTCTCCACCGGCACGGAACGGGATCGCGGCGCTGACACTGCGACCATCGCGCACGGCCTGCGCCACCACCGTCGCCACGCTGGGCGGCAGCGCCTGCCCACGCCACGCCTGTGCCTTGCCTGCACCGTCCATGACCAGCTGATCCGCGACGACGTACAGCGCAGTGCCGCTCACGCCGCGCAGCCGGAGCGGACGTTCGAGCAGGGCCGCGATCACGGCATCGCCACGCGCGCTCGACTGCACGTCGGCCGACAGGCGCGCCAATGCTTCCAACCCGCGCCGCAAGTCGTCAATGACGAGAAGCCCAATACCGCCGAGCACCGCCAGGATGAAGACGATGTCGAGATAGTATCCCCACGGCACCCAGGCACCGCGGGCGCGCAGCATCGGGTAATCGAGGTGGTGCAGCGCCCAGAGTGTGAATGCACCCGCGAGTGTCCACGCCCCCGGTGATCCCGTGCGTCGCGCATGTTGCGCGAAGCTGATGCCGGTGGTGAGCGTCGCCACGCTGAGGAACGCGATCGCCGGCAGCACCGCCAGCAGGAAATTGTCGAGCGTGAAGATCGCGATGTAACTCCACAGCACCGGGAACAGTGCGGCGATCGCGAGTTTCGGCGTGAAGCGCAGGCCACGCGAGAAGCTGATGCCCGCGGCGAGAAACCCCAGCGCGGTCCAGCCGGTCAGCACCTGATGCCAGAACAGCCAGCCGCTGTACCCGGTGCGGATGAAGCCGATGATCACACCGACACGCACGGCATACAGCAGCCAGCTGAACGACCACCAGGCGTAATACGCCTTGCGGAAACGCGAATACAACCAGAGACAGTACCCCGCACCACCGAGCGCAATGAGCGCCAGCAGCAATGCGGCGGCGAACTCCGTCATGGTGCCGGCCGCCTCACTCGGTCACCGCGCCGCTGGCGTGCGCGAACGGCGGCGCGTTGTCGGGAGGCGTGGCTGCCAGTGCCTCGCGCGCCGCTGCGAGCACACGGGCCTCGACATCCTTCAGCGATCCATGCACGAGCGCCCCGCTGGCCTTGGCGTGACCACCGCCGTCGAACCGGCGGGCGAGCGCGTTCACGTCGATGTTGCCGGAACTGCGGAAGCTGATCTTCACACGATTGTGTCCCAGATCGCGGAAGAAGACGGCGAGGCGCGTGCCGGCGATGGAGCGCGGATGCTCGACGATGCCATCCATCTCCTCGCTGGACACGTGGTGCCTCTCCTTCGCACCGACCGTCAGCGACAGCCAGCTCAGTCCCGTGCTCTCCTCCACACCCAGCGACTGCAGCGCCTCGGCCAGCAAGCGCACCCGCCCCGGACTCTGCGAGGCATACACGCGGCGGTACATCAATTCCGGATCCACGCCACGCGCCAGCAGTTGTGCCGCGATCGCATGCACGCGCGGCGTGGTGTTGCTGAAGCGGAAGCCGCCGGTGTCGGTGAGGATCGCGATGTAGAGCGCCGTGGCGGTCTCCATGTCGATCGGGATGTCGAGCACCTGCGCGAGGTCGAACACCAGCTCACCCGTCGCCGAGGCGCGCGTGTCGGCCACGATCACCGGCGCCGGCGGCTCGTCGCTCGGGATGTGATGATCGATGCAGAAGCGCGGCACGGTCATCTCGCGCACGGTGTCGGCGAGCGTGCCCAGTCGCTTCACGTCGCTGATGTCCACCACCAGCAGCGCATCCACGACGGGATCGCGCAGTGCGGCGGCGCCACGCTCGGACATGTCCACCACCGGACCGCCGAGCAGGAAACGGAACATCGACGGCCACGGCGTCGGGTTGACCACGCGGCACGTGATGCCGCGGTGTTGCAGCAGTCGTGAGAGCGCGGCCTCGGAGCCGCAGCCGTCGCCATCGCTGTTGACGTGCGTGGACAGCGCCACCGTCATGCCGGGCGTGAGGCCGGCAGCGAGGGCGCGGATCGCGTCGATGCGATCCTGAGGTACGGCGAGAATGTCGGGGAGCGTCTGCATGGTCTGTATGAAAATAGAGCGGCGCCCGGGTCTCCGGGCGCCGCTGTCACACGAGCAACACGACGGACTCAGTCAACGGAGGCTGCTCCACCCGCCTCGGCCTTGCCGATGGTCGAGTTGCGCATGCCGTACAGGAAGTAGGTCGTCATGCCGATCACCGTCCAGGCGCCCAGCAGCTGCCAAGTGAGCTTGGGCAGCTGGTACATCATGAACAGCGTGGCGCCGGCACCGAGGAGTGGCACCAGCGGCACCAGCGGCGTCCGGAAGGGACGCACCAGCTCGGGCGACCGCACACGCAGCACCCAGACGCCGATGCAGACCGTGGCGAAAGCCGCCAGCGTGCCACCCGAGACGAGTTCACCGAGCAGGCCGAGCGGGAAGAAGCCGGCGATCACGATTGCGACGATACCGACGATCCACGTCGACGCCGACGGCGTCTGATACTTCGGGTGCACCCGGGCGAAGATCCGCGGCAGCAGACCGTCGCGCGACATCGTGAAGAAGATGCGCGGCTGGCCCATGAGCATCACCAGCACGACCGACGACAACCCAGCCACCGCACCAATGTTCACCAGGTACTCGAGCCACTTGAGCTCCGGCACCGCCTCGAGCGCGGCCGACACCGGGTGTGCAACGCCAAGCGCCGTGTACGGCGCGAGACCGGTCATGACCAGCGACATCAGGATGTAGAGCACCGTGCAGATCAGTAGCGAGGCGATCATGCCGATCGGCAGGTCACGCTGCGGGTTCTTCGCTTCCTGGGCGGCCGTGGAGACGGCGTCGAACCCGATGTAGGAGAAGAACACCACCGGCGCCGCACGCAGCACACCGGACATGCCGTACTTGGTGCTGCCATCGGCATTCGTGACCATCTCGGGGATGAACGGATGCCAGTTGTCGGTGTTCACGTACATGAAGCCGAAGCCGATCACCAGCAGCACGATGACCATCTTGATGGCGACGACGATGTTGTTGAACGTGGCCGATTCCTGCACACCGCGCACGAGCAGCGTGGTGAGTGCAAGAATCAGCAGCACCGCAGGCAGGTTGATCAGCCCTTCGACCGGCGTGCCGCCAGCCGCCGTGCAGGCGTCGCGCAGCACGAACGCGGCCTTCGTCGCGGCATCCACCAGCGTCGCGCCGGAGCCATCGACACAGGTGAACGCGCGGACGACTTCGTGCCCGTTGACCACCGTTAGCGGCGCGGATGCCAGTGCGGCGGGAATGTGGATGCCCGCCGTGTTCAGCATGGCGCTGAAGTACCCCGACCAGCCCACGGCGACCGTGGCGGCGGCGAACAGGTATTCGAGCACCAGGTTCCAGCCGATGAACCACGCCACACCTTCGCCCATGGTGGCGTAGCTGTACGTGTACGCGGAACCGGCGATCGGAATCATCGACGCGAATTCGGCGTAGCAGAGCCCAGCGAACAGGCAGGCAAGACCGGCCAGCACGAACGAGAGCGAGACACCCGGGCCGGCGAAGTTGGCGGCCGCCGTGCCGGTCAGCACGAAGATGCCGGCACCGATGATGGCACCGATTCCGAGCATCGTGAGGTTCAATGCTCCAAGCGTGCGCTTGAGCCCCGCGGAATCGTTGCCCGCCTCAGCCTGCAGCGCGGTAATGCTCTTTCTGGACCAGAGTCCCATGATGCCTGCACGTCAGGGGGAAGGAGGACACCCGCGCAACAGCAGGCGGGGGTGTGAACAGACCTCGCAAGGTGACAGGCGAGTAACCGCTATGTCAATCGCGTTCCTGCAGACGTCATCATCCCCTCACCGTCGCCACTACTTGGTGTAGTTCGGCGACTCGCGGGTGATGGTCACGTCGTGGGGATGACTCTCACGCAAACCGGCCGAGGTGATACGCACGAACTGGCTCTCCGTGCGGAGGTCGTCGATGGTGCCGCAGCCGACATAACCCATGCCGCTGCGGAGACCGCCCACCATCTGGAAGAGCACGTCGGCCACCGCACCCTTGTACGGCACGCGCCCCTCGATGCCCTCGGGCACGAGCTTGCGGGCGCTCATCTCGCCTTCCTGGAAGTAGCGGTCGGCGCTGCCGTCCTGCATGGCCGACAATGAACCCATGCCGCGGATCGTCTTGAAGCGGCGACCCTCGAGCAGGATCGTCTCGCCCGGGCTTTCCTCGGTGCCGGCCAGCATGGAGCCCATCATCACGCTCGACGCACCGGCGGCCAGCGCCTTCACGATGTCACCCGAATACTTGATGCCGCCGTCGGCGATCACCGGCACGTCGCCGGCGCCCTCGATGGCGTCGAAGATGGCGGTGAGCTGCGGCACGCCGACGCCCGTGACGACGCGTGTGGTGCAGATCGAGCCCGGGCCCACGCCCACCTTCACCGCATTCACGCCACGCTCCACCAGCGCCGCGGCGCCTTGACGCGTGGCGATGTTGCCCACCACGAGCTGCGCCTGCGGGAAGGCGTTGCGCACCTTCGAGGTGGCCTGCAGCACGCCGTCACTGTGCCCATGCGCCGTGTCGATGCAGAGCACGTCGGCACCGGCATCGAGCAGCGCCTTGGCGCGATCGAGGAAGTCGCCTCCGGCACCGATCGCCGCCGCCACACGGAGGCTGCCCTGTGCATCCTTGTTGGCGTTGGGAAACTGGCGACGCTTGTGGATGTCCTTCACCGTGATGAGGCCCTTCAGCACGCCGTCGCCATCCACCACCGGCAGCTTCTCGACGCGACGCTCGCCCATGATGCGTTCGGCCTCGTCGAGCGTGGTGCCCAGCGCCGCAGTCACGAGACGGTCCTTCGTCATCGCGTCGCGCACGGGGCGATCGAGCACGCGCTCGAATTGCAGGTCGCGATTGGTGAGAATGCCGACGAGCCGACCATCAGCATCCACGATCGGCACGCCGCTGATGCGGAACTTGTGCATCAGTGCCACGGCTTCGCGCAGCGAGGCATCGGGTGTCAGCGTGAACGGATTGCGGATGATGCCGCTCTCGCTGCGCTTGACGCGATCGATCTCGCTGGCCTGCCGGTCGATCGACATGTTTTTGTGCACCACGCCGATGCCGCCGGCCCGGGCCATCGCGATCGCCATTTCACTTTCCGTCACCGTGTCCATCGCCGCGGCAATGAGCGGCACGTTCAGCGTGATGCCGGTGGTGAAGCGACTGACCGTGATGACGTCCTTCGGATGTGTGAGCGAGTGCCGCGGCACCAGCAGGACATCATCGAAGGTGAGGGCGTCGTCCTCGCGAACGCGCATGCGACCGATCAGGGCAGAAGACTGGCCGTCGGGCGAAATGCTGCCGCGGACGGGGGACGAGATCGGGGGGCGAGACGTGGTTGCCATCACGGAAAATAGCGAGGGCGGCCGTCAGTGGGAGGGCCGCCCCGCAAATGCACCGCAGTTTTCCGTGCCTGGCCGTTCCCGCGCCTACCCGCGCAGCGCCCGTCGCACCCGCTTGCGGATGCTCGGCGGCAGGAAGAACGCCGCCGCCGCCAGCGTCGCCGCCAGATTCAGGCTGCTGAGTGCACCCGGGTCGCCCGTCCAGTGATCGGACAGCACGCGACGGCCGGCGCGACTCACCATCCGCTGCAGCGCGAGGATCAGGAGGTACAGGTCATCCACCTGACCCAAGAACGGGATGAAATCGGGGATGACGTCGATCGGGCTGATGATGTAGAGCGCCGCCGCCACGACCAGCAGCTTGTCCACGGCAGCCACGCGCGAGTCGCGGGCCAGCCCCCAGAGCAGTCGCAGGTAGTGCGGAATTTCGCGGATGGCACTGGTCACGGTACGCCTGGCGCCGGTGCGCGGCCCACCGACCGGCCGATCACCGTCGGGTGGCACCCATTCGGACTCATCCGCAGCGGGCGACGAGGCGGCGCCGCGGCCAGCATCGGGAATCCCCAGTCGCGGCCGGGAGCGCTCGTCGCTCATCGGGCAGGTCCTTCGCCAGCGCCGGACTGCGGCTGGCCGGGCGTGGTCGGACTGTCACCGGTCGCGGCACGGGCAGCACGCGTGGCGGCGCCGGCCAGGTCGCTGGCGACACTCTGGCCCGCCGCAGCCACGCCACTCAGCACGCCAACGGCCTTTTGCATGAAGCCGAGCGTTTCGGCAACGCTGCTGGCCGACACCTTGCCCGCACGCAGGCCGTCCTCGACGGTCTCCTGCAGCTTGAACAGCAAGCCGGCGGCACCCGTCGGCGCTTCCTGACGGCTGTACTTCGACTCCAGGAATTCGGCGTAGTCGAGCACCTGAAAGGCACGTTCGTCGGTCATGGTGTCGAACTTGGCGAGCAGGCGATCGCGGAGATATGGACTGAGCGGCATGATGGCGTCTGGCGTGATGGTCCGTGCGATCCTGAATGCTACCCCGCGCGCGGCACCCCGTTCAGGGCAGGCGCGACTTTCGTGCCGGGCGGCGCTGCACCGTACTGCGACGGCCGGCGGATGGTGTCACGCCCAGCCTCAGGGCTTCTTTGGCGGAACTGTCGCGGTGGCCGGCGGCGCGGCAGCCTCCTGAGGCGGTGCGGACATCTCGCCTGCGGACTTCACCGAGTCGAAGGTGGCATTGTCCGGCAGCGAGTCCACCGGTGCGCCCTTGCGGGCACCACCACGCCAGCGGGCGCGATGGCCCCGCACATCGATGTGGACGTACGGCCAGCCGCCGCCATCGGAGTTGATGTACAGCCCGATGCCGCCCACCAGGTCGGGATACTTCCGCTCCACCACCTCGGCCGCCGCCGCCACCAGACGGGCATCGAGTTCGGTGAGGCGGCCGTCGTTGTTGGCATCGATGCCGATGTCGGCGGCATCTCCGTACATGTGCCGGCTGTCCTGCGCGGACCCGGACAGTGCGCCATTGTGTGACGGGCTGCGGAATCCGCTGACCACGTTGAGTTGCACCGCGCCCGGCGAACGCCCGCGCATCTGTGCGATCTCGTTCACGGTGAGTTCGATCTTGTCCAGCAACGCCTCGCGCACGTGCAGGTATTTCGGAAACGCCTTCTGCCCGTCGTGCACGATGAAGTCACTCATGCGCAGGTGGGGTGAGAGCGGGAAATCGCTGGTCCGGTCCGTGACCTCGATGAATCCGCGCGGCACCATGGCGTCAGCGGCGCGTGGCCAGCGACCCATGTGATACCCGTTGATTCCGGTGGCGCGTGCATTCGGCATGGGATGCTCGACCAGCAACGCGAGATCGCCGATGGTGTCGGCCACGGCACCGCGCGACAGCACGAGCCAGAATGCGCCGGGCCGTGCCGGCGCGCGCAGCACACCATCCTGCGGCCATGCGACGACCGGGCCGTTTGGCTTGCCGTCGAATCCGATCCACTGCGCCTGCATGAGTGCCGTGCTGCCGCCGAACTCGATCGGCAGATCCACTGGCTCGTTCGGCAGCGTGATCTTCACGCGCACGGCACCACTGTGACCGAACGCATCGGCGGCGAAGAGTCGCGCCGGCGGACGCGGCTCGCGAATGGTGACGTCGCCGGCAGGCGACACCGCCGTCAGCGGCGACGACGCGGCAGCAGGAGGCGTGTCGAAGTCGGCGGTGTCGTAGCCTTCCGGTTCACTCAGGCGGTGCGCTGCGAACATCGCGCCGACGGGGACCACGACCGCCAACGCGTATTTCGCAAGTCGCCACGTTCTCGGACGCTCGGTGACCAGCGGACGCTCGTCGTGTGACGTGTCCGCGTCACCGATGCCGATCAGGCCGAGTGGTGTCGGTCTAGGCGCCGCCCCATCGAGCGGCGTTGCCGCGGACGTCGAGGTGGACGAATGGTCCGTGTGCATGTGTTGCATGATAACGCCCCATCCCTCCCGTCAGCGCAGGAAATTTCGACTCGACTCGCTTCACCGCCTGGACGATCAAGTTCCCGTCACGAATCGTCACGCGGCCGTCACCGTCGAGATCGTCGAGCATTCCATCGCGATCGTTGTCTGCAAACACGTCTGCCGCATCACCGAACTGGTGCCGGCTGTCCTGCGCCCGCCCCCCGCGCCCCACACCCTGCTGGTTGTACGCCGGGTGCCGGAACCCACTCATCACGGTGAGGTGCGTCACGGGATACCCCATGGCGCGCAATTCGTCCATCGTCAGTTCCAGCTTGTCGATCAGCGCTTCCCGGAGCACCAGATACTTGGGCCAGACATTCGCCTGATCCTTCGTGAGGAAGTCGCGCAGCCGGAAATGCTCGGAGACGTACAGGTCCTGGTTCTCGGGCGTGATCTGCAGGAAGCCAAGTGGATTCACGTACGCCTCGCTGTGTGCGGTGCGCTTCTCGCCGGGCCAGTACCCCATGCGGTAGAGCCCCACGTGTCCGCGCACTTTGTCACCGAACGGTACCATGGGCAGCACGGTCAGTGCTGCAATGCGCTGCTCCATCGAACTTTGCAGCGGTGCCTCTCGCGCCGAGCCGAGCGCACGCTGCAACTGCTCGGCCTCGGCGGGCGGCAGGAACCGCGCGCGCAACTTGCCGCTGAGCCCCAGCAGCGAGTCGGCTCGCAGAATGTCGTGTGCGGCAGCCACCGGCGCCGCGTGCGCCACATGCGGCACGACGACAGCGCGCAGTGGTGTGATGTACGTCGCGGCCGCAGCCGTGACGCCGAATGCCAAGCGTATGCTTCTTCCCATCATTCTCCGGACTCCTCGTGTACTGTCTGGTACCCGAGTGTCGGCACGCTGAGGCTGCGCGACGCGTGAGGATTTGCAGGGATCCGCCGAGGGGCTGACCTGTCGTTCAGCCTTGGGGATGCCGCGCTGACGGCTGCGACGTGATGCGCATCGTTTATGGTTCCTTCGCGCAGCGTCAGGGCTGTCCGCGCACCCGGTTCAGCGAATCCACGCGCACGCGCTGCTGCTGCAGCGTCGGCAATCCGAACTCGACGCGCAGCGCTTCGGTGACGCGGGTGGAGTCCAGCGGTGCAAGGCTGCACCGTCCGAGAATGGGTGAGGCGCAGGAGACGACGGTGGCGAACCACTGCGGCTGGCGTTGCAACACCTGCAGGTGATCCCAGGACTGCGCCATCACGCGCCAGTTGCGTCGATCGGCGCTATCTGCCACTACCGCGGCGCGTGCCCACGTGTAGGCGCGTTCCACGGTCGGTGCGCCAAGCGTCCGTGCCGCGAGCGCAGTGGCGGCCGCATCGCGCAGCTGCTCGGGCGACCGCACGCCGCCGCACTGCTCGATCACCGAGAGGCGTGCCACCACACCGTGCAGGAAGCGGCGCGGAATCACGGCCATCGTATCGACTGACAGGCTGATCGCCGTACCGGCCGAATCGGCGACGCGTGCGAGTTGCGCCAGCTCACCCGCCTGACGCGGGGCACGGCACTGTTGACGCGCGCTGGTGGTGGCGCAGGCGGCGAGCACGCCGAAGGCAAACAGCGGAAGGATGAGTGCGCGCTGCACCGAATGCTGCGTCAGTAGATGTAGACCGCGGCGCCGACCGGAATCATGCGATACAGCGTCTCGATGTCCTCGTTGCGCAGGCGCACGCAGCCATGGCTGACGCTGCGTCCGATGGTGCTGGGTGCGTTGGTGCCGTGCAGCGCGTAGCCGTCGCCAAGGTTCAGGCGGTGGGTGCCCAGCACCTCCTTGTACCGACGCGCGTTGTTGCCGCCGGGCGGGATGATGATGCGTCCGCCGGCGACGAGTTCCTTTCCGTCGCTGGCGGTGAGCGTCTGCTCGCTGCCGTCGCGATGGCGCTTCACGAGTTCACTGCCACGTGTGGTGATCACGCCGTCGGAGACGGGAATCACCTGCCCACGCTTCATGCGCAGCAGGCCGAGCCCGCGCTTGCCGGCCTGCTCCACGAAGTGCCAGTCGGGCGGTACCCATGCCGGCGTGGTTTCCTTGCTCAGCACCGTCAGCTTTCCGCGCGGCGTATCGAACTTGTACTTCTGATTGCGGCCGGAGCCGAGCAGCGTGCGTCCGCTGCCACTGGCGACGCGCGTCGTGAACAACTCCGTGCCGCCGTCGCGCACCCAGAGCCGGTTTTCGGTGAGGCTCACGACGATCACCGGCTTTTCCGGAGCGGGCGGGCCCACGCGTCGGGCACGACTGATGGAGTCGGTGAGCGACGTGAGCGTGGCCTGTCGGCTGCGGATGTCGGACGCCACCTGTCCGCCGGCGGCGATGGCGGCCGTGCGCGCCTCGCCGGCGTACCAGGTCTGCAGCCCCTCCCATCCCGCGAAACCGATGGCGCCGACGGCAGCCACCGTCAGGATGCGCCCCGGCCACGCGGCGAAAAACCCCTGCGAGGCGGCCATCAGAACAGCACCGCCTTCATCCCCTTCACGAGGTTGGGGCGAATGGCGGCGAAATCGCGGCGGGACAGCAGGATCATGCGTGGACCACGAGCAACTTCCACGCCAGCGAGCAGGACCGCTGACGCATCACCGGCTTCCAGGATGGTGCCATCGCTGAGCGTGACCCGCTCGACCGTCGAGTCGGCCGGCGGCGCCTTGATCACGGCGCCGGTGGAGTCCACCGTCGGCGCGACGGTTTCCACCGGCTTGGCGGCGATCCGGGTGATGGTCTGTGTGCCGCGCTCCGGGGTGCCGGTGAAGCGGGCCGACATCGTGCGCAGGGTGATTCCGTCGCGGACCAGCGCCACCGTGCCGCTGTCGACCGCAATCACGAGGTGTAGCTTCGGCTCGGCCCGGGCGTCGGCCCGCGCCATTTCCAGCGCCAGCGTGGCCGTCGCCTCACCGACGGCGGCGTTCAGCGTGTCGAGTCGGGCGTTGTTGGTGGGCTGCGCCGCGCGGGCGTCCTCCGCCTCACGCAGCAAGCCGGCGCGCTCCCTGTGGAGAAAGGGAATCGCGCCGAGCGCACCGGCGATCACGATGGCGACCAGCACATACCCGACCGCGCCGCCGCGGCGGCGGGAGGCTGCGGCTCTCATGGGACCGTGATGGTTTCGATGTCGAGAATCGGCACGTTGGTCGGTGCCGACCGGCCGTTCCGGACACGCGCCGTGATCTGCACCACCGTCAGCGGCGTGATGGCCTTGGCGTCGTTGACGAGGGCGGGAGGCAGGGCCAGATACAGCATCGCGTTTTCACCCACGGGACCTCGCGCCAACAGGTACGGTTCGCCCACCGCGAGGTCTCGGCGGAGCGCGTCGGCGCGCTGGAGGGCGAGCACCTCGACCTTCCAGCGCACCAGCTTCCCCTTGGAACCCTCCGGATCGGCCCGGAGGTCCGCCGCCGACAGCGCGGTCCGGAGCGTGGAGTCCACCGGGAGCAGGTCGGATTCGCGCACCCAGCCCTCCATTCGCACGCGCACCCAGCCGCGCTCGCGGGCCAACGGGATCACGGTGCCGGCCTTGTTGATCGTGCCGGTGACGGCACCGTCGGGCGCCACCCGCATCTCGGCGGTCGCGGACGCGCGCAGCGGTATCGTCGCCGGACTGACGAACTTCGGCGCAGCAAGCGAATCGGCGGGCTTCTGGCCGGCGAGGCCACTGGCTGGGAGAAACACCAGCAGCGCGAGCGTGTAGCCTGCCACGGAGTGGCGTGCGTTCAATGGTAGTGCCCATCGGCGGGGGGTACATTCATCGTGAGCCATAGCCACGACATTACTACCCTGCCCCAGCCTGTATCCATGCCTGCGCATTCTGTCGGTCCTGTGTGTCTCGTCGTGCTCGACGGCTGGGGGTATCGTGACGATCCCACGGCGAATGCGATCCTGCTCGCCGAGACGCCGAACTGGGACCGGCTGATGGGATCGCTGCCGCACACGTTGCTCGAGGCGAGTGGTCGCCGGGTTGGACTGCCCGAGGGCCAGATGGGAAACAGCGAGGTCGGCCACATGAACCTCGGTGCGGGCCGCGTGGTGGAGCAGGATCTGGTGCGGATCGCCAGCGCGATCGAGACGGGGTCGTTCTTCACTAACCCGGCGCTGGTGGCCGCCTGCCGTGATGCCGCTGCGCGTGGCGTGACGCTGCATCTGGTCGGTCTGCTGGGCAACGGCGGCGTCCACGCGCTGGACCGCCACCTGTTCGCGCTGCTCGACTTCGCGCACCGGGAGAATGTCGG
>JAYWIJ010000284.1:0-6515 GCA_043788935.1 Gemmatimonadaceae bacterium | reverse complement strand
CGGTGATCGAGACGAATCCTGATGCGCTCGCGATTGCGGCGGAACGTGACGCCGAGCGTCGTGCAGGCAAGGTGCGTGGTCCGCTGCACGGTATTCCGGTGCTGATCAAGGACAACATCGACAGCGCCGATCGCATGCAGACCACGGCCGGGTCACTGGCCTTGGTGGGCAAGCCGGCACCGCGCGATGCGTTCATCGTGCAGCGACTGCGCGAGGCCGGCGCCGTGCTGCTGGGCAAGACCAATCTGAGCGAGTGGGCGAACTTCCGATCGACACGATCCACGAGTGGTTGGAGCGGACGCGGCGGACAAACGCGCCATCCGTTCGTGCTCGACCGCAATCCGTGCGGCTCGAGCTCGGGCACTGGTACCGCGATCTCGGCGAACCTGGCCGCCGTGGGCATCGGCACGGAAACCGACGGCTCGATCATCTGTCCGTCGTCGATTTGCGGACTGGTGGGTATCAAACCGACGGTCGGGTTGTGGAGCCGCAGCGGCATCATTCCAATTTCGTCGTCGCAGGACACGGCGGGCCCGATGGCGCGCACCGTCGCCGATGCGGCGGCGCTGCTGGGTGCCCTGACCGGCGTGGACGGGCGCGACCGCGCCACGACGGAGAGCGCGGGCAAGAGCGCGGCGGACTACACCACGTTTCTAGATGCGAAGTCGCTGCAGGGCGCGCGGATCGGCGTGGCGCGCAACATGGCCGGCTTTCATCCGATGACCGATGCGGCGTTCGAGCGTGCCATCGACGCACTGCGCAAAGCGGGTGCCGTGATCGTGGATCCGGCCAACGTGCCAACGGTGGGCAAGTACGATGAAGCGGAACTCGACGTGCTGCTGTACGAGTTCAAGGCGGGCGTGAACGCCTATCTCGCGGAGCGCGGTAGCACGGTGTCGGTGCGCACCATGGACGACGTGATCGCGTTCAATCGTGCGAATTCCAGCGTCGAGATGCCGTACTTCGGACAGGAGCAGATGGAGCGCTCGCAGAGCATGGGTTCGCTCGACGACGCGAAGTATCGCGACGCCGTGGCCGCGTGTCGTCGATTGTCGCGTGACGAGGGGATCGACGCCATCATGGCGCAGCACTCACTCGATGCCATCATAGCACCGTCGAACGGACCGTCGTGGCCGACCGACTTGATCAACGGCGATCGCTACAGCGGCGGCAACTCCAGTGTGGCGGCGGTGGCCGGCTATCCCAGCATTACGGTGCCGATGGGATTCGCCGATGCGTTGCCGCTCGGTGTGTCGTTCATTGGTCGGGCGTGGAGTGAAGGCCGGTTGATCGGCCTCGCCTATGCCTTCGAGCAGGCGACGGAGGCGCGTCGGGCACCGCGCTTTTTGCCGACGGTGCCAATCGCGCCACCAAAGCGGGGGTCGTAGTGGCGCCGGAAGAAACGCGAACGGCGGGCATGTCCCGCTTGATTGCCGTCGGCAGTTTGGTCGGCGCCCTCGCGCTTGGTGCGTGGGCCTGGCAGTTCCTGAATCGCGCCGCGGACTCCGGATTGGAGCGGCTGTCGCGCATCGATGCCATGCGCGCATTGTGCACCGCCGAGTGGGTGAAGGCGCGCACCGACGTCGACTCGATGCGGGTGGATCGACTGTCGTTGCCGGATACGGTCGACCAAGGTTCCGAACAGGCGATCGACCGCTGTGGTGACTTGCGCGGCGAGAGTGTCCCGAATTCGCTGCCGAATGCGCGCGAAATGTCGGGTGACCCGATGCCGCGCGGATTGCGCTGAGGACGCGAAACATGAAGCGTATCCTGACCGGACTGCTGGTGCTGGTGGTGCTCGGGGCAGTCGGTTTCGTCACCGTCGGCCCGCGCATTGCCGACAGTCGGATGAACACCGTCGTGAGCACGTCCCTACCGATCGTATCGCCGGTGGCTTCGGCGTTGCATCGTCGGTTGTTCGTGGCCGACATGCACGCCGACCAGCTGTTGTGGGGACGCGATCCACTGGAGCGCGTGGCCCGAGGACACGTGGATGTGCCGCGCTTGCAGGAAGGCCACGTGGCGCTGCAGGTGTTCTCGGTCGTCACGAAGACACCGCGCGGCATGAACTACGATCACAACACCGGCGACACGGACAACGTGCTGTTGTTGGCGATCGCGGAGCGCTGGCCGCGCGCCACATGGACGAGTCTGCGTGCGCGCGCGATGTATCAGGCTGACAAGCTGCGCGACGCGACGCTGCGCTCGGCGAATACGCTCACGCTGATCACGACGCGCGAGGAGATGGCGCAGTTCGTGGAGCGCCGCGCCGGTGATCCGGCACAGGTCTCGACGTTGCTCGCGATCGAAGGGCTGCATGCGCTCGACGGACAGCTGGAGAGCGTGGACACCCTCTACGCCGCCGGCTTCCGCATGATGGGACTGACGCACTTCTTCGACAACGAAGTTGCGGCCAGCGCGCACGGCGTCACGCACGCGGGGCTCACGCCGCTCGGTCGTCAGGTCATCGCGCGCATGGAAGCGCTCGGCATCATTGTCGACCTCGCGCATTCCTCGCAACAGACGGTGCAGGAGGTGCTCGGCATGGCCACGCGGCCAGTCGTGGTATCGCACACCGGCGTTGCGGCCACGTGCCCGGGGCCGCGCAACCTCACGGACGATCAGCTGCGGGCGATCGCGGCCAACGGTGGACTCGTCGGCATCGGCTACTGGGATGGTGCGGTGTGCGAGCCCACCGTCGCCAATATCGTGAAGGCGATCCAGCATGCGGTACAGGTGGCCGGTGCCGCGCACGTCGCGCTAGGCTCCGACTTCGATGGTGCCACGCGCACTCCGTTCGATACGCGCGGCATGGCGGCGATCACCGATGGCCTCCTTACGGCCGGCATGGATCAGGGCACGATCGCGCAGGTGATGGGTGGCAACACACGGGACTTCCTGCTGGCGCAGCTGCCCTCGACGTCGCCGACCCTTCGGGCGGGCCGCTAACGTGACGTCCCGGTGACGCGCGCCTGGTGGATGCTGGTGGTGGCCGGAGTGCTGGAAGTCGTCTGGGCCATCGGCCTCAAGTACTCCGACGGCTTCCGGAAGCCCATGCCGTCGGCGATCACCGTGAGCGCCATGATCGCGAGCTTCTACTACCTCGCGCAGGCGCTCAAGACCCTGCCGGTCGGTACTGGCTATGCGGTTTGGACCGGCATCGGCGCGGTGGGTACCGCCATCGTCGGCGTCCTCGTGTTCGGTGAGTCGCGCGATCTGGGACGGATCCTGTCGGTCGCGCTGATCGTGTGCGGCATCATCGGCCTCAAGCTGACCTCGCCGAGCTAGCACCGCCGGGACTGGCACTTCTCGTCGCGATGACGCATTCAATCGGTATGATCCGATTTGCCGCCGTTGTCCCCGTCCTGCGCGTCGCTGATGTCGAACGCTGTATGACGTGGTATCGCGAGATCCTCGGCTTCGCCGTCGATCCATTTCCCGACGTCGCCCCGTTCGAGTTCTGCATTCTCCGCCGCGACGCCGCCGAGCTGATGCTTCGCCGCGCGAAAACACCAATCGTGCGCACGCCGGCCTCCCACGACTGGGATGTCTACCTGCGGCTGGACGGCGGTGAGTTGACCGCGCTGCTCGATCATGCGCGTCGTCGTACGCCGCTGGTGCGGGGTCCGGAACTGATGCCGTACGGTCAGATCGAGTTCGAACTCGAGGATCCCGAAGGGCACCGCATCTGCGTGGCCGAAGTGCTCGACGACGTGACGGGCTTCCCGCCGGCGGTCGACTAGGCCCTAGCGGGGAGAGCCTTGGGACTCGACAGGCGACTGACGAGCACCATGGTCAGGACATTCAGGACCAGCGCCAGAAAGCCGGCATTGATGTCGGTGATGCTATGCGACCATCCCGGGAAGAGGGTCGACATCGACACGCCACCGAGCGCGGTGGCCGCGACGGCGGTTTCGCCGACCACGATGCCGGTGAAGGCACCGACGGCGGTGATGCGCGCCGTCGGGAGCAGCGACGCAAGCAGTGCGGGGAAGAGCTGTGTCACCATGCTGTACGCCATGAGTAACAGCGTGACGAGTGTGCTGCCGCCGCGGAAGGTGAAGAACAGCGCGATGCCAGCCAGCAGTGGCACGAGCAACCGCGCGAAGGTGGCGGAGTCGGCGGCCTGTCCTTCACGCGGTGGCCGGACGATGCGCGCGAGCGTCGTCGCAATGCTCATGAGGATGAGAGAACCCGGCACCAGTGCGGTGAGCAGACCCGCCGCGCCGACCAGCCCCACGATCCACGGGTCGAAGGTGTCGCGCGTGACACGCAGCAACGCGAGGTCGACATCGGCGCCTTTGAGCCCGGGTACCGAGAGCAGCGCCGCGAAGCCGATGAAGAAGACGAACAACAGCACGAGCTGATAGAGCGGCATCAGGGCGGCATTGCGGCGAAATACCGACGCATCGCGGGCGGTGAATACCGAGCCGAACGTGTGCGGCCACATGTAGAACCCCAGCACCGTGAGCAGTACTGTGCTGGCGAACCAGCTGGGCGACATACCACGCGATGGCAACGTGAGAAAATCGGGACGTTCAGCGGCGATCCGCGCGAACATCGGGCCGATGCCGCCGTGCAGCTTGACCGGCAATACGATGCCAAGACCGACCACGCAGAGCAGAACCATGGCGTCCTTCAGTGCGGCCGTCATGGCCGATCCCTTCACGCCGGACAGCACCACGTAAATGACCGTGGCCGTGGTGCCGATCCAGATGGCGGCATTGGCGCTGATTGCCCCGTACGATGACTCCGATACGATGATGCCAAGGCCTTTTAGCTGCAGCACGAGATACGGCATGAGCGCGGCGATACTCACCACGGCCACCAGATTTCCCAGCGCGGGGCTGCCGTAGGCCCGCGTGAAGTACTCCGACTGCGAGAGCACCTTCCACGTCGTGGCGCGACTCCAGATCGCCGGCAGTAGCCAGTACGACATGATGTACGCCACTGCGCCGTAGCCGATGATGTAGAACGCCGGTGCGCCGCGTCCATACGCCCAGCCGCTGCCACCGAGGAAGGTGAACGTCGTGTAGATCTCGCCGGCGAGCAGCATGAACACGAGCATCGTGCCGAATCCGCGATTGCCGACGCTCCACTGCTCCAGGCTGGCGGTGCCACCCGTGCTTCGTGCGCCGCGCACGCTGAGGAGGAGCGCCAGCAAGAGCGTGGCGGACAGGATGCCGAGCGAAATCGTCATGGCTCGCGACTATCGAGGGCACCGATGATCGCCATGACGACGGACGTCATGAGCACCCAGAACACAATCCATCCGAGCAGAAACGGCATACCGAGAATGCGCGGCTCGACGCGGTTGGCAAACCACGGCGCGCCGACGAGGGCGACTGCAGGGACCAGCGCCAGCAGTCGATACGGCTTGGTCATGCCGTGGCGAGCAGATCAAGGGTGGCGGCGGTGAGATATCGCAGGCCGATGTCCAGCGAGCGTTCGTCGATCTGGAAGCGCGGGTGATGATGCGGAAAGTCGATGCCGACCTCGACATTCCCCGCACCGATGAACGCGAACACACCCGGCGCACGCTGTTGGTACGCCGAGAAGTCCTCGCCGCCCATCGTGGGGCGCATGTCGATGAGGGTGTCCGCACCGAATGTGTTGGCCACGACGTTGGTCAGTCGCGCAGTGAGTGCCGGATCGTTGATCACCGGACGGTAGCCGGGCTCATACCGGAACTCGTAGGTGGCGCCGAACGCGCTGGTCACGCCCTTGATGATGCGCTCGATCGTGACGGGCACGGTGGTGCGCAGCATGGGATCGAAGGTGCGCACGGTACCGGCGAGATAGGCCGTGCTGGGGATCACGTTGAACGTGGTGCCGGCAACGAACTGCGTGACCGACAGGACGACGGGGTCGAGCGGATCGACGGTGCGCGACACGACGTGCTGCAGTGCCGAGATGACCTGCGCGCCGATGGCGATCGGGTCGATCGTGCCTTGCGGGATGGCGGCATGTCCGCCCTTGCCGATGATCGTACACTCGAAGGTGTCGGGCGCGGCCATCGCCGGTCCTGCAATGAGTCCGATGCGCCCAACCGGCATGGCCGACCAGACATGGAGGCCGATGACGTAGTCGACCCCATTCATCACGCCCTGACGCACCATCTCTTCGGCGCCGCCGGGTGAGAGCTCCTCGGCATGCTGAAACAGGAAGCGCACCTCGCCGCGCAGCTGGTCGCGATGACGCGCCAGCAGGGTCACGAGACCAAGGGCGATCGAGGTGTGTCCGTCGTGCCCGCAGGCGTGCATCGCCCCGTCGGTCTGCGACCGGTATTCGACGTCGTTCTCCTCGTGGATGGGGAGGGCGTCGATGTCGGCGCGCACGGCGAGCACCGGTCCCGGCCGACCCGTGAGAAGCCGCGCCATCACGCTCGTCTCGGTGGGACGCGAGATCTCGAGATCGCCAATCTGCTCCAGCACCTGCTGGATGAACCGGGCGGTTTCGTGTTCCTGGAACGCGACTTCGGGGTGCCGGTGCAGCGCGCGGCGCCAGTCGATCAC
>JAYWIJ010000283.1:0-6542 GCA_043788935.1 Gemmatimonadaceae bacterium | reverse complement strand
AGTGCCAGCTCCGTGCCGCCGCCGAGGCACCCACCGTGGATGGCGCAGACCACGGGCTTGCCGTCAGCCATCGACTGGAAATCGGCGTGGCCCTGGCGGCAGGCCTTTTCCGCATCCTCGGCGGTGCAGAACGAGAGGAACGCCTCGATGTCGGCGCCGGCAATGAAGTTGTCGCGCTTGCCGCTGAGCAGCACCGACGCCTTGATGACGGGATCGGCCTGAATCGCGGCGAAGGTCTCGCGCAATTCGTGCTGCGTGTCGGCGGAGAGCACGTTGACCGGCGAACCGGGCAGGTCGAAGGTGAGGACGGCGATGCCGTTCTCGACCTGCATCGTGAGCGCGCGCTGGGAGGACTCGGTGGCGGTCATGGTGGTGTCGGGGGCGTCAGGCTCGTTCGATGACCATGGCGAATCCCAGTCCGCCTGCGGCGCAGACGGTGAGCAAACCGAACTGCCCGCCACGACGCGTGAGTTCGTTACAGAGCGTGGTGGTGACACGCGCGCCGGTCGCGCCGAACGGATGCCCGATCGACAACGAGCCGCCCATCACGTTCAGCTTGGCCCGATCCACCTCGCCCACCGGCGTCGAGAAGCCCGCACGTTCGGCCCACAGCTGACTTTCGAAACCGCGCAGGTTGCTGAGCACCTGTGCGGCAAAGGCCTCGTGCATTTCGATCAGGTCGACGTCGCGCAATGTGAGTCCGGCACGCTGGAGCGCCTTCGGTGCAGCGATCACCGGCGCCTGCAGCAGCTGCTCGCCCGGATCGAGCGCGGCGCTGGCGTACGAGCGAATGAAGCCCATGGGCTGGTAGCCGAGCGCGGCGGCCCGCTCTTCACTCATCAGCAGCACGGCGGCAGCGCCATCGGTGAGCGGCGAGGCGTTACCGGCCGTGACGCTGCCATAGCGCTTGTCGAATACGGGCTTCAGCGACGCGAGCGCCTCGAGTGTGCTGTCTTCGCGGACGCCGTTGTCGGTGGTGGCGATCTTCTCGTACTTCGGCGGCACGTACACCGGAAACATCTCGGCCGACAACCGCCCGTCGCGCAGCCCTGCGGCGGCGAGGCGATGCGAGCGCAGCGCGAACTCGTCCTGCTCCTCGCGACTGATGCCGTTGAGCTTCGCCATCTTCTCCGCGCTCTGCCCCATTGTCTCGCCGGTGGTCGGTTCGGCGATGGCCGGTGCCACCGGCACGAGGTCCTTGGGACGAACCTTGGAGAACGCGCCCAACTTCTGGCTGATGTTCTTGGCCTTGTTCGCCGCCATGAGCACATCGGCGAATGCCGGCGAGTGCAGGATCGGCACGTTGCTCAGCGACTCGGCACCACCGGCGATGACGCAGTCCATGTGCCCCAGCGCGATCTGATCGGCGGCATCGGCAATGGCCTGATTGGCGCTGGCACAGGCGCGACTCACGGTCCAGGCGTCGACGCTCTTGCCCAGCAGCGGCATGAGGGCCACTTCGCGGGCGATGTTCGGGGCCTGCACGCTCTGGACGACGGTACCGAAGACGACGGCATCGACGTCGGACCCGTTCAGGTTGGTGCGCTGTATCAGTTCTGCGACACAGAGACGGCCAAGCTCGATCGCGGACAGCGACTTGAACAGCGTGCCGGCCTTCGAGAACGGGGTCCGGACGCCCGTGATGATGGCCACGCGCCGCAACGATCCATGCGATGTCATCATCGTAAGTTAGCCGTCGGTGACGGCGCTTTGCCATGCACGTCCTGCTGGTAGCCACCCTCCCCATCCCGTCCGTTCGCGACCCGTGTCCCTGCCCTTTCAGCACGATCCGCTCCGCACCCCCGCCCTGGGCCTCGCGTCGCGGGGGCTGACGTGGAGCGCGCTGGAGGCGGCGCCATTCGACCTGCTCGTGGTCGGCGGCGGGATCACCGGGGCCGGGGTGGCGCGGGATGCCGCGCTTCGCGGGCTGCGGGTGGCGCTGCTGGAGGCCAATGACTGGGCCAGCGGCACGTCGTCGCGCTCGTCGCGGCTGGTGCATGGCGGGGTGCGTTATCTGGAGCATGGGCATCTCCATCTGGTGTTCGAGGCGAGCCGCGAACGCCGGACGTTGCTGAAGATCGCGCCGCATCTGGTGCGGCCGCTGCGATTCACGTGGCCCGTGTATCGGGGCGCCCGCATTCCCCGGTGTAAGCTCCGCGCCGGCCTGCTGGCGTACGACGCGCTCTCGCTGTTCCGCAACGTCGGCACGCATCATGGGGCATCGCGCCGCAACATCCTCCAGCGCGAGTTCGGATTGCGAAGCGACGGACTGCAGGGTGGCGCGCGCTACTGGGATGCCAGCACCGACGACGTCCGCCTGACGCTGGCGAATGTGCTCTCGGCGGCCGAAGCGGGAGCGGTGGTGATGAATCACGTCGCCGTCAGCGCCTTCGCGCACGATGCGAATGGTCGCGTGGCGGGCGCACAGGTGGTGGACGACACGACGGGACGCCGCACGACGGTGGCTGCCACCGTGGTGGTGAATTGCACCGGACCGTGGAGCGACGTGACGCGCCGGATGGACGATGGTGCGGAGCATACGGCGGTACTGGGGAGCAAGGGCGTTCACATCGCGGTGCCACATGACCGGGTGCCGTGTCAGGATGCGCTGACGTTGCTGCATCCGGACGACGGTCGCGTGTTCTTCGTCCTGCCCTCGGCGGTCCACACGATCATCGGGACGACGGAGACGCCGGCGACGACGGGTCCGGCGAACGTGCGTGCCAATCGTGGCGACGTGGACTACCTGCTGCGAGCGGCGAATCACTTCTTTCCCGCCGCCGAGCTGTCGTCGGGCGATGTGATCAGTGCGTGGGCAGGTATCCGGCCGCTGGTGGCGCATGCCGGCACCACTGCGAATGACGCCTCACGTGAACATCACATCGGTCTGTCGGCCACGGGGCTCCTCTCGGTGACGGGTGGGAAACTGACCACCTATCGCGCCATGGCCGCGGAAATCGTTGACGCGGTGGAGCGTGCGCTGGGGCGACGCGCGCTGACCGCGTCGGTGACGGGTGACGCGACGCTGCCGGGTGCCGGTGATCTGTCGCACGAGCGCGAAGTACACGCCGCGCTCGACACGATCCCCGAGTCGGAACTGGCGGCGCAGCTGGTGCGGGCGTACGGCGACCGCTGGCGCATGGTGTGGGGTCTCGCGGAACGCGAGCCACTGCTTGGGGATCGTCTCGATCCCGACCTGCCCTACATCGCTGCGGAAGTCGTCTGGGCAGCCGTGGCGGAAGGCGCATGGAGCGTGGCCGACGTGCTCGTCCGACGCATGCCGGTGGCGTACGAGCGTCAGGATGCGGGGCGCGCGCTGGCGCCGCAGGTCGCCGCGCTGCTGGGGCGCGTGCATGGATGGGACAACGCCGCCGTGACGAGTGCCACGGCGGCGTTCGATGCAGAGGCGACGCGCCTCTTCGCGATCGATCCCTGACCTGCGCTACTTGATGGTGACGACCTTCACGCCGCTCACCGAGGCGCCGGCCGAGACGTAGCCGATGGCACCGGGGGTCGCCTTCACGAAGGCGACGACATCATCGTCGGAGGCTTTGACGGCCGGCGGCAATTTGCCGCCAGCGAAGATCTGCCGCTGCCAGTAGGCGTCGACGGCGGCGGGTCGTCCGAGCACGGTCTGCGAGAAGGCGCCGCGTACCGGCGAGTTCTTGGCCTGGTCCTCTGGAACGGCGGCACCGCCGCCGGGCAACTTCTGGACGCGCTTGAGGAAGAGGCTGGCCACGTCACCCGCCGGCAGTTCGGCGACGGCGTTGGCGGCGTTGACGATCACTTTCACGTCCTGCGCCTGCGTGGGGACCGGTGCGGTGAGCGAGAGGACGACCGCAGCCGCGAGTGCGGAGAGATAGGTGCGCATGTGTGTCATCCTCAGAAGCTGACGGCAAAGCTGGCGAGCGAATACGACCCCTTCGAGGGCGGTGCGATGACGGGCTGGTTGTTGACGTTCGCGAGCAGTGGTACGAACCGATCGAAGGCGTAACCCGTGACGTTATGGTGTTCGAGTCGCACCAGTGCACCGCCGCCGACGCGGTAGGTGCCGCCGACGGCGACGTCCTTCGTGGCGGTGACGTTCACGTTCTGCAGCGGCGGTGACGTTCACGTTCTGCAGCGGCGCGCGCTGGAAGATACGATTGTCGGTCAGGCTGTCTTGTCCCGACAGATCGAGCTTGTCGGTGACGCTGACGACGGCTTCGGTGGAGTAGCTCTTGCGGTCCTGCGACGGGCCGATGCCGTAGATGCGCAGCGCCTCACCGCGCACGACGGTCTTCGGAATGATGCGCGTTTCGGCCGAGTAGAGAATTTCGCCGCGCGTACCGCGTGCAGTGTCGCTGTCGATGTGATAATCGGCGAAGAACGCACCGATGCGACCTCACCGACGCATAGGTTGAGCCATCCCTGCACACCCTTCAGGTTGTTGCCGCGGAAGGCGCGGATGCAATTGCCGGAGGCGGTGATCACCTGCGTGCGCACTTCATTGCTGCCGGCGAACGCGTTCACGTCCACGCTGAACCCGTTGCCGAGTTGCTGGCGGCGCGCGAACACGACACCGTCCACCGTCTCACGGCCTTCGCCGTAGATCTCGAACGACGGGCGGAAGAACGGCAGCACGGTGCCGACGAACCGGATCTCGTTGAAGATGCCGCGCGGCATCGGTGCACGACCGACCTTGAGCGCGCCCCAGCTGCCGCGACGCTGCCAGAAGGCCCACTGCATCGCCACATCCGGAATGGCGGCCTGCAATGGGCTCGAGCCGAGACGGCGGTTGAGGAGCTGCAGCACGAACTGGTCGTGATCGGAGTCTTTGTAGCGAAACTGCAGCATGGCCGTGCGATAGTCCCACGTGGCGTAGGTGGGAATGCCGACGACGGGCAGATCGCGTGCGCGACCGACGGCGGTGTTGCGTGCGGCGTGAAACTCGAACGGCGATTCCGCGGATTGCGCCGATGCCGAGATCGGCTGGCTGAGTGCGGCCGCGACGAGCGCGAGCAGCAGACGAAAGTTGCGCATGCAGAGGTGGGCGGAGGTGGTGATCCGACGTACGCCTTTGAGCGCCGGCCCTCCCGTTCACCTGCTGAAGCGATATATCACCGGTCGAGAATCATTGAATTTCACACTGCACCGCGACCAAGAAAAAGCCGCCATCGCGCGACGGCGATGGCGGCGAACACACGCGGAGCATCTCATCGGCTGCACTGCACCGCGCGTCGTCATGGTCACGGTGACCGCAACCATGATTCAGGCGCTCAGAGCTCTTCGATCTGATGAAACGTGACCAGCTCCACGATCTTGAGGCGACGGGTGCGCGTGGGCAGCTTGAGCAGCGCCAGCTCGCCGACCGACCTGTTCTGCAGCGCCAGTCCGATCGGGGACGACATGCTGACCTGTCCATCTTCCATCTCGCCGCTGTCGCCGAAGACGAGCTCGTAGATTTCCCGCTCCTCGGTGACCTGGTCCTCGACCGTGACGCGGCTGCCGAGTCCGACGCGGTCGGTGGGGATCTGGGTAACGTCGATGTCGGAGAGCTTGCTGAGGCGCTGGACGAGCTGGCCGAGTCGCGCCTGCACGAAACGTTGCCGCTCCAGGGCGGCCTTGTACTCGCTGTTCTCACGCAGGTCGCCATGGTCGACCGCCTTCTTGATTTCCTTCGGGAGGGTGACCGTCAGCTCATGCCGCAGCTTGGCGACTTCACTCCCGAGTTTTTCCTTGAGGGCTTCGATCATGGAACCAACCGTTGCTGCGCGGGGAAACGACTGCGCCCGGCCATTGGGGGCCGGGCGGGTTTCATGAACCTATCTGTCGCGGTTTCGAGGCACAACACGGAGTACGGGGCACTGGGACCGGTGATCAGGGTCAGGGGCGTGGATGGTTGAGGTCATCGAGCACGAGGGGGTGACGCAATGGCGCTTCACCTCGATCGGGAGCCGGCTGGCGGGCTTCTCCGCCAGCGCCTTCCTGACCACGGACGGCGTGCTCATCGACACCGGTCCGCCGGCCACACGCGGCGACTTCGTCCGCAGGCTTGATGCCTCAGCGGTGCGTGGCGTGATCGTCACGCATCATCACGAGGATCACGCGGGGAACGTGGAGGTGGTGGCGAAACGGGGCATCCCGCTCTGGATCGCGCCCTCCACACTGCCGCTGATCTCGGCAGTGGTTCCGATTGGCGCCTATCGCCGGGTCACCTGGCGCGTGATGCCGCCGCTGACATCAGCGATGACGCGCTTCGATCCTGCCCCACTGGAACGGCACGCGGCACCGGGACACACGGCCGATCACCATGTGGTGTGGGACCCGCGCACGCGCACGCTCTTTTCCGGCGACCTCTTCCTCGGCGTGGCCGTCCGCATCGCGCACCATGACGAAGATCTGTGGGCCGCCATCGATTCGCTGGAGCGGATCGCGGCGCTGGGACCGGTGCGGATGTTCTGCGCGCATCGCGGGCTGGTACCGGATGCCGCGGCTGCGCTGCACGCGAAGGCCACGTGGACGCGGCAGATGATCGAGACCGTCGGCGCGGCCGTGCGTGC
>JAYWIJ010000282.1:0-6550 GCA_043788935.1 Gemmatimonadaceae bacterium | reverse complement strand
TCACCCACGACATCGCGCTGGCCGCCCGAACGCAACGCACCATCCGTCTCCGTGACGGCGTCGTGGTCGAAGACGTCATGCACGAGCCGACTGCAGCTCCGTCCGCCTCATGACGACGCAGGCCCTGCTCCGCCTCGCCTGGCGGGAGAGCCGTACGGCCCGTCGTCGTCTGGCGCTGTACATGTCATCGATTGCGTTCGGCGTCGCCGCGCTCGTCGCGATCGACTCGTTCGCCGGCAACGTCACGCGCTCCATTCGCGAACAGTCGCGCACGCTGCTCGGCGGTGACATGGCGCTGCAAGCGCGCGCCGCCTTCCCGGCCGTGGTCGATACGCTGCTCGATTCGCTGCGCACCGACAACATCGCCACGTCTCGGGTCACGACCTTTGCCAGCATGGCGCTGGCCGAGCCGTCGGGTGGCACACGACTCGTGCAGGTGCGCGCCGTCTCGCCCGGCTATCCGTTCTACGGCGAGATCGAAACGATTCCCGCCAACGCGTGGTCGCGCGTACACAACGAGTCGATCGTGTTCGTCGATCCATCGCTGCTGGTCGCGCTCGATGCCAGCGTCGGTGATTCACTGCGACTCGGTCAGAAGATGTTCGCCATTGCCGGCACGCTCGGCAACGTGCCCGGCGATGCCGGCATCACGGCGGTCATCGGGCCGCGGGTGTACGTGTCCGACACGTGGCTCGGCGCGACCGCACTGCTCAAGTTCGGGAGCCGCGCCGAGTACGACGTGGTGCTCAAGCTGCCCGCGTCGCTGGCCACCCCAGCCGCCGCAAAGACGATGGCGCGTGATCTCCGTCGCCGGATCGACCCGAAAGCGGCCGCGCAGCAGGAAGCGCAGGAAGCACGCGGCGAGGAACGCCGTGGCCCGGGCGGCGAAGACGAAGCCCCGGCGGCCGACTCGGTACCGAAGGCGGTCGAACCAGCGCCCGATTCCGCTTCGGGGCTCGTGTCGGGCGCCGTGCGCACGCGTGTGCGCGTACGCACGGTGGCCGATACCGAGCGCGATTTCACCGAGTCGGTTGCGCGCTTGGCGGATTTCCTCAGCATCATCGGACTCATTGCTCTCCTGCTCGGCGGCATCGGTGTCGCGAGTGGTGTCAACGCGTTCGTTTCCGCCAAGATCGATACCGTGGCCGTGCTGCGATGCCTAGGCGCCACCAGTCGTCAGGTCCTGGCGTTGTACGTCGTGCAGTCGGCCGCCATGGGCCTCGTCGGTGCTATCGCCGGTACACTGCTCGGCGTCGCCGTGCAGTTCCTCCTGCCGGGTGTGGTGTCGGATTTCCTACCCATCGATGTCGAACTCGCCCTTGAACCGCGGCCGCTGATTCTGGGCCTTGCCACCGGCGTGTGGGTGTCGCTGGTGTTCGCAATGCGACCTCTGCTCGCGTTGCGTCGTGTGTCCCCGTTGCAGGCGATTCGCCGCGAAATGGACAACACGGCCCTGCCCCGCGAGTGGAACGACCCGGCACGCCTGACCGTCGACGCACTGTTGGTGAGCAGCATCATCGGCATCGTGGTGTCGCGCATCGGCAGCGTTCGCCAGGGGCTCTACATCAGCGCGGCCATCGGGGGCGCGGTGCTGGTGCTCTGGATCGCCGCCTCGTTGCTCATCGCGGCGGCACGCCGCAGCACGCGGCCGTCGTGGCCATTCGAGCTCCGGCAGGGCATCGCCAATCTGCACCGCCCGGCCAATCAGACACGCGCGGTCACGCTCGCGCTGGGATTCGGCGCCTTCCTGCTCAGTACCGTGTACCTGGTGCAGGCGAATCTGCTCAGTCGCGTGCAAGCCACCTCCGCCGGCTCGGCCGGCAACCTCCTCTTCTTCGACGTGCAGGATGATCAGGCGGCACCACTCGATTCACTCCTGCGCGCGCGGCAGCATCCCGTGGTGCAACAGACGCCGATCGTGACGATGCGTATCGACGCGCTGAATGGCCGTAGTGTGTCGTCGCTGATGGCCGACACGAGCGCGCGGCGCGCCGGGTGGGCGCTGCGTCGCGAATACCGCAGCACGTATCGCGATTCCATCGTGGGCTCGGAAGCCGTCGTGGCTGGCAAGTGGTTCGCCGATTCGGCCACGCGCGCGAAGTCGCGCGCCAGCAGTCCGGATGCGCCGTTCGAAGTGTCCTTCGAGCGCGACCTCGCCACCGATCTGGGCGTGGCACTCGGTGACACCGTCACGTGGAATGTGCAGGGTGTACCGGTCACCACGATCGTGACCAGTTTCCGCACCGTGAACTGGGCACGCTTCGAGGCGAACTTCTTCGTGGTGTTCGCGCCCGAGGCGCTGCGTCGCGCGCCACAACAGTTCGTGGTGGTCGCCAATGTGCCGGCGGGACCGGCGATCGCCGCCGTGCAGCGCGATATCGTGCGACGGTTCCCGAACATCTCGAGCGTCGATCTCACACTCGTGCGTCAGACGATCGGCGCCATCGTCGACAAGGTCACGCTCGCGATCCGCTTCCTGGGACTGTTCTCGTTGGCGATGGGCATCCCGGTGCTCTTCAGCGCCGTCGCCGCCACGCGGCGCGCGCGATTGCGAGAAGGCGTGTTACTGCGCACGCTTGGAGCATCACGGGCTCAGGTCGCGCGCGTGTTGCTCGCGGAGTACGGGGCGCTCGGGGCGCTCGGGGCGCTCACCGGCATGGTGCTGGCGTTCGCTGGCGCATGGGGCCTCACGCGCTTCGTGTTCAAGGATCCGTTCGATCCCGCCGTCGGCCCGACGTTCGTGATCGCGGCGGGCATGCTGCTGCTCACGATGGCGATCGGGTTACTGACCAGCCGCGATGTCTACAAGGAAACGCCGATGGCCGCGATCCGCGAAGCCTGACGACATCAGTGCGCGACTACCGCCGACCGATGATACCGTACGAGTCGGCGGTAGCGCTGCCTTCCTTGAACGCGACCCAGACACGCGCACCGACCATCCCTCGTAGCGCGCTGGGCACGGAGGGCAGTCGTTTGCGACCGGATCCGTCAGTGAGTCGCAGCCCGCCGCCGTCGTCGAGGGTGCCATCCCACGCCGGTACACCGTCGGACGACCGCACCAGATAATCCGACACGACGATGTCGCGCGGCGTGATCTTGACGCCGCGCACCACGACCTCCGTGCCGGCCAATCGCCCGAGCCCCGTGGTCGCCATCCCGCTCAGCGAAATGTTGTTGCCATCGACGCGCAGGACGACCTGCCGAGCGGGCTCGGCACCGACGATCGTAACCACGCCGCGCACCGAATCACCACGCGTGCGACCGGCCAGATCACTCCCGCCCGCCAGTCGCTGCGCGATGGCGCGGGCCATCGAATCACCACGTGCTTGGGCCCGAAGGCTCATCGCCTGACCGGCCGTGGTACCAAACCCGGCGCTGGCACGCGTGGCGCTGTTCACGTTCGCGATCGTGCCGTCGTTTGAACCGCTGGCCGCCACCTGCGACGCGTTCTGCATGACCGCGAGCGAATCGAGTAGGTCGGCCGGGCCGCGCTCGGCCTGCGCCAGCAGCGAATCGCCGCGATATCCGAGTGTATCGAGCCCCGGTATGTCACCCGACACCGTGACGCTCTTTTCACGATTGCACGCCGCGAGTGTGCAGAGCATCGCGAGATGCCAGGCAGTACGACCGACTGACTTCGGCGAACAGGACCGTAAGTCATTCAGTGCAAATCGATTCGGCGACGAGTTCATACGCGGAAGCTACGCGCTGGACGATCGGCGTCAACGCGACGCCCAAGCGCCGCCTTATGAGGTTTGACGCCCATCACGCTCCGTTCGCATCGCGCCTGCCGCCGGATGGTCGGAGCATGCCATATTGCACACAGGGCGTCGTGAAACCGTTCGTAGAGGGAACGGCGGATCACGGCGTTTCAGTGCAAGCGGCCGGCGGCCATGTCGCTCAGTGCACGAACGTTTCACTGCTGGCACAATCGCGCACACCACGGTGACGTGGGTTACGACGGCGCGTCAAACTCTCGCGATGCATGAGCTACTGATGGCACACGGGTCCGCGCGCTCCGAGCGCGACGGTTGGATGGATGACAACACGCGGGGCTTGTCCCTTGCCGCTGCGGCGGACTGGGATGAAGCCGCCGAGGCATTTGCTGCCGCGGCCGACGTGTTGGCACGACGTGCGCCCGATGTGAGCTCTCACGATGCGCTGGCGTTGATTCTCGGCAATCTGGCGCAGGCCTGCTTCCGGGCCGGACGTACCGACGACGCCCTGCTCCATGCCCAGCGCTCCTGCGCCCTCCGTGTCGCGCTCGCCGGCGAGGACGCGATGCCGGTGGCTCGCGAACGCATGGATCTCGCGGTCATGCTCGGTGCCTCCGGCCGGCTCGACGAAGCGCAGGCGCTGATCCAGCGCGCGATATCAGCCGTGGAACGTCATGTCGGCGATGAAGATGCGCGCCTCGTGGTGATGTTGGAGAACGCCGCCCGGCTGGCCCTGGCCGCGGGTGTCCCGGCCAACGCCGAACCGCTGTTGCTGCGTCTCCACGCCCTGCTCGATGCGCATGGCATGTCCACCGATCGTGCCGACCGCCTGCTCGCGATGGTTGCGGCCGTTCGCTCCCGTGCCGACGCCAATCGCGCCGAGACGGTCCACCGTGAGGCGAGCCCCGCCGAGGAGGTGGCCGTCTACGCGCATGCCTCGATCGACGAGCAGGCGGCCGAAGCCGAGTGGGACGATCAGCCGCTCCGCGATGCCGTCGCGATCACCGATGTGCTGCTGCGCACCACGCCCTCGGGGGTGATCGCGATTCAGGAGCCGGTGAATCACGATGCCGAGATTCTCGCCGCCTTCGAAACGGTCGTGGATACACCGGTCGAACCGATGCTCGATCTGGTGGACGATGCCCCCACGCCAGCGGTGGACATCGCGCTCGACCTGGCCGACGAGTTCGGGCCCCCGCGCCAGGACGACGATGCGCCCTCGATGGCGCTCGGCTTCACGATCGAGCATGGGCTCGGCGCACCCGATGCGCCCGCATCGATACTGGATGCGAGCACCGATCTGCTGGGGCTCGAGCTCGACGACGCACTGGCCGACTCACTGGTCGATGTGCCGATGCACCGTCCGGCACTCGAACTCGATGAGGCAACGCCGTCGCGCATCGAGGAGCCGGCACCCGCTGTGCCAGAACCGCTTTCGCCGCTCAACGCACCGCTCCGTCCACCGGTACGGCACACAGAGCCCGTGTTGACGCATGGATTCGGGCCGCCTCCGGCTGCGCTGGTCACCCCTGGCGCTCGCATGGAGCCGGCGCCCGCTCCGGCGCCGATGCCGCCGACGGCGCGGGACATGACGCGCGCACAGGATGCGCAGAACGCCGCCGACGCAGACGAGGCGAGCGCCCAGACGTCGCAGCGTGCCGGACGGACCGGGCGGACCCCGATGTCCGATCGACATCCGAAAGAGACCGGCGGCAAGAGCACCGGCCTGATCGGGGCCGGCATCGGTGTCGCCTTGGCAGCGGGCGGCGCGGTCTGGTACTTCCTGCTTCGTTGATGCGCGGCACGCGATGACGTCGGTCCCTCCGGAAGCAACGGCAGCACGCCTGCACGGCAGTGTGCTGCTCGTGGGGCCGGGCTGGTTGGGTCAGCCCACGGCGGTACAGCTGGCGGCGCGTGGCGCTACCGTTGCCACGCTGCAGCGTAGCGCCCGTACAGCAACCCACCCCGACGTTTCCGCGTTGACGGGCGATATCGCCGACGCCGTGCGCGGGCCGGAATCGACGGCGGCCTTGCAGGCCATCGTGCGGTCGGCGCTCCCGGCACCGATCGATCACCTCGTCGTGTGCGTCGCACCGTCGCGCGCGCGTGGTGACGACTACGGCATCTATCCGCAGGCAGCCGCCGGCGCGGCGGCGTTGGCGAATGCGCTCGGCATCAGATCGGTGCTGTATGTGTCGAGCACTGGTGTCTATGATCGGCAAGACGGCAGCGAAGTCACCGAGATGAGCGCCATCGAGCCACGCGACGCGCGGGTGCAGGCCTTGTACGACGCCGAACAGCGTATCGCGACGCTGGCCCGGAATCACGACGCCACGGTTCGCATCGTGCGCGCGGCCGGCCTGTACGGACCGCAACGTGATCCGGCCGCACGACTGGCCGCCCCCGCCTTCGCGACTGGGGATGTGTGGTGCAACTTTTCGTGGCGCGACGATGTGGTGTCAGCCATCGTGCATCTGCTGCAGTACGATCGCACACCGGGCGTGCGCGTGTTCAACTGCGCCGATGGAACGCCGCTGCGCTCGTCGTCGATCGCATCCACCCTCATCGGTCGTCCGATCACCGCGCCGGCGGAGCAGACGCCACGCGATAACGCGGCGCCGGTTCGCAGTGGCCGCAGCAATCAGCGGATCAACGTCGACGCCTTGCTGGCCACGGGCTGGCGTCCCAGCGCGCCCACGGTGTACGATGGCCTGCGCCTGCTCGGCCATCAGGTGCCGTTGACGCCGGCTACTTCGTGAGCACCGCGCCGTCGCTGCCGTATGGGCCGCAGACCGCCGCCGTGCGTGGCTTCCTTGTGCGACTGGCTGGCCTCG
>JAYWIJ010000281.1:0-6576 GCA_043788935.1 Gemmatimonadaceae bacterium | reverse complement strand
CGGCGAATTTCACGAAGGCGGAATCTGCGCCGGTGCTCTGGCCCAAGCGGAAAACGCCCGTCGGAGTGCTGGTCGCGCGTTTCGAGTGTGCACGCTGCCACGCAGCGGTGACGGGTGAGACCTGCGGCGCTTGCGGAAGCGGCGAGAAGAACCGCGCCCGGCGCCGCTTGCTGCGTGCTCTCGTCACGGCTGGTCTCGAGAGCGACAACCGACTCGCGCGCACCGTCACGGCGCTGCTGCTGGCGCCGGGCGAACTGACGGTGACGCATCTCGCCGGGCAGACCCGCCGGTACTTCGGACCGGCGATGGTCGCGGCGGTTGCACTCGTGCTCTTTGCGGTCATCAGCATGACGGCCGGACTGCGACCACGGCCGGACCGCGCACTGACGATCGGCAGCGAGCGCACCGCCGAAATTGCGTCAGGGCTCGCGAATCGCTCACCGCTGAACGTGGCGGGAGAGGACGCACCGGGCATCGTGCGCGACATCGCCGCCATGCTCAACGTCGTGCCCATCATCTGGCTGCTGACGGCCGCCGTGCTGGTGCTGGGCGTGGTTGCTGCGCTGCGCGCACCGGTACGGCGCGACAGTGAGGCCGCGATGGTGTTCACCGCGCACGCCATGGGCTGGTTCGTGCTCTGGTGGGGCGTCGCCGTGCCGCTGCTGCTGCTCCTCGTCCGGCTGGGCTTCGAGGCCACGGCAATGGCTGCAGGCGTCCAGCAGGTCCGCTATCTGACATCCGGCGGCATCGCCGGCGTCTCGCCGGCATGGAACGCTGCCCGTGCCATCGTGACGACGGGCGAGTTCCACTCCGTGCTGCTGGCACTCGGCATCGTGCCGTGGCTCGCGAAGGCATGGTACCGGACCTTCACGCGCGACTGGCCCAAGGCCGTGACCGCCGCGCTCGTCATCGCCGCGATTCCCCTGCTGCTGCTCGCGCCGTTCTGCTGACCGTTCCGGCGCGCCTGCACTGGAGTCACCCCGGCAAAACGGGCATCTTTCCGGAGTCGTCGCTCCCAGTTGGAGCGGCGCGCCGCGGCGCGACACCGGTCTGCGCCCGCTCCTCCACGTGAGATCGTCATGGCATCGTTCGACGTCATCATCCTCGGCGGCGGTCCCGCCGGGTACGTCTGCGGCATTCGCAGCGCGCAACTCGGCCTCACCGTGGCCGTTATCGAGCGCGAGGCGCTGGGTGGCACCTGCGTGCTCTGGGGCTGCATTCCCGCCAAGTCGCTCCTCGAGAGCGCGTCGCTCGCCAACAGGCTGAAACACGCCGCCGAACATGGCATCACGACCGGCGAGATCACGCTCGACTTCAGCCCGGCGATGAAGCGGTCGCGCGGCATCAGCGCGCAGAACTCCAAGGGCGTCGAGTTCCTGCTGAAGAAGAACAAGGTGACGTACATCCGCGGCAACGGTCGCGTGACGGCGGCCAACACGGTCGAAGTGACGAGCGCTGATGGCAAGGTCGAATCGCATACCTGCGCCAAGGCGCTGGTGATCGCGACGGGGTCACGCGTGCGCGGCCTGCCGCAGGTTGGACTGGAGCTGAACAAGACCACCGTGCTCTCGTCCGACGAAGTGCTGGTGCTCGAGAAGGCGCCGAAGACGATGGCGGTCGTCGGTGCCGGTGCGGTGGGCTGCGAATTCGCCGATGTGTTCAATGCGTTCGGCACGCAGGTCACGCTGATCGAAGTCGCATCACGCATTCTCCCGATCGAGGACGCCGATGCATCGGCTGAGCTGGCGCGTGCGTTCAAGAAGCGCGGCATCGAGTCGGTGACGGGTGCGAAGATCACCGCGGCGAAGGTCGAGGCGGAGAGCGTCACGCTGTCGTTCGAGGCGGGCGGCCAGCCGCGCGTGCTGACCGTGGACAAGGTGCTCGTGGCGGCCGGCCGCGCCGCCAACACCGACGGCTTCGGTCTCGAGGCGCTTGGCGTGAAGAAGTCCGATCGCGGCTTCATCGCGATCAACGAGAAGTTCGAGACGTCGGTGAAGGGCGTGTACGCCATCGGTGACGTGGCCGGCAACCAGATGCTGGCGCACAAGGGATCGCGCGAAGGCCACGTGCTGGCCGACATGCTCGGCGGGCAGAAGACCCACCCGGTGAACTACGGCAACATCCCGAGCTGCACCTACTGTCACCCGGAAGTGGCGTCCATCGGGCTGACCGAGGAGCAGGTGATGGCGAAGGGCGTGCCGTACAAGATCGGCAAGTTCGCCTTCTCGGCCAACGGTCGCGCGCGGACGTCGGGTGAGACGGATGGCTTCGTGAAGATCATCCGTGACGAGAAGTATGGTGAGATCCTTGGCGCGCACATCGTGGGTGCACACGCCACCGAACTGATTCACGAGATCGTCGTCGCCCGCGAGAACGAATTCACGGTGGAGGAAATCGACCTCGCCGTGCATGCGCATCCGACGCTGTCCGAAGCGATCGCGGAAGCGGTGCTCGATTCGATGGGGAAGATGGTGCACGCGTGAGCAGTCGCCGCCTGCTGGTGGTGGATCTCGGGCGCCTCGCGTTCAGCGATGCACTCGAACTCCAGCGGGCGGTGTCGGCGGCGCGCATCACGGGTGTCGTGCCTGAGGATGTGCTGCTGCTGGTGGAGCATCCGCCCGTCGTCACACTCGGGCGATCCACCAAGGGTGACAACCTGCACATCTCCGACGCGCTCCTCGCCGCCCGCGGTGTGGAGCGCTTCGACATCGAGCGCGGTGGCGACGCCACGTTTCATGGCCCGGGACAATTGGTTGGCTACCCGATCATCGACCTGAAGCAGCACACGCAGGACTTGCACTGGTACCTGCGGCAAGTCGAGCAAGCACTGATCGTCGCGCTGGCCGGCGTGGGCCTCACCGCGGGCCGCGTGGCGAAGTACACGGGGGTCTGGATCGATGATCGCAAGATCGCGTCGATCGGCGTACATGCACGCGACTGGGTCACGCGGCATGGCTTCGCGCTGAACGTCGACACGGATCTGTCCTACTTCGACCTCTTCGTGCCGTGCGGCATCGCCGACGTGGTGATGACCAGCACCGCCCGCGAACTCGGCTCGTCGGCGCCCACTCTCGAGCGCATGGCATCGCTCACCGCCGCAGCGTTCGGCACCGTCTTTTCGCTGACGCCAGTCGCTACGCCGCGGGCCGAGCTCGACACGCTGGTTGCGGCGCAAGTCTAGAAAGCTACAACTGTTCTCGCGGGGGTCGCGGAGGGGCAGAGGCACGCGGAGGAAGGCTTGGGGAACTGCACTCGAATCCCGAGAGCTGTTCCCCAGGACAAGCAGTTCCCCGCGTAGCTCCGCGCCTCCGCGATCTCCGCGATCTCCGCGAGAACAGTTCCTGGATGCCTCGAATGACGCGGAGTCGCTGGACCGCGATAGAATTGAGCAGACCCCGATGCCGAGACGATGATGTCCGACGAACTGCCGACGCTCGATGTCCGACCCACCGACCGCGAGCGCATTCCGCCCGGGCAGTCGGAGACCCGCAAGTGGCCCGTGCTGCACTACGGTGGTGTGCCGACCATCGATCCGGCCACGTGGCGATTCGAGTTCCGCGGGCTCTGCGATGCGCCGGCGTCGTTCACGCTGGACGACATCCAGGCGATGCCGCGCCAGATCACGCGCTGCGACATGCATTGCGTCACGCGCTGGAGCCGGCTGAACAACGATTTCGAGGGGGTCAGCGTGCAACACTTGCTGACGCTCGCGAAGCCGCGGCCCGAGGCGACGCACGTGATGGTTTTCGCCGAGCAGGGCTTCACCACGAACCTCCCGATCGCCGATCTCGACAAGCCGGCGAATGTGCTGGCGTGGAAGCATGACGGCATTCACCTCACGCCGGACCATGGTTGGCCGATGCGTCTCGTGGTGCCGCATCTTTACCTGTGGAAGAGCGCCAAGTGGGTGCGCGGCTTCGAGTTCATGAACGCCGATGCCCCGGGCTTCTGGGAGCAGAACGGCTATCACATGTATGGCGACCCGTGGAAGGAACAGCGCCACAGCCGGCTCGACATCTCGCAGTGGATGGTGAACGCCTTTCGCAGCAAGTCGAAAGCGTGAGCACGGGTGATGGTGCCGCCGCGCCGTCTGCACATGCAGGGCTGAACGCAGAACAACGTGCGGCGGTCATGCATGGTGACGGCCCGCTGCTGATCGTGGCTGGCGCCGGCACCGGCAAGACACGCACGCTGGTGCATCGCGTGGCCTCGCTGATCGAACGCGGTGTGCGCGCCGAGCGCATTCTTCTGCTGACATTCACGCGCCGGGCGTCGGAAGAGATGCTGGCGCGTGTGGAGCGGCTTACCGGGCAACAGGGGAAGCGTGTGCAGGGTGGCACCTTCCACGCCACGGCGCATGGCACGCTGCGTCAATTTGGCATGCACGCCGGCATCGCCGAAGGCTTCACCATTCTCGACCAGGGTGATGCCGAAGACCTGATGCAGCTCGCGCGCGCCGCCAAGGGCTTCGGCGCCCGCGAGCGACGCTTCCCGAAGAAGGAAACACTGCAGGCGCTCTACAGCCGGCACATCAACACCGATCGGACGGTCGAGGACCTGCTGCGCGACGGCTACCCCGCGTACGTGGACGACCTCGCCGACATCGGGCAGGTGTTCGCGGAGTACGTCGAGCGGAAGGTGGCCCGCAACCTCGTGGACTACGACGACCTGCTGCTTTTCTGGGCGGCGATGCTCGAGTCAGAGCCGCTGGGCGAACGCATTCGCTCGCGCTACGACCATGTGCTGGTGGACGAGTATCAGGACACGAACGTGCTGCAGTCACGCATCCTGCGCGGGCTCTGTGCGTCTCATCAGAACGTGACCGTAGTCGGCGACGATGCGCAGAGCATCTACGCCTTCCGCGGTGCGACGGTGCGCAACATCCTCGACTTCCCGGCGCAGTTTCCGGGTACCACCATCGTGACGCTCGACCGAAACTACCGCAGCACGCAGCCGATCCTCGACACGGCCAATGCCGTGCTGGCCCAGGCGACGGAGGGCTACCGCAAGGCGCTTCGCAGCATTGATGATCGCCCCGGTGAGCTGCCGTGGCTGATACCGACACGCGATGAGGAAGCACAGACCAAGTTCACCTGCGACCGCCTGCTGGATCTGTGCGAAACGGAGAACCTGAGGCTCGACCAGATCGCCGTGCTGGTGCGCGCCGGTTACATGAGCGCGGATCTCGAGATCGAACTGGCGGCGCGCCGCATCCCGTTCGAGAAGTGGGGCGGCATCAAGTTTCTCGAGGCCGCGCACGTGAAGGACATGCTGGCGTTCCTGCGTGTTGCAGAAAACCCGCGCGATGAAGTGAGCTGGTTCCGCCTGCTGCAGCTGATGCCGGGCATCGGCGAGGTCTCGGCGCGGCGTGCGATCGCCTCGCTGGAGATGGCGGCGTGGCGAGTGGAAGGCCTGCAATCGTGGGAAGCACCACCGCGCGCCCGCGCCACGCACACCGCACTCTGCGCGCTCATGCAGCGGCTCTCCGGCAGCAGTGGCGCCGATCCCGGCACCGACATAGCGCTGGTGCGCGGCGTGTACGACGACATCCTGAAGCAACGCTTCGACGACGCCGAGGTGCGTCTCAACGATCTGGTACAACTGGAGCACATCGCCAGCGGATATCCGAATCGTGGCGCCTTCCTCAGCGCCCTCGCCCTCGAACCACCGTCGGCCACCTCCGACCTCGCGCAGGCGCGTGAGACGGAGGAAGACGACGCCCTCGTGATCAGCACCATCCATTCCGCCAAGGGCAAGGAGTGGGAGGCGGTGTTCGTCATCTGGGCGGCCGACGGATGGATTCCGAGTTCACGCGCCATCAAGGACGCGACGCAGATCGAGGAAGAACGTCGACTGTTCTACGTGGCGCTGACGCGGGCCAAGCGGCATCTGCACGTGAGTTATCCGCTCTACGCGTATGCGTCGCGCTGGAGCGCCGACTTCGCACTCGACCAGAAGTCGCGCTTCCTCGATGCAGCCGTGCTCACCACCATGCAGCGCATTCAGCTCGCGCTGCCGCCGGTCGCCGAGCAGCCGCCAGGGGCCATGCCTCCCACGCCGACACTGGACCTGCGCGCGGCACTCAGGTCTCGATTCGGGGCGGGCAAAAGCAACGGCGAATCGCAGAACTGAACAGCCGCGGAACCGAACTGCCGCAGAACGGCAACCGCAACGGCCTCATCGCAAAACTGCGACGGCCCGCCAAACTGCATCGGCGCGAAACGGCGTTCTCGGTCTGTCATTCGAATCTTCAGCCTCCATGCGTCACGGAGACTCGTCAATTTCAAGGGGAACTGCAACAGCGACGCAGTTCCCCAGCAATCGCTGCGACGCATGCGTACATGCATCTCCGGTTGCCTGAAGGCTCTCGCGCCGTTTCGCGGATCCTTGCGATTTTGCGGGCTGTCGCAGTGTTGCGATAAGGCCGTTCGCCGTTGCCGTTCTGCGGTTTTCGGTTCTGCGGCCGTTCGGTTCTGCGCTGCGCAGTTGCCGTTTCCCGCAGTGTGCTCAGCGACCAATCGTGTCGCGCACCGGCATGCCGAGGTATCGCCTGACCGACGCATACGGCGCCTTCTT